>JAFAEH010000187.1 GCA_023424135.1 Actinomycetes bacterium | reverse complement strand
GTGCTGCGCTGCGGGGTGCTGCGCTGCTGCGAGACGTCGCGTGGCGGGACGGTGCGTGGCGCGTCGCCACGTCCGACGACGGTCCGCGCGGTCGTCCCCTGGGTCGAGGACGCAGCACGTGACGCGCTCGGTGCGAAGGACGCGGGCGCCGCGGCGGTGGCAGGCGTGGCGTCGCCCCGGGTGCCGCGCGGGGGTGTGGTTCCGGCGCCGCGCGTCGACGCACGCTCGGGGCGGGCCGCACGCGGCTCGGGGGTGCGTGCGGCACCGGTGTCGCCCGTGCCCGACGACCGCGGATCCGAGGCATCGGTCGCGCGGGGTGTGGCCGTCGTGCGTCGCGGAGCTGTGGTGCGCTGCGGTGGTGCGGGCCGACGGGGTGCCGCGGGACGTGCTGCCGGACCACCGACGACCCGTGCGTCCTCGGTGCCCGGACGGGGGCGCGACCCGTCCGGTGAGAAGCTCGGCGGCGGGGTGTCCCTGCGGCTCGGCACCGCGGCTCAGCAGCCCTCGGTCGTCGTGTCCGCGGCGGAGAACGCGTCGACGCCGGGGGTCTTGACCGGCTCGGGCTCGGTGGTCGCTGCCGGGTCGGTGGAGTCGTCCGGGGTCGCGGGGTCGGTCGTTGCGGCCGGGTCGGTCGTCGCAGCGGGATCGGTCGTGGCTGCGGGAGCCTCGGGCTCCGTCGGCTCGGGCTGACCCAGCATCGGCACGTCGGACGCGATGTTGGCCCAGATCGTGTCGGCCTCGGAGGTCCACTCGACGCGGTTGGCGTCGCTGTGCGCCGGTGCCCACGGGATCGTCATGAAGACGATGTTGGCACGGTCGATGCTGCGCAGGCTGAAGGCGAGGCCGGTGAGGTCGACGACGGACAGGTTCGTGGTGACGGACTGCGTCGCGGCGCTGAGGAACTGGACGAGCTGGGCGCCGTCCGTGAGCAGGTTCTTCGACAGCACCTCGTTGGCGACCTTGGAGACCAGGAGCTGCTGACGCCCCGCACGTGCTGTGTCCGAGCCGTCGAAGGACGTGCCGTGCCGTGCGCGGGCGTACTGCAGCGCGGTGACCCCGTCGAGCCGGTGCTCGCCGGCCGTCAGGTTCAGGCCCGTGTACTTGTCGTACACGTCCTCGGCCACGCACATCGTGACCCCGCCGATCGCGTTGATCATGCTCTGGAACCCCGCGAAGTCGACGACCACGACGTTGCTGATCGGGATGCCGGTGTTGGCCTGCACCGTGTTCACGGTGCAGGCGGCCGCGGACTCGAGGTCGCCGCCGTAGTCCCAGCCGATCGCGAACGCGGAGTTGAACATCGCCTTGCTCTGCGCGCGCGTCGTCTTGCCGTTCGTCAGCGTGCAGGACGGGATCTCCACGAGCGAGTCGCGCGGGATCGAGACCACCTCGATGCGCGTGCGGTCCGCGGACACGTGCATGAGCAGAGTCGTGTCCGAGCGCATCCCCTCCTCCTCGCCGCCGATCTCCGCGTTGGCGCCGTCGCGCTGGTCGGAGCCGAGGACCAGGACGTTGACCGCCTGCCCGGCGTGCGCATCGGTGGGGTCCGGGGCCTGCGACGGCGTCGGCGGGGCCGCGACGAGGTTACCCAGGTCGAGGTCGTTGACGTTGCTCGTCAGCCGTGCCGCGAACGCGGCGCCACCCGCGACGCCGAACACGACGACGCTCGTCACGCCCAGGGCCACTGCGCGCAGCACGCGGTGGCTGTGCTGGGTCCGGGCGTGCTGAGGCGCACGCAGGCGCCGCGGGGCGGCGTGGCGGGTGGTCACGCACCGATCGTAGGAGAGGCGACGGCAGGATGCGGGGGAGTGACGCAGCCGCGTCGTGGAGGATCTGTGGAGGTCAGCGCCCCAGGACGGCGTACTTCGCCTCGGTCGCGTCCTTCTGCGGCCGCCACCACGCCTCGTTCGCGCGGTACCAGTCGATCGTCGCCGCGAGCCCGTCGCGGAACGTCGTGTACTGGGGCTCCCAGCCGAGCTCGGTGCGCAGCTTGGTCGCGTCGATGGCGTACCGCAGGTCGTGCCCCGGGCGGTCGTTGACGTGGTCGTACGCGTCGGCGGGCTGCCCCATGAGCTCGAGGATCAGCTCGATGACGGTCTTGTTGTCCTTCTCGCCGTCGGCACCGATGAGGTACGTCTCGCCGAGCCGGCCGTCCTCGATGATCCGCCACACGGCGCTGTTGTGGTCCTCGACGTGGATCCAGTCACGCACGTTCTCGCCCGTGCCGTACAGCTTGGGCCGCACGCCGTCGAGCAGGTTCGTGATCTGCCGCGGGATGAACTTCTCCACGTGCTGGTACGGCCCGTAGTTGTTCGAGCAGTTCGAGATCGTCGCGCGCACGCCGAAGCTGCGTGCCCACGCCCGCACGAGCAGGTCCGAGGACGCCTTGGTCGACGAGTACGGGCTCGACGGGTTGTACGGCGTGTCCGGCGTGAACTTCGCCGGGTCGTCGAGCTCGAGGTCGCCGTAGACCTCGTCGGTCGAGACGTGGTGGTAGCGCACGTCGTACCGGCGCACGGCCTCGAGCAGCTGGTAGGTGCCGATGACGTTGGTACGCACGAACGGCCACGGGTCGTGCAGCGAGTTGTCGTTGTGCGACTCGGCAGCGAAGTGCACGACCAGGTCCACGTCCTTGACGAGGCGGTCGACGACGTCCGGGTCGGCGATGTCGCCCTTGGCGAACGTGACGCGGTCCTCGACCGGGTCCAGGCTGCGCTCGTCCCCGGCGTACGTCAGTGCGTCGAGCACCGTGACGTGCACGTCGGGACGCTCGCGCACCGTCTGGTGCACGAAGTTGGAGCCGATGAAGCCGGCTCCGCCGGTGACGAGCAAGCGCACGACGATCTCCTCCGTTGCGGGGATGGGTGTCCCACAGTACCGACCTCAGCGCTGCATAGCGGGGGACGAATCCGGACGTATCATCCCGCGCCCGCGCGGCCGCTTGACCATGCGCGGGCGCGGACGCACGCTTCCCGGGACCGAGTGGTGTCGAGAGCGGGGGCCTGTCGTGCGCATCTTCCTGAGCGCTGTGCTCGTGACGGCGTTGTCGGCGACGCCAGCGCTCGGCGCACCTGTGCCGAGCAGCGGTGTGTCCGCGGCGTCGGTCCCCGCCGCCGCGGCGAACGCCTCTGACGGCACGGCGCCGGCGGTCGTCGCACAGGTCGACGTCGTCATCGCACCCGACGGTGAGGGGGCGGAGCCGACCGACGAGGCAAGCACGGACGTGGGTGACCCGGATGGTTCCGCGCGCACGCTCGACGGCACGGGGCCGGCGGGCGACGAACCCGTCGTGCCGCCCGTCGACGAGCCGCTCGTGGCGGACCGGGCCGCGGACGGCGAGCGCGTCAGCACGCCACCCGTCGACGCCTCGGGTACGCAGACCATCGGGGTCACCTGGCCGGAGGGTGCAGATGGCGAGCTGCTCGCGCCTGCGGTCAGGACGCTGAACGACGGTGCGTGGTCCGCGTGGACCGATCTGCCGGTCGCCGATGACGCACCCGACGAGGGGTCCGCCGACGCGGCGAACGCGCCGCGCGGTGGGACCGACGCCGTGTGGGTCGGTGAGGTCGACGCGGTGCAGCTCTCGTTCGCGTCGGACGCGGACGCCGCTGCACTCGACGGCGTGAAGGTCGCGCTGGTCGGTGACGCCCCTCTCGACCAGGAGCCTGCGCAGGCCGCGGACGCCGGCTCGGACGAGGCGGGTGACGTCACGGGTGCCGGCGTCGGTACCGTGCCGAGCGCGGCGCTCACGTCCTCGGGTTCCGTGTTCGGTGGCGTCGTGGGAGCGGCGGCCGGCGGCACTGTCGCAGCGGCCGCCCAGCCGACCGTCATCTCGCGTGCCGCCTGGGGTGCGCGCAACCAGGCATGCGCGCCCGACGTCGCCTCGGGGCTCGTCGGGGCGGTCGTGCACCACACCGCGACGACCAACGGCTACGACTCGGTCGCCGGCGCGATGCAGCAGCTCAGGAACATCCAGGCGTACCACATCGACGGTCGTGGCTGGTGCGACGTCGGCTACAACTTCCTCGTCGACAAGTGGGGAAACATCTACGAGGGGCGCGCCAACGGTATGACGCAGCCGGTCGTGGGCGTGCACGCGGGCGGGTTCAACACGGGCACGGTCGGCGTGTCGATGCTCGGTGACTACACCGGCACGACGCCTTCCGCGGCCACGCAGGACGCGGTGGGGCGCATCATCGGCTGGAGGCTCGGCGCGTACGGGCTCGACCCGCGTGGCTCGATGTCCTACTACACGGGCAACGGCGACAACTCGAGGTTCAAGGACCAGTGGGTGTCGCTGCCGCGCGTGTTCGGGCACCGGGACACCGCCTACACGACGTGCCCCGGCAACGGCGGCTACGCGACGCTCGGCAACGTGCGGGAGGTGGCCTGGCGGACGGCCAGCACGATGCGCACCGGTGAGTACGAGGCGGTCGTCAAGAAGCTGTACCAGGACGTGTTCGGCCGGTCGGTCGACTCCGGAGGCCTGTCGACCTGGTCGGCCCGGCTCGCCGCGGGGGAGTCGCCCGGCGGTGTCGCGCGCAACCTCGTGCGCAGCTCGGAGTACGCGCAGACCACCGTGCGGCTGGACTACCAGGAGATCCTGGGGCGGGCGCCCGACGCGTCCGGGTTCCAGCACTGGACGCAGCGCATCGCGACGGGTGACGTGCGTACGGAGGACCTGCGCATCCACCTGCTGCACAGCCAGGAGTTCTACAACCTCTCCGGGGGCACCGACGCAGGGTACGTCCGTGCGCTGTACCAGAAGGTGCTCAAGCGGGCGGCCTCACCCAACGAGGTGGACCACTGGGTCCGTCAGATCGCCCAGCGTGGCCGCAGCGTCGTCATGTCCGGGATCTGGCAGTCGCGCGAGAGCGCGTACGTGCGCATCGACGCGTTCTACCAGCGCTACCTGCAGCGGTCGGCGGACATGTCAGGCAAGCTCTCCTGGACCCCGCCGCTCATCAACGAGGGCGAGGACCGGCTCCGCGACCACATCGTCGACAGCCTCGAGTACTACCAGCAGGCGCAGCGTCGCTACGGATGAGTCGTCTCGGCGGTACGTCGGACGAACCGACGTAATCGGGACGGTGCGGCGCGGCAGGGTTCCAGTGCCGTCGTCGCGGCGGTCACACTGACCCCATGCGTACCACTGCCTGCCCGGACGGGCGCCTTGCGGCGGCGCCCCGCCGCGCGACGTCGGTCCTGCTCGCGCTCGCCCTGGCGTTGACGCTGCTGCCTGCCACGAGCACGGCGGCCTCCGCGGCCGACGGGCAGGCGGTCTTCAACGGACGGGGGTACGGGCACGGTCGTGGGATGGGTCAGTACGGCGCCCTCGGGTATGCCGTCGACCACGGCTGGGGCTACCAGCAGATCCTCGACCACTACTACGGCGGCACTCGTCTGGCGGGCGACGCCGGCAACCCCGTGATCGGTGTGCGGATCACCCGGCTCGACGGGAAGGACACGATCCTCACGGCACCCGGTCTGACGGTCGACGGCCAGGCGGCGGGCACCGCCGCGGTGCTGGTCCGGCGTGAGGCGAACGGGACCTACTCGGTGCTGCGTGGCCCGTCGTGCGCCGGCCCGTGGTCGGCGTGGACGAGTGGGAAGGGCGCGGGCGTGCAGGTCACGACGACCGCGGCGCCCAGCTCGGCCGAGGCTCTGCTGCGCCTGTGCGAGGTGGGCAGGACGACAGGTCTGCGCGGCTCGGTCGTCGTGCAGGCGAGCGGTGCGACCCAGACGACGGTCAACCGGCTGCCGGTCGACAGCTACCTGGCCAGCGTCGTGCCCAGCGAGTCTCCGGCCTCCTGGGGGTCGGCCGGCGGCGGGCGGGGGATGCACGCGCTCAAGGCGCAGGCGGTGGCAGCGCGCTCGTACGCGATGTCGGGGGACACGAGCGCGATCTGCGACACGACCTCGTGCCAGGTGTACCGAGGCGCCTACACCTGGCCGGACGGAGCCGGTATCACCTGGATCGAGCAGGTCTCGACGTCGCAGGCGGTCGGCGAGACGAGCGGTCAGGTGCGCCGCAGCACGGCGACGAACGCGATCGCCCGGACGGAGTTCAGCTCGTCGACCGGGGGGTGGACCGCAGGCGGTGCCTTCCCTGCTGTGCAGGACCTCGGGGACGCGACGTCGTCGAACCCGAGCCGAAGCTGGAGCGTGCCGCTGTCGTTCACGGCTCTCGCGTCGAAGCTCGGGACGGGGACGATCACCGGGATCGCAGTCACCGGGCGCAACGGCCTGGGCGCCGACGGCGGGCGGGTGACATCTGTCGTCGTGACGACCGCGGGCGGTGCCCAGCGCACGTTCACCGGCGCGCAGGTCCGATCGGCGCTCGGTCTGCGCAGCGACTGGTTCACGATCGCGACGACGTCCTCGGGCGCGACGCAGGCGGTCGTGCGCAAGCTCTACCGTGACCTGCTCGGACGTGATGTCGATGCGACGGGCCTCGCCACGTGGACCGCCCGGCTCGACCAGGGGACGCCGCAGCCTGAGCTGGTGCGCACGCTGACGTCGAGCCTCGAGTACCGGCGTCTGCGGATCCGGCAGGCGTACGTCCAGGTCCTGGGGCGCGAGCCCGAGGCGGCCGGGATGCAGTCGTGGTTGGAGAGGATCGCTGCCGGCCACGCGACGGTCGACGACGTGCGGCTGCAGTTCTACGCGTCGCAGGAGTACTTCAACCTCTCGGGACGTACCGACGAGGGCTACGTCCGGCGGCTCTACCGGACGGCGCTGAACCGGGATCCGAGTGCCGGAGACCTCGCGCACTGGGTCGCACAGCTGCGCGCCTCGGGGCGCGAGGCCGTCGTGAACCGCATCTGGTTCTCGAACGAGGCTGCCCGGATCCGGGCGGGGGAGTACTACGGGGTGTTCCTCGATCGTGCGCCGGACTCGTCGGGACTGGCGACCTGGGCCGGGGTCCTGCTGCGGCAGGGCGAGGGCGCCGTGCGCGAGGGCATCGCCGGTTCGCTCGAGTACCGGAACCTCGCGGTCGCGACGTTCGGATGACGCGCCGCCGGCCGCGTCCCGTGTCACAGACCCGGCCGGCGAGCGGTCAGGTCGTGGTGATGAGCGGCTGCAGGTCGACGACCCCGAGCGTCTGGACCGGTGAGGTCACCGTGAACATGGCGCCCTGGGGCACCTGGTGGATCGGGGTGCCGTCGCGGTGGCCGATCGCGCCGGCCACGTAGTACTGACCGGCCGCGAGCGGTGCCTGCGGCACGGTGAACACGACCGTGCGCTCGCCCGTCAGCACGGGGAGGTCGACACCGGAGTACACCGTGTTGGTGCCGAAGACGACCTGCGCGAGGGCGGTCTCGATCCGGATGCCGGCGCGCCAGTCCTCCAAGGGCTGGGCGCTCGTGAACGTCACGGCGACCCGCAACGTGTCACCTGACGCGATCTCCTCGAGCGGGGTGCCGTGCGCGTCGAGCAGCTCGACCCGCTCGACGGTCGCCACGGGGGGTGCGACCGGCGCGGCGGCCTGCTCCTGCTCCTGTCGGACGACCTCGAACTCCTCACGCAGCGCGCGCAGCGCGATCTCGGGCACGTCGTCAGCGACGACCTCGCCGTGGTTGAGCACGATCGCGCGGTCGCACAGCTCGCCCACCTGGCCCAGGGAGTGCGACACGAGGATGATCGTGCGGCCCTCGGCCTGGAACTCGCGGATGCGGTCCATGCACTTGCGCTGGAACGGCTCGTCACCGACGGCGAGGACCTCGTCGACCAGGAGCACGTCGGGGTCGACGTGCACGGCCACGGCGAACGCCAGGCGCATGTACATGCCCGACGAGTAGAACTTCACCTGGGTGTCGATGAACGGGGCGATCCCCGAGAAGTCGATGATCGAGTCGAAGTACGAGTCCGTCTGCGCCTTGCTCAGCCCCAGGATGGACGCGTTGAGGTACACGTTCTCGCGCCCGGTGAGGTCGGGGTGGAACCCCGCACCGAGCTCGAGCAGTGCCGCCATGCGGCCGCGTGTGCGGACGCTGCCGCTCGTCGGCTGCAGGATGCCGCCGATCATCTTCAGCAGCGTGCTCTTGCCGGACCCGTTGGGCCCGAGCAGGCCGACGGTCGAGCCCGTCTCGATGTGCAGGTCGATGTCGCGCAGCGCCCAGAAGTCCTCCTTGTGGAGGTTGGAGCGGCCGAAGTTCACGACCCGTTCCTTGAGCGACTTCTCCTTACGGATGACGAAACGCTTGGAGAGCCGGTCGATCTCGACGACGTTGGTGGTGGTCATCACAGCTCCTGCGCGAAGTTGCCCTGCAGCCGTGCAAACACGCGCTGCGCGACGAAGACGAAGACGGCCCCGACACCGAGCGCGATCCACAGGCTCGCCTCGAGGTGGGGAGGGACGAGCTGCGAGTCTCCGGAGACCCAGAAGGTCTGCTGGAACCCGATGACCGCGAGCGTCACGGGGTTCGCCAGGAAGATCTGCTTGAGCACGGCCGAGTCGAGCTCACCGTCGACGAGCGCCCACGAGTAGACGATCGGGGACAGCCAGAAAGCGATCATCAGTGCGATCTCGACGAGGTACTGCACGTCCCGCAGGAACACGTTGACCGCGGACAGCAGCAGTGACCATGCCAACGCCCAGACGACGATCACGGCGAGTGCGAGGGGCAGGTAGACCCACCGGCTGCCGGTCGGGAACGCGCCGACGACCACGGTCGCGGCCGTGAGGATCACCAGCTGGATGGCGAAGTTGAAGAGCGACGACCCGAGGCTGGCGATCGGGAAGATCTCCCGCGGCAGGTACACCTTCTTGATCAGACCGGAGTTGTTGACGATCGACGAGGTGGCCGTCGTGACCGTCTCCGAGAACAACCCCCAGGCGGTGAGGCCCGTGTAGATGAAGATGGCGAAGTCGGGGATGTCGCGCGCGGCCCCGAGGAACTTGCCGAGAGCCAGGTAGTAGATGAGCAGCATGGCCAGCGGGCGCATGAGGCTCCACACGAAGCCGAGCGTCGAGTCCTTGTAACGCGCCTTGAGCTCCCGGCGGATCAGCATGTCGAGGAGCTCGCGCCGCCGCCAGATGTCGCGGACCTGCCGCACGAGGCCGCCCGCCGGGCCGCGGTCGAGCGACGACGTCGAGCGGAACGGTTCGTCTGCGAGGCGGCGTGCGCGGTCGTCAGCGGCTGAAGTCATGCGTCGTCGTGCTCCCGCGTCGGCTGGGTGGGGTGATGGTCGCCGGTCCTGGCCGGATCTCGTGCCCGGGCGTGCGGCCCGGACAGCCTACCCGCGTTGCTCCGGCGGACGGTCCGGGTCCCTGACCGTGCTCACGGGGCCGGTGAGGACGGTACGAGGCCGGCCAGGACGCTTGGGTCGCGCTCGCCGTCGCGCAGCGCGGACACGAGCGGGCCCAGCGCGGTGCTCTCCAACGACGTCAGGTCCGGCAGCTCGGTCTTGCGCTCCTGCGGGCCCTCGCGCCCGCCGCATGAGCCCGCGAGCAGCGCGTGCGCCAGGGCGACCACGTCGTCCTCGTACGCATCGTGCGACGCGCGGCCGTAGTCCAGCAGCCAACCGCCGCCGTCGTCCCCGACCAGGACGTTCCACGAGCGCACGTCGTTGTGGTGGAGACCGGCCGCCGCGAGGTCGCGCAACGTCGTCAGGACGTCGCCGGCCACGCGCGCGAGCTCGTCGGGCGGTAGCGGTGCGACGTCCGACAGGAGGCGCCCGGGGGTGCGCGCGAGCGCGATGCGCGCACGTTCCGTCCCGAGGTCTGCCCCGATCAGACGCATGCCGTGGTGCAGCGGCGCCCGTGTGCCGAGGACCGAGTGCACGTAGAGCTCGCCGACGATCTGGCTCCAGTTGTCAGGGGCTTGCGGCGAGAACGCGTACTCCTTCACGACGTGGTCACGGTGGTGCAGGTAGCGACGCCGCCACGGACCCTCCGCGACAGGGGAGCCGGCGTACGCCTCGTACGTCACGTCGTCGTAGGGCAGCAGGCGTCCACCGACGTCGACCACCTTGCGTCGCGCGATGCGGTAGAGGGGGCGCTCGTGGGCGGACAGGTGCGTGCCGAACGAGCCGATGCGTGTGATCTCGACCTCGTCGCGGACCAGGTCGAGGACCGCGAGCGGGTCCTCGGGCTGGGCGGCGTCCCAGAACAGGCCGGGGTCCTCGCCCTTGGCCGCGAGCTCGAGCACGAGGACGGGGGCGACGTCGAGGAGGCCCTCGACGATCTTCTGGGCCGCGTCGAGGCCCTGGAAGTGCACGACGTGGTGCAGGACGGACAGCACGAGCACGGAGTCGAAGTCGCCCTCGCGCAGCGTGCCGAGCGTCTCGAGGTCGAGCAGCTCGGTCCGGAAGGTCACCGGCAGGCCGTTGACCGCACCGACCTGGCGGGCGACCTCGGCGTTGTCCGCGTTGGCCTCCCAGCCGGTGACGAGGGCACCGCGCGCCGCCAGGTAGTACGACATGTAGCCGAGGGACGACCCGATGTCGAGCACGCGCTGGCCGCGCAGGTGGCCTAGCGACGCCGCGATCACGGCCGCGCGGTCGGCCGACGGGCGAGCAGGGTTCTCGATGATGCCCGTCACCCCGTACAGCGGCTGGTACGGCTCGACCTTGGCGACGAGCGCACGCAGCCGGTCGAGGCGGTCGTCGTACGGCTGCTCGGTGGTGGCGACCTCGTCGGCGAGGCGTGCGATCTCGGCGCGCAGCGCGGCGACCTCGCCCTCGAGGCGTGACGTCGCGTCGGCCGTCTCGTGGAGCCGGCGCGGCGCGTCGACGGCGTTCGGCCACACTGCCGACGCGCCGCGGCGCAGGACTGCCCGCATGGTCATCTCTCCAGCCCGCGGCCCGTGGCCGCATCCTCACGTCGCCCCTGCGTCGTCCGTGGAGCCGTGACAGTACCGCGCTGCGCACGCGTGCGTCTCGTGCCCGTCATGCGTCCTCCGCCGGGGTGCTGGCGAGCTGCTCCCAGAGCGCGTCGGAGTACGCGGCCCACGTCGACCCGGAGCGCCCGCGCGCCTGCTCGGCGAGGCTCGCGTGCAGCTCACGGTCGGTCAGCAGCCGTGCCATCTGGGTGGCGATGTCGTCGTCGTCGCGGGGGTCGGCGAGCAGCGCGCCGCCACCGGCCGCGATCTCCCGCATGGAGCCGTACCGTGACGTCACGACGGGCGTGCCCGCGTCGACCGACTCGGCGACCGGGAGGCCGAAGCCCTCGTTGAGCGAGGGGAAGACGGTGAACGAGGCGATCCGGTACGTCGCCCACAGCAGACGGTCGGAGAGCCGTGACACGGACTCCACCGGGCGACCCGCGGCGCGGAGCTCGTCCAGCCGGCGCTCGAAGTCCTGGCCGTTCCAGGTGTTGCCGCCGACGAACAGCAGACTGAACCGCAGACCTCGCCGCCACAGCATCTCGGCGGCCTGCAGCACCGCGACGTGGTTCTTGCGTGGCTCGTGGCTGCCGACGCACACCACGAGCGGGAGCCCCGCGACGACGAATCGTGCGTGCGCCTCCTGCAGGTCCTGCGCGGAGGGTTCGGGCGCATGGGTCGGCAGCGCGCAGGTGGTGATCCGTGGACCGGGAAGTCCGGCGCCGGACAGCATGCGGCGCCAGCCCGCGTACTCGGTCGCTGCGGCGTCGGAGATGCAGGCGACCGCGTCGAAGCGTGCGACGGCCGCGAGGTTGAGGGCGAAGACCGCGGTGAACCCTGTCGCGGTCGTCTCGGACGAGGTCAACGGGACGCAGTCGAAGCCGATGACGCCGGTCCGGCCGCCACCGTGCTCGGCGAGCGCAGCGAGCGCAGCGCACCGTCGCGGCTGCACCGCGAGCTCGGGCAGCAGGTAGGTGCAGCGCCACGGCACGACGACGCGGTCGTCCGAGGGGACGGTCCATCCGCGCTGCTCGGGCGCGTCGGCCAGCGCGCGGTCGCGCTCGGCGGTCCCGACGGGTCGCATCGCGTCCGTGCCCGACGTCCAGGCGACGGTCGTCACGTCGCGTGTCGCCGTCCAGCTGCGCACGACGTTGACCGCGACGCGCTGGATGCCCGTCCGCAGCGGCGACAGCACGAGGTCGCCCAGGTCGACGACCGTCGCGCCGACGAGCAGCTCGACCTGTCGGACGGCGGACTCCGGGGTGGCGAGCCGGCGCGCGGCGTCGAGGACGGCGTCAGGTCCGTCCAGGTCGGCTGCGCGCCGGGCGTCGACCACGTCGTCACGAGTCGGCAGGCGGCCGGAGAGCACCGCGAGCGCGCACCAGACGTGGCTCGAACCGCCCGCGGCGAGGCGGGTGCGGACGACGGCGGCGGGGTCCTGACCGCCGCCCCAGGCGTCGGCGAGCCGCGCGAGCCGGTCCTGCCATGTCGCTGCAGGGACGGGCGTCGGAGCCTCGGCCGGTCGGCGCCGGACGACGTGCGGGAAGGGCGTCCTCATCGCTGCGCCTCCTCGATCAGGGCGTCCCAGAGGCGGTCGGCGTAGCCCGACCAGCTCGACGTGGGTGCGTCGGACGCCTCGCGGCGCAGCCGCGTCAGCAGCCCGGGCTCGGTGAGCATGCGGCGCAGCGCCTCCAGCACGGCCTCGTCGTCACGTGGGTCGACCGTGAGGCAGCCACCGGCCGCCGCGATCTCCGCCTGGCTGCCGTAGGCGGCCGTCAGCACGGGTGTGCCGCACGCGATCGACTCGGCGACAGGGAGCCCGTACCCCTCGTGCAGGGACAGGAACACGGTGAACGACGCGTCCCGCAGCATCGTCCACAGCTCGGTGTCGCCGACGCCCGTGTGTCGCAGCAGCGGGTGTCCCTCGGCCTGTGCACGCTCGACCTGACGGTCGACGCGCGACGTGTCCCACCCCGGTCCGCCGACGAGGTGCAGCTCGAAGTCGAGGCCCTCGCGCCACAGCCGGATCGCCGCGTGCAGCAGCGCGCCCTGGTTCTTGTGCGGCTCGAGCCGGCCGAGGCTCACGACGACCGGGCGGGCGGGCTCGGTGCGTGCGTACCCCGTGGGCGCGGCGGGCACGGTGGCGGGCAGCGGGACGACGTCGACCGCTGGGCCGGACAGGCCCTGTGCGGCGAGCGCGTCGACGAACCCGGCGAACTCCTCGCCGGCCGACGCGGAGATGGCCGCGATGCGGGCGGCGTGCTTGACGACGGTGAGGTACGCGGCGTACCCGTTGGGCTCGCCGAGCGGCCGCAGGTCGGCGCTCAGGACCGGGATCGCGTCGTAGCCGATGCCGACGACGCGGTTGCCGGACAGCTCGGCCAGCGGGGCGAGCCGTTCGCAGCGGTCCGCGAGCGGCACCTCGCCGAGCACCACGGTGGTGCGCCACGGCACGATCAGGGTCGGACCGGCGTCGTGCGACGCCTCGTCCTGGACCGCAGGTGCGTCGCCCCAGCGGGCGGTCCGGTGCTCCTCGTCCTCGTCGAGCGTACGCAGCGCGGTCGCGCCGTCGGTCCACGCGGCCAGCACGACGTCATGACCACGCGTGCGCCAGGCCCGCACGACCTCGCGGACGGTGCGCTGGATGCCGTTGTGGAAGTCGGAGCGTGCGACCGAGTCGACGTCGACGATCACGCGGCGTTCGACGACGACGTGCGGGGAGCCCCCGGTTCCCCCGGGCCGCAGGGCGTGCGCGTCGTCGAGGAGCTGGAGCCGCACCGACGTGGCGTCCTCGAGCTCGGCCGTGCGTAGCAGGCGTCGCACCGTGTCGGCACGCGGGAAGGCGCCGGCGGTCACGGTCAGCAGGAGCCAGGCGGTGCGTGCGTCGCGGGTCGTGCGCAGGTGGTCGACCAGTGCGGACATGGTCGCGTCGGCATCACGTGCCGGGTCCGCCTGGGGAGCGACGGGCGTGTCGAGCAGCGCCTCCGCCCCGGCGCGCAGACGCTGCGCCAGCGCGACCACCGAAGGGTCGGTCGCGCTCATCGACCACCCCTGCCGCGCACGGCTCGCAGCGGCGCGGTGATCCGCCACGACAGTGTCTGGCGCACGGCTGCCAGCTCCCGCTCGAGCGCCTGCGCGTGCGTGTCGTTCACGACGTCGGGCAGCGGGGTGGCAGCCCACCGCTCGAGGGCGGCCGCACGCCAGCGCACGACCTCGTCGGTCAGCGCGTCGACCTGCCTGCGCAGGCGTACGACCTCCTCCGTGACGTACGCGTCACGCGGGCCGGCCGGGTACGACAGCGCGTCGCGCAGGTCCTCGTGCTCGTCGGCGACGTAGTAGCGGCTGAGGCCGTCGGCGTGGGCCAGCCCGTAGCCCGCCGCGTCGAGCTCGTCCTGCCAGGGTGCGTGGGCCGTCCCCAGCAGCGGCGAGTCCACGACGACGACCCAGGGGGTGAGTCGCACGAGCTCGGACGTCCTGCCCGGGACCGTCGGGTCGGTGAGCAGCGCCACGTGCAGCGTCGACCGGTCCGCGCTGTCGTCGACGGGCGCGTCCACGTCGCTGCGGAACGCGCAGGTCCACCCGGCGTCGAGGAGCCCACGCAGTGCACCGGCGAGCCGGGACGACGGGTCCCCGACGAGGAGGGCACGCGGTGAGGGGACGGCGGCCAGGGCGCGGGCGAGGACGACGTCCTCGAGGTTCGCGGCGGGAGACACGTGGAGTTGGTCCGGCACCGGTCGATCATAGGTCGGCCTGTCCCGCAAGGCTCTGGTGCGGCAGGGCGTCACACCGGACAGGGGCAGTCGGTAGGCTGCGTCGGGGCACCCGCCCTGCGCTTCGTGACACCGATTCGAGGATCTCCCATGCCCCGCGCGCTCATCACCGGCATCACCGGCCAGGACGGCCTCTACCTCGCCGAGCTGCTGCTCGCCAAGGGGTACGAGGTCTTCGGCCTGATCCGGGGGCAGAACAACCCCAAGCACGACCTGGTCCGCGCGACCGTTCCCGGTGTGACGCTCGTCACCGGCGACCTGACGGACATGTCGAGCCTCATCCGTGCGCTGGACGTCGCCCGGCCCGACGAGGTCTACAACCTGGGTGCGATCTCGTTCGTTGCCTACTCGTGGGACAACGCGCTGCTGACCTCAGAGGTGACCGGCAAGGGTGTGCTGAACATCCTCGAGGCGGTCCGCCTCTACGCGGGCGACGACGTGTCCAAGGTCCGCTTCTACCAGGCGTCGTCCTCGGAGATGTTCGGCAAGGTCCAGGAGGTTCCGCAGCGCGAGTCGACCTTGCTGTGGCCCCGGTCGCCGTACGGCGTCGCGAAGGTCTTCGGCCACTACATGACGATCAACTACCGCGAGTCCTACGGGATGCACGCCTCGTCGGGGATCCTGTTCAACCACGAGTCGCCGCGCCGCGGCCCCGAGTTCGTCACCCGCAAGGTCTCGCAGGCGGTCGCGCGCATCAAGCTCGGGCTGCAGGACGACATCACGCTGGGCAACCTCGACGCCAAGCGCGACTGGGGCTTCGCCGGCGACTACGTCGAGGCCATGTGGCGCATGCTGCAGCAGCCCGAGGCCGACGACTACGTCGTGGCGACAGGCGAGACGCACTCCATCCGCGAGCTGCTCGACGTCGCGTTCCGCCACGTGGGGATCGACGACTGGGCGCCGCTGGTCAAGCAGGACCCGCGGTTCATGCGTCCTGCCGAGGTCGACCTGCTCATCGGGGACCCGGCCAAGGCGCAGGAGAAGCTCGGCTGGCAGCGCAAGGTCGACTTCGAGGGGCTCGTGACGATGATGGTCGACAACGACCTCGAGGAGCAGGCTGCGCTGGTGGGTCGCTGACCTTGCGCTCTCTGATCACCGGGATCTCCGGACAGGACGGCACGCTGCTGGCGCGACGGCTGCGTGGCGAGGACGTCGAGGTGCACGGGCTCGTGCGCGCCGAGGACGACCTGGGTGTCGTGCGCGCCGCGCTGCCCGAGGGTACGCACCTGCACGTCGGCGACCTGACCGACGCCGCCCTGCTGGCCTCCGTGGTCAGGGACGTGGGGCCCGACGAGGTCTACAACCTCGGAGGCATCAGCTCGGTCGCGTACTCCTGGGAGCACCCCGTCGAGACGGGCGCGGTGTCGGGCCTGGGGGCGGTGGCGGTCTACGAGGCGGCGTACCGGGCCCAGCAGGCGTCGGGGCGGGCCGTGCGCGTGGTGCAGGCGTCGAGCGCCGAGATCTTCGGCGAGCCTGAGACGGCGCCGCAGGACGAGCAGGTCCGGGTGCGCCCGGTGTCCCCGTACGGCGCCGCGAAGGCCTACGCGCACCTCATGGCCGACGTGTACCGACGTCGTGGGCTCGGGGTGTCGGGCGTCGTGCTGTACAACCACGAGTCGCCCCTGCGGCCGACCGCGTTCGTCACGCGCAAGATCACGGCGGCGGCGGCGCGGATCGCCCACGAGGGCGGTGGCACGCTCGCGCTGGGCAACCTCGACGCCCGCCGCGACTGGGGCTGGGCACCCGACTACGTCGACGCGATGGTGAGGGTCGCGCGCCACGCGAGCGCCGACGACTACGTCGTGGCCACGGGGGTCGCGCACTCGGTCGGTGAGTTCGTCGCCGCGGCGTTCGCCCGGGTCGGCATCGAGGACTGGCGCGCGCATGTCGAGGTGGATCCGGCGTTCGTGCGCCCGGCGGACCCCTCGCAGATCGTCGGCGACGCGTCGCGGCTGCGCGAGGAGCTCGGGTGGGCGCCGACGATCACGTTCGAGGAGCTGGTGGGTCGCATGGTCGACCACGACGTGGCACTGCTGAGGGGGTCGGAGTGAAGGAACCGGGCGCGCCGCGCACAGGGGTCGTCAGTGTCGTCCTGGTCAACTACCGGGGCGCCGAGGACACGATCACCTGCCTGCAGCACCTGCAGCAGATGGACTGGCCGTCCGAGCTCCTCGAGCTGGTCGTCATCGACAACGACTCGGGTGACGGCAGCGCCGAGCGGATCGCGGCCGCCGTCCCCGAGGCGGTCGTCGTCGAGGCAGGGGCCAACACCGGGTTCGCGGGTGGCTGCAACCTGGGGGTCTCCCACGCGACGGGTCAGTACGTGGCGTTCCTCAACAACGACGCCCGGCCCGACGCGCAGTGGGTCACGGCTGCCGTGGCGACGCTCGAGCAGGACGCGACGATCGGTGCCGTCGCCAGCAAGGTCCTTGACTGGGAGGGGCGGACGATCGACTACGTCGACGGCTCGCTGACCTGGTACGGCATGGGTTACAAGCGTGAGGTCGGTCGCGCGGACTCGGCGGAGTTCGACGAGCCGAAGGACGTGCTGTTCGCGACCGGTGCGGCCACCGTCATGCCGACCGCGGTGTTCCGCGAGGTCGGCGGCTTCGACGAACGCTTCTTCATGTTCTACGAGGACGTCGACCTGGGCTGGCGGCTCAACCTGCTGGGCTACCGCGTGCGCTACGAGCCGCGGTCCGTGGCGTTCCACAAGCACCACGTGACGATGAAGAAGTTCGGCAGCTACCGCGAGTCCTACCTCCTCGAGCGCAACGCGCTGATGTCGATGTACAAGAACCTCGACGACGAGTCGCTGGCGCGCGCTCTGCCCGCCGCGATGGCGCTCGCGGTGCGCCGCTCCGTCGCGCGCACCGAGACCGACACCTCGGTGCTGGACCTGCAGCGCTCGCCCGGCGGCGACGAGCAGGAGACCGTCGAGGTGCCCAAGATGGCGCTGACGGGCCCGTGGGCCATCGACTACCTCGTCGAGCACCTGGAGACCCTCGCGCGCGACCGCAAGGACCTCCAGGCGCGCCGGCGACGGACCGACCGCGAGCTCTTCCCGCTGTTCCGCCACGCGATCGAGCCTGCCTACGGTTACCCGTCGTACCTCACGGCGCACCGGCAGCTGGTCGAGGCGTTCGGGATCGACCGGCACTTCGTCTCCGGGCAGCGGGTACTCGTCGTCACGGGCGAGCCGTTGCTCGAGCGGATGGCGGGGCCCGCGATCCGTGCGTGGGAGATCGCCCGGGTGCTGTCGGACGAGCACGACGTCCGGCTGGTGTCGACCGCAGGCGTCCAGGTCCCGGGGAACGGCTTCCACGTCGCGCACGCGTCGGGACGCGGGCTCGAGCAGGAGACCGAGTGGGCAGACGTCATCATCTTCCAGGGGTTCCTGCTCGAGGCGGCGCCGTGGCTGAAGGCCAGCGCGAAGATCATCGTCGCGGACGTCTACGACCCGATGCACCTCGAGCAGCTCGAGCAGGCCCGTGACCTCGGCCCGGGCGGTCGCATCCTGGCCGTCCGCGAGACCACGCGCGCGCTGAACGAGCAGCTGCGACGGGCGGACCTGCTGCTGTGCGCCTCGGAGAAGCAGCGGGACTTCTGGCTCGGCCAGCTCGCGGGCCAGGGGCGGGTCAACCCTGCCGTCTACGACGAGGACGCGAGCCTCGACTCGCTCATCACGGTCGTCCCCTTCGGAGTCCCGGACGAGCCTCCCGTGCAGCGCCGCTCGGCGATCCGCGGTGTCGTGGACGGCATCGGCCCTGACGACAAGGTCATCATCTGGGGTGGCGGCGTCTACAACTGGTTCGACCCGCTGACGCTGCTGCGTGCGGTGGACAAGCTCCGGGTCGACCACCCCGACGTCCGCCTGTACTTCATGGGGATGAAGCACCCGAACCCCGGGGTGCCCGACATGCGCATGGCCTGGGAGACGCGCCAGCTCGCCGACGAGCTGGGGCTGGCCGGTACCCACGTGTTCTTCAACCACGGCTGGGTCCCGTACACCGAGCGCGCCGACTACCTGCTCGACGCCGACGTGGGTGTCTCGACCCACTTCCGGCACATCGAGACGACCTTCTCGTTCCGCACCCGCATCCTCGACTACCTGTGGGCGTCGCTGCCGATCGTCGCGACCGGCGGTGACACGTTCGGTGACCTCATCGCGGAGCACGGGCTGGGTCGCGTCGTCCCGCAGGAGGACGTCGACGCGCTGGCCACGGCGCTCGAGGAGATGCTCTACGACTCCGACGCCGCGGCCGCCGCCCGCACCGCCATCGCCTCGTTCGCCGAGGCATACCGCTGGCGTTCGGTGCTGCGCCCGCTCGTGGAGTTCTGCCGCTTCCCGAGGCGCGCGGTCGACCTGGCCGTCGCGCTGGGCGAGGCTCCGGCGACCGCGCGTGAGTACCGGCGCACGCGCCCGCGGCTGCGCGACGACGTCGCGCTGGCGCGTCAGTACCTGGCCGCCGGGGGGCCGCGCGAGGTCGTGCGTCGTGCGACGGGTCGCATCCTGCGGGTGATCGGCCCCAGCTCGTAGCCTGCCGACGGCAGCCTGCCGCGGGCGCGTCGGTACGCGTCGTGACGGCCGGTCCTGCTCGTGCGTCCTCGGCGGCGGGCGGACCCGGGCGGTCAGTGCCCGGGCAACGCCCGACCGACCGCGCCGGTGACCCGACGTGCTCGCGCCCGCCACCGTGCGCGCGGGACGAGCGACTCGATCTGGCCGAGCCGGGCGGCCATCCGCTCGCCCGCCGGTGTCAGCCCGTGCAGCTCGCGGATGTCGCGGGCCGCGCGCGAGCCACGCACCGCTGCCCCGGCGGTGTCCTCGACGGCCTCGCGCAGCAGCGCGGCCGCGGCATCGAGGTCCGGCTGCGCCCACACGGCTCCCTGCGGGTACGGCTCGCTGTGGGCCGGCACGTGCGTGGGTGTCCATGGCACGAGGTACGAGTTCTCGGGCGTCATGAAGGACATGTTGCCGCTGTAGCCGGTGGCGACGACCGGTCGGCCCCACGCCATCGCCTCGGCCATCGTCAGACCGAGTCCCTCCGACCGGTGCAGCGACGCGTACACGTCGCACAGCTGCACGAGGGCGTCACGGCGCTCGGGGGCCAGGTACTCCTCGATGAGCAGGACGTCCGGCTCGCCGGCGACCCGCAGGCGCAGCCGCTCGGCGTCGTCGACCCGACGTTCGGCGTTGAGCGACTTGAGCACGAGCAGCGGTCCCTCGTCCGGCGCGAACGCCCGCCGGAACGCCTCGACGAGGTCGAGGGGGTTCTTGCGCTCGAGCGTGCTCAGGTAGTCGAACGAGAACAGCACGACGGGACGGTCGTCCGGCAGCCCGAGGTCCGTGCGCGTCAACGTCGTGGGCTGCCCGCGCTGCGGCAGCGGCGGCGGCATGGTCAGGACGGGGACCGTGGTGTGTGCTGCGATCGCGTCACGGACGAAGTCCGTCGCGACCCACACCTCGTCGACGTGGCCGAGCCCTCCGCGCTGCGAGGCGGGGAACTCCTCGATCTCCCAGTACCACTGGCCGATCCGGTACGTCGTGCGGTCCAGGACGGGCAGGGACTCGAGCACCGCGCCGACCTGGTCGGCGTTGACGCACAGCAGCGAGACCGCGCGGACCACGGCGCCCTCGGCATCGTCGTCGTGATCGCGCTGCCGGGACTGCAGGCCCGTGTCGACGGCTGTCGTCGAGGTCGGCACACCGGCGTCTCGCAGGGCTGCGAGGCTGAGCCGCGCGGCCTCCCCGATGCCGAGCTCACCGCGCAGGTAGCCGACGACGTTCACACCGCGCGGACGGCCGGGCAGACCCGCTGCCCGGGCCGCGAAGGCGCGCCACCCCGCGTCGGCGTCGTGCCGGTCGAGCTGCGCATGTGCGTGGCGCAGTCCGCGTTCGACGTGCTCGGCAGCACCGCCCTCGTCGCGCGCGTGCGTCTCGACCCAGCCCAGGAACCGCCGCGTGTCAGGCCCGGGCACCAGCGGAAGCCGTCGGCGCAGGTCCTCGCGCTCGAGGTACAGGGCCTGCAGGTAGCGCGACAGCGGTGCGGCGCCGGGAGCTGGGGCGTCGAGCCAGGCGTCGAACGCCTCGCCCTCGGCGGGGTCGAACGGGTCGGGCGGCGGCGGTGAGCCGGTGGTGCGGCTCGCGGTGATCCCCACCCGGTAGGCGCGCCGTACCGGTCCGAGGACCGGCAGCCCGGTGCTCGTGCGGTCGAGCAGACCTGTCGTCATCGGTCCGACCGCGGTGATCTCGTCAGCGGTCCGGGCCACCAGCGCGCGGAGGTGGGGGTGGGCCGAGAGGCGGGCGCGCGCCACGTGCGCGTCGAGCCGTGACAGCAGCCACGGCCGGGTCTCGTCCGCAGTCGTCAGGTCGACCGCGGTCACGGGACGGCCGTCGAGCGTCCAGCCGTCGGGCCCCTGCTCGACGTGGCTCTCGTCGTCGACGTTCCAGCGGGACACGACGCTCCAGTGCGGCTGCATGCGTGGCGCGCGGAGCGCCACGGCCGTCTGCCAGGGGGTCTGCCGTCCGGGGTCGGACTGCTCGACCCAGTCGTCGAGCACGTCGAGCGCCGCCGTCCCCCAGGTCATGAGTGCTGTGTGGTACGGGCCGGCCGACTGCAGGTCCAGCGGTCCGGGGGACAGTCCGTCGTCGGGCGGCAGGCCGGTTCCGCGGGGCACCACGACGGTCCCGGAGGCGTCGGCGTCCTCGACGAGGGGACGCAGCGACCCGACCGGGATCATGCCGGCCCCGAGATGGATGACCGTGCCGTGGCGTCGGACGAGAGCGTGCAGCAGCCGTGGCAGCAGCCAGTCCGCGAGCGGGACGGTGTCCGCCAGCACGGCGGCCTCGTGCAGCAGCCGCGCGTCCACGCCGATGTCCGCCGGGCTCAGGAGCTCGACGTCCGGCGGGCCCGCCCAGCAGCCCGCGGGATCAAGGACGTGCACCGTGGCGTCCGGGTCCTGGCGACGCAGCGCGCGCACGGACGCGTACGCCCACGGTGCCGTCGTCGGTGTGATCACGCAGCACACGTGCACGCGCGCGGACCTCCCGTCTGTGGCACGAGGACTGAGCGTAGCCGGTGGTGGTGTGTGCTGCCCGTGGGGCGTCCGGACGCGCGTCCGCGCCTCATGCGGCGTCCTCGCGAGGGGCAGGTCCGGTCATGGCGTCGTGGCGCGAGACGACCGCGTCCCGCCAGGTCGCGCGCCGTTCGGCGAGGGTGCGGGGAAGCCGAGCGACGTGGGACGCCCACGCGCGGACCCGGGCGCGCACGGTCGCCTCGCGCGGGCCGGAGCGCAGCAGCGCGCGCAGCAGGCCTGCCGCCTGGTGGGCGGTGGCGACCACGACCGTGCGCCAGGGCGCGTGCCGCGTGACGACACGCAGGCTGTTGCGGGTGTTGTAGAAGCGGAACGTGGCCGACCCCGTGCCGCTGCTCGACGCATGGTCGTGCTCCGCGACGGCGTCGGCCGCGTACCGCACGGTCCAGCCACGCGCCCGCATGCGCCACGACAGGTCGGTGTCCTCGTAGTAGAGGAACAGCTCGGCGTCGACCCCGCCCGCGTCCAGCACCGCGTCGCGCCGCAGCAGGCACGCACCTCCGTTGACGCCGAACACGTCCCGGCCTCCTCGCTCGTGCCCGTCGACGGCGAGCCAGTCGCGGTCCTGCCCCGCGCCCCGCGCGTCGACCACGTTGCCCGTGGAGTTCACCAGGCGCCGCCCCTGCGCGTCCGGCCGCGTCAGCAGCACCTTGGCCGTGACGCCGCCCACACGGGAGGAGTCGGGAGCCTCGACGGCCGCCAGGAGCCGCTCGACCGCGTCGGGCGCGAACCGGGCGTCGTCGTTGAGCAGGACGAGGTACGGCGTGCTCGTCGCATCGACCGCCGCGGCCAGCCCGCCGGCGAACCCGAGGTTGCGCTCGGTGCGCAGCACCCGCACGTCGGGGCGTGCCGCGAGCAGCGCGGCCGTGCCGTCCACCGACGCGTTGTCGACGACGAGCACCTGGAGCCGCTCGCCGACGGTCTGCGCGGCGAGCGAGTCGAGGCACCCCGTGAGCCGGAGCTCGGCGTTCCACGCGACCACCACCGCCGTGACGTCGGGGTCGCGTCGTCGCGGGTCGTCGGCTCTCACGGTCGACGAGTCTAGGCTCGCCCGGTGAGCGGATCGGTGCGCGTGACGATGACGGTCGAGCAGTGCTGGCAGCCGGTGCCCGGCGGGTCGGGGACGTACGTCGTCGAGCTGCTCGCGGCGCTCGCGGACCTCACGGACGTCGACGTCGTCGGACTGGCCGCGCGGCACGGTGCGGCGGGACGTGCAGCCACGCCGCCGACCGGGCGGGTCGTGCACGCGCGACTGCCGCGTCGAGCGCTCTACGCCTCCTGGGACAGGCTGCGGCTGCCGCGCGCGGAGTGGGACGTGCCCGGGACGCAGGTGGTGCACGCATCGACATGGGCGGTGCCGGGCACGCGTCGGCCCCTCGTGGTGACCGTGCACGACCTCGCCTTCCTCCGCGAACCGGCGCACTTCACGCCGCACGGCGTGCGCTTCTTCACGCGTGCGCTCGACGTGGTTCGTGGCGAGGCCGCACGGGTCGTCGTCCCGTCCGAGGCGACCCGGCGCGACGTCGTCGACGCGGGTGTCGACGACGCGCGTGTCGTCGTCGTCCCGCACGGTGTACGGGCCGTGCAGGTGGATCCCGGAGAGGTCGTCGCCTGGCGCGAGCGCCACGGCGTGCGGCGCCCGTATGTGCTCTGGTGCGGCACCCTCGAGCCGCGCAAGAACGTCGCCCGCCTCGTGCGCGCGTTCGCGCGCTCCGCGGCCGCGACGCACGACCTCGTGCTGGCAGGCCCCGCCGGCTGGGGGGCCGAGGCCCAGGACGTCGCCGAGGCCGTGGCGGACGCGCCCGAGGGGACGGTGCGCGTCGTCGGTCGTCTCACCGACCACGACCTGCAGGTGGCGTACGCCGGAGCCGACGTGTTCGCGTTCTGCTCGACCTGGGAGGGTTTCGGCATGCCCGTCCTCGAGGCGATGGCCCACGGCGTGCCCGTCGTGACGTCACGCGGGACGTCCATGGCGGAGGTCGTGGGAGCTGCCGGCACGCTCGTCGACCCGCTCGACGTCGACGGGATCGCGGACGGGCTGACCAGCGCGCTCGCGCGGGACCGCGTCGCCGCGCGCGACGCGGCCCACGCCGCGGCGTCCCGGTACCGCTGGTCGGACGCCGCCCGCGCTCACGCGCAGGTCTACCGCGACGTGCGTGGCTGAGACGTCGCCGCCGCGGGCTCGACCGTGCCCGTACGCGCGTCAGGGTCGCCACGCAGCGCCGCGGCCTGCTCGCCGTCGGGCCGGTCGGTCGTGACGTCGCGCACGAGCAGCCAGGTCCCGACCGTCAGCGCGCCGACGGCGACGGTGGTGAGCAGCGCCCCGTGCACCGGCGGCGACCACTCGCCCGCGAAGATCGCGCGCCACGACCCCTGGGTGCCGACGGTGTAGCGCCGCAGGTGGGTGAGGAACGCGATCGCCTGGACGAGCGCCAGCAGCGGGAGGAGCGTCGACGCGAGACGTGCGGCGACCCAGGACGGCACGTCGGCCAGTCCTCTGCGGGCGGCGAACCCGGCGACCACGACGACCCCGACGGTCAGCGGCATCGAGTAGCGGGCGGTCCAGATGTACCCGACGTTGCGGGCCTGCCACGCGTGGACGAGGACGGGCAGGAAGATCGCGACGGCGACGGTGAGCAGCGTGCCGAGCCGGTCGCGCGTGCGGCCGATGCTCAGGGCGAGCAGCATCGGCAGGCCCAGGAGCGCGATCGCGAGCACGTACAGGATCGTGGGCAGGTCGGTGTCGAGCCAGCCGAACCGGCCGATCGAGACGAGCACGTAGTCGCCGGTGTCGAAGAACGTCCGCGTGGCGGTCGAGAGGAAGCCCAGCTCGGGGTGCCCGGCACCGCCGGCCTCGAGCGTGCCCGCCGACAGGGTCCAGGCGAGCGACGCCCCGGTGCCTGCGGCGACGACGCCGAGCCACGGCCACGTGCGGCGGTCACGAAGGATCGACAGGACCCCCGCCCAGGGGCCGATGGCCGCGACGACGATCGCGATCGTCGCGAGGTAGACGACCGACAGGCCGCGCGAGTTGGCCAGCAGGACGGCGACCACGGCGATCCCCGCGGCACGTGAGGTGACGCGTGTCGGATCCGGGTCGCGCACCATGGCGCTCAGCGCGATCCAGAGCGTGATCGCCGCGCTGATCTCGAGCCCGGACGGGTTCACGTTCCCGTTGAGGTACACCACCATCGGGGTGATCGCCGTCACCGCACCGAGGACGACCAGGGGACGGCGCACCAGGGTCAGCAGCTCGCGGAACCCCCAGGCGAGCACGGCCGACGTCAGCGCCGCGGACAGCAGGCGCATGGCGTAGAGGACCCACTCGTGCGCAGGCAGCAGCGACGGAAGGCCGACGACCGCGTAGTAGAGCGGGTTGTTCCGCACGACCCAGGTGCCGGCCTCGGCGGGGGTGTCGCCCGCGGGCGACTGCGTGAGCTCCGGCGTGCAGTCGGCGGCCTCCTCGCCGCGGAACGCGAAGCACACGGGGTAGTTCACGAGCTCGGCGAACATCTGCGGCACGTCCACGACGCCGGCGCCCGGGGACTCGGGGGTGCTCTCGCCGCCGAGCTGGCCGCGCACGACCGCGGCGGCCTTGACCATGTGCACGTTCTCGTCGGGCCCGGACGCGACAGGGGAGGACAGCGCCCACGCCGACGTCAGGACCCACAGCACCGCGAACGCACCCCAGAACTGACGTGCGCCGACGCGCGTACGTGCCTCCGTCGGCCCCTGCTCTCCCGGCACCGTGCTGCTCGGGGTCCTGCCTACCGTCGTCATGCCCTGCCGTCCTCGTCGCCCGTCGTGGCCCCGGCGACGATATCGTCTCGGTATCCTCGCCGGGTGCGCATCGCGGTGGCCTTCGACTGCTTCTACCCGCTGAGCACCGGCGGGGGTGAACGGCAGTACCGGCTCTTCGCGGAGACGTTCGCCGCCCAGGGATGGCAGGTCGACTACCTGACACGGCGGCAGTGGGACGGCCCTGCGCCGCGGGTCCCGGGTGTCGACGTCGTCGCCGTCAGCGGCCCCACGGAGCTGTACGACGCGCACGGCACACGACGCCCTGGCGCGTCGCTCGTGTTCGCATGGGGGCTGCTGCGTCACCTGCTGCGTCACCGCGGACGCTACGACGTCGTGCTCGTCAGCGCGCTGCCGGCCCTGAACGTGCTGGCGGCGCGTGCCGCGCTGCTCGGCTCGCGCACCGCGCTGTGCTCCGACTTCCTCGAGGTGTGGCGGCCTGCGCAGTGGCGGGAGTACTCCGGGCCCGTCGTCGGGCGCGTCGCCTCGGCGCTGCAGCGGCTCGCGGTGCGTGTCAGCCCGTGGGTGAGCGCGCACTCGCAGATGAACGGCGGACGACTGGCCGCGCAGGGGGCGCGTCGTGCCCCGTTGGTCAGTCCTGGTCTGATCCACGGGGTCGAGCACCTACGGTTCGCGGCGCGTGCCGGGTCGCCACCGACGCTCGTCTACGCCGGGAGGCACATCGCGGACAAGCGTGTCGAGTCGATTCCCGCGGCACTCGACGTGGCCCGGCGCGCCGTCCCCGACCTGCGCGCTGTGATCCTCGGCGACGGCCCGTCCCGCGAGCACGTGCGTCGTGAGGTCGACCGGCTCGGCCTCGGTGACGTCGTCGAGCTGCCGGGGTTCGTCGCGCAGGATGACATGGAGCGCACGGTGCGTGAGGCGGCGGTGCTCGTGAACCCCTCACGACGCGAGGGGTACGGGCTCGTCGTCGTCGAGGCGTGCGCCGTCGGCACCCCGGTCGTGCTCGTGCGGGCGCCCGACAACGCGTCGACCGAGCTCGTCGAGGACGGGGTCAACGGCTTCGTCGCGTCCGATGCCTCGCCGGACGTGCTCGCGGCGGCCGTCGTGGCGGCCGTGGAGGGCGGCGACGCACTGCGGGCGTCGGCTCGCGCGTGGTTCGAGCGCAGCGCCCGGACCCGCACCGCCGAGGCGGCGGCCCTGGCGCTGCTGGACGCCCTGGGTCCCGCCCGCCGGGGTGGTGCGCAGCGGTAGAGTGACCGGGCCCTGCAGCCGACCGGACGGTGGACATGTCAGCCGAGCACGACTTCGAGCTCACGATCCTCATGCCCTGCCTCAACGAGGCCGAGACGCTCGAGGTCTGCATCCGCAAGGCACTCGGCTACCTCGAGCGATCGGGGGTCGTCGGCGAGGTCGTCATCGCCGACAACGGCAGCACCGACGGGTCGCGGGAGATCGCGACGCGTGCCGGTGCCCGCGTGGTGCCGGTCGCCGAGAAGGGCTACGGGGCCGCGCTCATCGGCGGCATCGCCGCCGCCCGCGGGCGCTACGTCATCATGGGCGATGCCGACGACTCCTACGACTTCTCCTCGCTCGACCCGTTCGTCGAGAAGCTGCGTGAGGGGTACCAGCTCGTCATGGGCAACCGGTTCCGGGGCGGCATCGCCCCGGGCGCCATGCCGCCGTTGCACAAGTACCTCGGCAACCCTGTGCTGTCCGGCATCGGTGCCCTGTTCTTCAAGCCCGGCGTCAGGGACTTCCACTGCGGGCTGCGGGGCTTCGACCGCGAGGCGATCCTGGGACTGGGCCTGCGCACGTCGGGCATGGAGTTCGCGTCCGAGATGGTCGTCGAGGCGTGCCTCGCGCGCCTGCGGATCGTCGAGGTGCCGACGACCCTCAAGAAGGACGGACGCTCGCGGCCCCCGCACCTGCGCAGCTGGCACGACGGCTGGCGGCACCTGCGGTTCCTGCTGATCTTCTCCCCGAAGTGGCTCTTCTGGTACCCGGGGGCCCTGCTCTTCACGGTCGGGCTGCTGGGCACGGGTGTGCTGCTGTTCGGTCCGGTGGAGATCGGCGGTGTGGGCTTCGACGTCATCACGATGCTCTACGCGATGGCGGCCGCCGTCGTCGGCTACCAGGCCCTGCTCTTCGCGCTGCTCACCAAGACCTACGCCGAGCGGGAGGGATTCCTGCCTGCGGGACCCCGGTTCCGCATGGTCGCCGACAGGGTGACGATGGAGCGCGGTCTTCTGCTGGGCCTGGGCATGTTCGTGCTCGGTCTGGCCGTCGCGGTCTTCCAGGTCCTGCGCTGGCGTGACGTCGGCTTCGGCAGCCTCGACGGCTCCCAGATGCTGCGGGTCGCGATCCCCGCCGTGCTCGGCATGGTGCTGGGTTTCCAGACGATGATGTCGAGCATGTTCGTCGGCATCCTCACGATCCCCACCCGGGCGCGCTCCAACCCGCTCCCGCCCGAGGCACAGGTCGAGGCCGAGGTGCTCGAGACCCTCACGGCCGAGACCGGCCAGGTGCCGCCGACGTCCGAGGGCGTCGTCACCTCCCACGACCGGTCGGCCGCGGGCACGTCGTGAGTCGTCCTCGCCTCGTCGTCGACCTGCTCTACCTCACGGGCAAGCGCGGCGGCACGGAGACGTACGCGCGCGAGCTGGTGACGCGGTTGCCGGCGCTGCTGCCGGACGTCGACCTGCTCGCGCTGACCAACCGGACGGCGGACACGTCCGTCGGGCAGTGGTTCCCCGGCCCGACGCGTCGGCTGCCCGTCGACGGTGAGAACCGCGCGCTGTGGGCGGCGGCCGAGACGTTCCTCGTCGAGCGGGCCGCGCGCCGCGCAGGTGCGGACCTGCTGTGGTGCCCCGCGAACTTCGGACCGCGCGCACGCCGTGTGCCGCTCGCCCTCAGCGTCCACGACGTGATCGCCGAGGACTTCCCGAACCCCGAGGTGTCCGTGCTCACGCAGCACGTCACGCGGTGGATCATCCGCCGGGCCGCAGCCTCCGCGTCGACGGTCCTGACCATCAGCGAGGACTCCGCAGCGGCGATCACGCGTGCGCTCGCGGTGCCGTCCGGCCGGATCGTCGTCGCGCCGAACGGGCACGCCGCGCCGCTCGACGTCGACGACCCGGACGCCGAGCTCACCGCGCTGGGCGTCCCGTCCGGACGTCCGCTCGTGCTGAGCACGGGCAACCGCATGCCGCACAAGAACTTCCCGACGCTCGTCCGTGCCGTGTCCGCGATCCCGGCGGACCGACGCCCGCTGCTGGCCATCACCGGCAGCCACGGTGAGGACCCGCTCGCGCCCCTGGTCGCCGAGCTGGGCGTCCAGGACGATGTGCTCCTGCTGGGTTGGGTGACCCGTGCGCAGCTCGAGGCGTTGTACCGGCGGGCCGCGGTCTACGTGTGCCCGTCACTCGTCGAGGGGTTCGGGCTGCCCGTCGTGGACGCGATGGCTCGGGGCTGTGCGGTCGTCGCGTCCGACGTGGGCGCGCTCCGCGAGGTCGGCGCAGACGCCGCCCGGTACGCGGACCCGCGTGACCCGGCGGCGTTCGCGGCGCAGATCGAGGATCTGCTCGCCGACGACGACGCACGGGTGCGGCTCCAGGCGGACGGTCTCGCGCGTGCCGCCACGTTCA
Organism: Actinomycetes bacterium; assembly: GCA_023424135.1. Classification (GTDB taxonomy): domain Bacteria; phylum Actinomycetota; class Actinomycetes; order Actinomycetales; family Cellulomonadaceae; genus Cellulomonas. The sequence continues at coordinate 27,745 of JAFAEH010000187.1, read as the reverse complement.
CCTGGGACGGTGCGGCACGGACGGTGGCGGCGGCGCTCGGCCGCACGCTGACCCTGCGGACGTGAGCGGCCTCGGCGCCCGGCTCGCCGGCTTCGCCGGGTTGCCGTTGATCTCCCTGATCACACCGCTGCTCGTGCTGCCCGTGCTGGGCCGCGTCGCAGGCGACCGTGGGTGGGCGAGCCTGATGGCCGGCGAGGCGATCGGCACGTTGGCGGCCATCGTCGTCGCCTACGGATGGAACACCTCGGGTCCGCCGCGCGTGGCGCTGACCGCGGACGTCGCCGCACGGGCCCGTCTGTACCGCGAGAGCCTCGTGGTGCGCGTCTGGCTGGCGGTCGCGGTCGCCCCGGTCGTCGTGCTGCTGTCGGTGCTCGTCGCGACGCCCGGCTACCGCTCGGCGAGCGCGCTCATGGGGATCGCCGGCACCGTGACGGGGCTGTCGTTCGCGTGGTACGCCGTGGGAGCGGGTGATCCCCGGTCGATCGCGGTGTTCGAGGCGGTGCCGCGCGTCGTCGCCGCTGCGGTCTCGGCGGGCGCGGTGCTCGTGACGCGCGAGCTCGCGATCTACCCGGTGCTCGCGGTCGGTGCGTCGCTGGCCGGGGTGGTGCTCTTCAGCCGTCGCGTGCTGGCCGCCGACCCGACGGTCCCGGCGGACCGTCCGCGGCTGCGTCGGCTGCTGGTCAGGGACCGCGCGATCGCGTTCAACGACATCGCGGGCGGTGCGTACGCGAGCGTGCCGGTGCCGACCGTGCAGACGGTCTCGGCGCCCGCGCCGGCCGCCGCGTTCGCATCTGCCGACAAGCTCTACAAGTTCGGTCTCTACGTGCCGATCACGCTCGCGAACGCGTTCCAGAGCTGGACCGTCGAGGGCCCCGCCCATGACCGCGCGCGGCGGCTGCGGGTCGCACTCGGTGCGCATGTCGGAGTCGGTCTGGTCGGTTGGGCCGTGCTCGCGGCGCTGGGCCCGTGGGCGTCCGCGACGCTCTTCGGTGACGAGGTCACGGCCGCCCGTTCCGCGTGCGTGTGGCTCGGAGCAGCGTTCGTGCTGGTGTCGGCCCGGATCTCGATGACCCGGCACGTGCTCGTACCGGCCGGGCGCATCCGCGTCGTGGTCGTGTCGACCGTCGCGGGTGCGCTCGTCGGTCTCGTCGCGATCGTGTCGTTGACGGTCGCCCTGGGGCCCGTGGGCGCGGCGATGGGACTCACGGCGAGCGAGGCGGTGGCCGCCGGCATCCTGGTGCTGCCGTCCGCCCGGCGCGTCGGCGACCTCGCATCGGCGCCGCCGGAGCGCAGCACGGCATTCGGTGACCCAGGGGAGGGACGATGACGGACGTCGTCGTGGCGGTCGACGGGACGCCGCTGTTCCGACGTACCGACGGCATCGGCCGGTACGCGTCCAACGTGCTGCGGGCGACCGCGCTCGCGCGACCGGACTGGCGCTTCGTCGTGGTCGGCCTGCGTCCCGACGCGCAGGGCCCGTCGCTCGTGCCCGACCTGCCGAACGTCGAGCAGGTCGTCGTCCCGCTGCCGCGGCGCTGGTACCAGGCCGCGTGCTCGTTCGGGCTACGGGTCCCCGTCGACCGGTGGGTCCCGCGTGCGGACGTCCTGCTGGCGATGAACTTCACCGACGTGCCGGTGCTGCGTGGGGTGCCGTCGGTGGTGACGGTGTTCGACCTCACGTACGTCGACCTGCCGGACGTGGTCGAGGCCCGCAACCTCGCGCACCTGCGCCGAGCGGTGCCGCCCGCGGTGCGCCGTGCGCGTCGCGTCACGACGATCTCGCCGTTCACAGCCCGACGGCTGGGCTCGGCACTGCCCGGGCACGCTCCCGTGAGGCTCGTCGACTGCGGGCTCGACCCGAGCTTCCTGGCACCGCCCCTGCCCGGTGGGCCGGACCTGCCGGAGCGTTACGTGCTTGCGGTCGGGACGCTCGAGCCCCGCAAGAACCTCGAGACGCTGCTGCGCGCCTGGGCGTTGCTCGACCCCGCGCTGCGCGCGGACCTGCGACTCGTCGTCGTCGGACGCCAGGGCTGGGGAGCGGACGACGTCCCCGACGATGTGCCTGCCGAGGTCCTCGACGAGGTGGTGCTCACGGGCTGGGTCGACGACGCACACCTGCCCGGCGTGTACGCGCGTGCCGCAGCGTTCGTGTTCCCGAGCTTGTACGAGGGCTTCGGCCTGCCCCTGCTCGAGGCGATGGCCTCGGGCGTGCCCGCGGTCGTCTCCGACATCGAGCCCTTCCGGGAGATCGGGGCCGACCTCGTGACGTACGTGCCGCCACGCGATCCTGCGGCGTTCGCCGACGCGCTCGCGGGCGTCCTGCGTGGGCCCGACGCGGTTCGGGTCGCGGCGGCACGGGACAGGGCGCGCGGGTGGACGTGGGAGCGCAGCGGGGAGCAGCAGGCGGCCGTGCTGCAGGAGGTGCTCGACGCGTCGGGACGTGCGCACGAGGGGACTGGACATGGCTGACGGCCTGCGGGTGCTGCTGGACGCGACCGCGGTCCCCGCGGACCGCGGAGGCGTGGGACGGTACGTGGACGCACTGCTGCCGGCGCTCGTGCGCGCGGGCGTCGACGTGGTGGTCGTCGCGCAGCCACGGGACCTCGACCTCCTGGCGAGGATCGCGCCCGGGGCCGAGGTCGTCGCCGCGCCGTCGGGCGTGGCACGGCGGCCGGCTCGGATGGCGTGGGAGCAGGTCGGCCTGCCGCGTCTCGTGCGCCGTACCGGGGCGCAGGTCCTGCACAGTCCGCACTACACGATGCCGCTCGCCGCAGGCGCCCCCGTGTGCGTCACCGTGCACGACGCGACCTTCTTCAGCCACCCGGAGCTGCACTCGCCGGTCAAGGCCCGGTTCTTCCGCACCGCGACACGGTGGGCGGTGCGGCACGCCGCGAGCCTCGTGGCACCCTCGCGTGCGACGGCGCAGGAGGTCGCGCGGTACGCGGGCGCCGACGTCGACGACGTGGTCGTCGCGTACCACGGCGTCGACTCCGGCGTGTTCCACCCTGTCGACGACGACGAGCGCGCACGGGTGCGCTCGACCCTCGGGATCGGTGAAGGGGACTACGTCGCATTCCTCGGCACGCTCGAGCCGCGCAAGAACGTGCCAGCCCTCGTGCGCGCGTGGGTGCGTGCGGTGCAGGGGATGCCCGACCCGCCGGCGCTCGTCCTGGCCGGCGGTCCGGGCTGGGACACCGGGGTGGAGCCCGCGCTGGCTGCCGTCCCGCCGGGGCTGACCGCCGTGCGCACCGGGTACCTGCCGCTGGGCGACCTCGCCGGGTTCCTCGCCGGCGCGCGCGTCGTGGCGTACCCGAGCCTCGGCGAGGGCTTCGGCCTGCCGGTGCTCGAGGCGATGGCGTGCGGTGCCGCCGTGCTGACGACCCGCGAGCTGTCGCTGCCGGAGGTGGGCGGGGACGCTGTCGCCTACGCCGGCACCGACGAGCCCTCGATCGCCGCGGCGCTGCGCGGGCTGCTCGACGACCCGGTGCGCACCGGTGCCCTCGCGGCGGCCGCGCGCGAGCGGGCCGCCACGTTCACGTGGGACGCGGCGGCCGCGGCGCACCTGCTGGCCTACGAGCGGGCGGCTGCGACGCGACGCTGAGCGGCGCCTCCGGGACGCCTCAGGCCAGCGACGCGCGGTAGCGCAGGCTCTCCTCGTACGTCGGCAGCAGCCCTTGCTCGGCGGCCTGCGCGAGTGTCGGCGCCTGCGTGTCCTTATCCGAGAGCTGCGGCTCGACGGCCCGGCCGTGGCGGTCGTGCGTGGGCCACTCGATGCCGATCGTCTCGTCGAGGGGGTGCACGCCGTGCTCGCGGCCCGGGGCGTACGGCGTGCTGCACAGGTAGAGCACGGTCGAGTCGTCCTCGAGCGAGAAGAACGCGTGACCCAGCCCCTCGGACAGGTAGATCGCGCGGCGGTCGGTGTCGTCCAGCAGGACCGTGTCCCACTGCCCGAAGGTCGGTGACCCGACACGGATGTCGACCACGACGTCGAGGACGGCGCCCTTCGCGCACGTCACGTACTTGGCCTGCCCCGGGGGGACGTCGGCGTAGTGGATGCCACGCAGGACTCCGGCGGCCGACACCGAGCAGTTGGCCTGCCCGAGCGCGAACCGGTGACCCACCTCCTGCGCGAACGGCGCGCCCTGGAACCACTCGAGGAAGACCCCTCGCGGGTCGCCGTGCTGGACGGGCGTGATCTCCCAGGCGCCGGGGACGGCGAGCTCGCGGTAGGTCATGGCTTCCTCTCGTGCATGCGGACACGGAGAGCCTAGCCGCGCCGGTAGGCTCACCGGGGCAGTCGGGACGTCGGACGGAGATGCAGGTGCGCTGGTTGGTCGTCGGGGCCAGGGGGATGCTCGGGCAGGACCTCGTGGCGCTGCTGGGGGAGCGCGGGCACGACGTCGTCGGGCTCGACCGGGCCGAGCTCGACATCACGGACCCCGCAGCCACGCCGGACGCAGCGGCCGGTCACGACGTCGTCGTGAACTGCGCAGCGCACACCGCCGTCGACGCGGCCGAGTCCGACGAGCAGAGCGCGTTCACGATCAACGCCGTGGGCCCGCAGCTGCTCGCACGGTCGGCCCGCCGTCACGGCGCACGGCTCGTGCAGATCTCGACCGACTACGTCTTCGCGGGCGACGCCGACGCGCCGTACGCCGAGGACGCGCCGATCGCGCCGCGGTCGGCGTACGGGCGCACCAAGGCCGCGGGAGAGTGGGCCGTGCGCGCCGAGACCCCTGACCACCTGATCGTGCGGACCGCGTGGCTCTACGGCGCGCACGGCGCCTGCTTCCCGCGAACCATCGCTCGCGTCGCGGCCGAGAAGGGCGGACTGGACGTGATCGCCGACCAGGTCGGGCAGCCCACCTGGACCGTCGACCTCGCGGACCTTGTCGAGCGGCTGGTCGCCGCCGGCGCGCCGTCGGGCACGTACCACGGCACGTCCTCGGGGCAGACGTCGTGGCACGGGTTCGCGCAGGCGGCCGTCGCCGCCGCTGGCATGGACCCGGCGATCGTGCGCGAGACGACGTCCGACGTGTATGTGCGTCCTGCGCCTCGACCGTCGTACTCGGTGCTGGGGCACGACGCGCTCGTCGCTGCCGGTGTGCAGCCGATCGGGGACTGGGTGGGGCGTTGGGCGGTCGCGGCGGACCGGGTCCTGCACCGGGAATCCTGACCCGTCAGCGTGCGGGTCGGAGGTAGAAGGCGACACCCTCGTAGGTGTAGCCACGGAGTTGCTTCACAGCGTCGACCTCGGTCGCGTTCGCGCTGTAGAAGTGTGTCCCGGACGCGGGACGGTAGAAGCGGTGCATCGCGACCAGGCCGTCGCCGGGTGTACTGCGGACTCTGCCGGCGAGCCCGTCGAGCCGGTACTCGGGGTGTCGCAGCACCGACTCGAACTCGTGACGCGTCGCCGTGTAGAAGTGTGTCCCGGACACCGGACGGTAGAAGCGGTACAGATCCTGGACAGCGCCCGACGCAGCCGATCTCGGGGCACCGACGAAGCCGACGAGCCCCTCGTACCGGTATTCCCAGGACTGCGAGGCGACCCGGTCGCGCTCGGCGGCGGATGTCGAGTACAGGTGCGTCCCGCTCTCCGGCCGGAAGAACCGGTACAGGGGGAGCTCGTCACGGGCAGGGCTGCCGTGGTCGTATGCCGCGAGGACGACGCACACCCAGTACGAGGTGCCGTCGCGCGCCACAGCAACGCCCGCGTCGGTCATCGCCGGCGCGCGCGCATCCATGATGAGCCGCGAGCTCCACACGTCGGTGACGAAGTCCCCGGAGTCGACGACCCAGGGCGACGAGCGTCGTACCAGGACGATGGAGTCGAAGGCTCCCGGGGGTGTCTGCGACAGGTACTGGACAGGCTCGGGGGACACCGCGCCGGCGGTCGCCTGGTCGCGCACGCACGTGGACGCCAGGGCGTCGAGCGTGCGCGTACGCGCAACGGGGGCCTCCTCGACGGTGCGCGAGCTGTTCACGAGGGACAGGACGAACCACTCGGTCTCGTCGTGGCCCACGACGAGAGCGCTCGCCCCGGCCGGAGCAGCCGGAGCGAGGAGCCCGAGCGCGAGGACGAGCGGGGCGAGGACGGTGAGCCGTCCTGGACGCCGTTGGCGGCTCATGGGTCTGCCTTCCACGTGGGCGGAGCGGGTGCTAGGAGCCGGGTGGGACGGCGCCCACTGCGCCGTCCCACCCGTGCGGGTCGTCAGCCGGCGACGCGCAGGTAGAAGGCGATGCCCTCGTAGCGGTAGCCAGGAATCTTCTTCACGGACTCGACCTCGCTTGCGTTGGCCGTGTAGAAGTGCGTGCCCGACGAGGGGCGGAAGAAGCGATGCATGGCCGTCAGGCCGCTACCGGCGGCTGAGTGCACGCGGCCCGCGACCCCGTCGAGCGAGTACTGCGGGTAGGTCCGGACGGCCTGGTACTCCGCCGGAGACGATGTGTAGAAGTGCGTGCCCGCCGAGCGCAGGTAGAAGCGGTTGAGGTCACGCAGTCCGCTCCCGGTCGACGTCGGGGTCTTGATGTAGGCGACCAGACCCTCGTACCGGTAGTCGGGGTACACGATGACGTTGTTCCGCTCACCGGCGGACGTCGAGTAGAAGTGCGTGCCCGACGAGGGCTTGTAGAACCGGTACAGCGGGAGCTCACCGGGCTGGGGCGTGCTGTGGGCGTACTCGGCGAGCAGCACGTACGCATACAGGTACCCGCCGCCTTGGACGACTGCGATGCCGGAGTCGGTGAAGTTGTCGTACAGCCCGTCGACCTCTACCGCCGCGGCCACCTGCTCGAGGAAGTACTGCACGTCGGTTCCAGCCGACCAGTACAGCAGCTCGATACCGCCATGGCTCCCGGCGGGAATCTTCGTCTCGACCTGCGGGTCGAGGTCGAACGTGCCAGCGGCCGCCTGCGTCGTGGCCCACTGCCCGGCGACCGCGTCGAGCGATCCGTGTCGGATCACGGGCGGTGCCGACCACGCGATCCGGTCGACGTTGATCTTCTGGAACAGCGTCCACTCCCAGCCGTCATTCGAGGCATCGGCAGACGCGGCCAAAGGAGTGGCCTCGGGCGCGACGCGAGTGTACGGCTGGGCCGCGGTCGGCGCCAGCTGCTCGACGGCCTTCTCGAGGGTGGGGTCGGAGGCTGCGGCGGTGGACGTACCGAGCGCACCGGCGAGGGCGGCGGCGACGACGGCTGTGAGGGCTCGCCGGGTGGGCGTGGAACGCACGTGAGTGACCTTTCGGATGAATGTGCTGCACGTCTGTGATGCGGCGCACTCAACCTAGGGCGCACAGCCCCCGCACAGGTGCCGTTTCGGGTCTCGATCTGACGACGGTCAGGCATCTCACCCGGACGGATCAGCGCGTGACCCCCGGTACCCGGGTCGTCGCGAACCCGAAGCCCGCGTCCGCTGCCACCAGGGGCAGCAGGCGCTCGAGCGCGTGGAGCATCGTCCCGTCGATCGGCAGCGGCTCGGCAGGGTAGTCCTCCCAGGTCAGGCCCGCGTCGAGCAGCGGGCGCAGCGCCGCGGGGCGGGCCCAGAACATGGCTCCCATCGGGAAGTCCAGGTGGTTCGGCAGCGGGGTGCGCAGAGACAGCCGGCGGGCGAGATCCTCCCCGTGCGGGCGGTTGAGGTCCCAGTCGTTGAGGTGCGGGTCCTCCGGCCACAGCAGGCCCAGGGTGGGATCGGCCGCGAACGCACCGAGCGCGACGTCGAGCATCGGATGCTCGCCGCCGACGAGGTTCTCCCACAAGAACGTCCGCCACCGGTCCGCGACGTCCCCCGTGACGTGCGGGCTGCGCTTGCCGTGCACGTGCAGCACGAGGTCGTAGCCGTCCAGCGCGGACGCACCCAGCGCCGTGACCAGCGGCGCGAGGTCGCGCCCACGGTTCGGCACGGTCTCGACGGTCCAGCGCAGCGCTCCCGCCGCGTCCAGCCGACGGCGCAGGTCGTCCGCCCGCTCGTCCGAGGTGGTCGTCAGGTGCAGGTCGACCTCGTGCTCGTTGTTCCCCAGGCGTTCGACCAGGTCGTCGACCAGCTCCGTGTAGTGGAAGTGCCCGTGCACGAGCACGCGGACGTCGTCCGACGCCGTCGGGCCGCCGGGCGTGACGACGGGGTGCACCCACGGACCCGCTGGGCGGCCGCGCCGCAGGTAGTGCGCGTACGGGTCGCCGTCGCGGCTCTCGTCGTACTCGTCGGCCCGCTCGGCGTAGACCAGCGGGTGGAAGCCCGCGGCGGGCCGCCGCGCGAGAAGGCCGGTCCGCGCACGCCCGCGCGGTGCGACGAGCCGCGACCGGTGGACGTACTCCCGGATGACGTCGAGCGGGTCGCGGTTGCTGTCGGCCCCGGCGTAGAGCTCGACGTCGAACGTGCCGGACGCCGCGATCGTCGCGACGTCACGGCGCTCCTGGTCCGTCGCCGCACGTGCCGCGCCGCCCAGCTCGACGATGCGGTCGGCGTACCCGTGCATGTCGAACGCGAGCGTCGCGGACTCACGTAGGGCGTCGCCCAGGGTCCGTCGCTCGGTCTCGTCCTCGGCGAGGCGACGCACGAGGTGCGCGGCCGCGGCGACGTCGAGGTGCGGCACGACCAGCGGCTCGAGCCGAGGTTCGGCCTGGAGCCACTCGGCGAACCCGCTCGCCCCGGCGAACGCGACGACCGGGGTCCCCGACAGTGCGGCGTCGATGGTGACGTTCGGCAGCGGGTCTAGCCGCGAGGACAGCAGGAAGAGGTCGGAGCGCTCGTACAGCGGCCCGAGGTCCGCGGTCGGGGCCAGGAACGTCAGCACGTCGCTCACCTCGCTGCGCCGGACCTGCTCGTGCAGCTCTTCGACGTACCACTGCAGCGGGCCGAACCGGTGGCCGATCCACGCGAACGCAACCGTGCACTCGCCCGGCAGGCGGCGCACCAGGTCGGCTGCCTGGACGAAGAACTCGACGCCCTTGCGCGGCGAGATGGTCCCAGCGCCGACGACGAGGACGGTCGTGGGGTCGAGGCCCGCCAGGAACTCGTCGAGCGAACGCTCCGGCAGGTCCGCCTCGATACCGTCCGGACCGAGCCGGACGACCCGAGGCTCGTGCTCGTCGCTGCCGCCACCCGGGAGCTGGGACTGCCCCTGGGCGACGATACGGTGCTCGCGAGCCAGGAGGTCCGCGTACTCGCGCCGCATGGACTCGGCGACGATCGGCGCCGGGAACACGACCTCGGACGCCGTCGCGAACACCCCGGCGAGCACCCCCTGGGGGCGCATGCTCGACGCGAACTCATGCACGAGCACGACCGCGGGAACGCCGACGTCCTCGAGGGCAGGGATCATGGGGTGCGTCGCGACCGAGTTCGCCACGGCCCACGACGGCCCGAACCTGGCGACGAGGTCCTCAGCGAGGATGCGCGCCTCGGAGGGGTGCCAGGGCTCCGCGCCGACCAGCGTGACGGTCGCGTCGGCCTCGCGCTCGATCTCGCGCGAGATCTCCCCGCCCTGCAGGAGGACGACCACGACGTCGCGCGTGCGGCGCAGCTCGCGAACCAGGTTCCAGCCCAGCACCGGCGCGCCGGTCCGGGTCGCCTCGTGCAGGACGAGGAGCACCCGCTCCCGGTCGTCGCTGAACCCGTTCTCCACAACGCGGGCGGTGTCGAGCAGCGAGCGCCCGCGGCGCCCCTCGTGCTGCCCGTGCGCCGCGTAGTGCTGCGCCAACGCGACGTCGTCAAGGTGGTCCAGGTCGTCGTTGCGCCGTCGGTAGTAGGTGAGATCGAGGTCGTCGCGGGTGGGTGGGCCGTCCGGTGGCGTCGACGGCACCGGTGGGAATGTCACGGGGGAGCCCGTTGGCCGGGGGCGTCGGACGAGGGCTCTTCGGGCGCGCCCTGCCAGGCGCAGGGCGCGCCCGGCCTGCGTCCGTGCGCCGCGGAGCGGTCGCGTCACTCGCCAGGACAGCGTGGCCGGGTACGCGTCGAGCTCGCGACGCAGCGCGTCGCCGGTAGCACGTGCCGCGACGAGCGCAGCGTCGACGGTCGCACCGTGATCGTGCGCCACTGCGAGCTGGTGGCGCAGCACTTCGCCGTCGCGCTCGAGACGGCCGTGCTCCTTGGCGATCTGCTCGCGGGACTGCTCGACACGCGCGAGCTGCTCGTGCAGGACATCCAGTGCGGCGCGCAGCCGATCGAGCTCGCGTCCCCGCGTCTCGATCTCAGCAGTCAGCTCCGCCTCGCGCTCGGCCGCCTGTGCTGCGAAGTGCGCGGCCGCCGCGGAAGCGGCCTGCTCGACCTGTGCCCCCGATGTCGTGCCGGGCCAGCGCTCGTCGTCCTGGGTCGGCACGGTTGTCAAGGCCGCGGCCAGGACCGTGGGGAGGTCTGCCTCGATGCGCGAGCCGAGCACGTCCGACTGGAACCTGCGTTCATGCTCCCAGGCTGTCGCGAGTCGTTCCGGTGACAGCACGAGACCATGCGCGGCCGCGACGTCCGCCAGCAGTGCGCCCACGGTGGCCGTCCCCCCCCTCGGCACGGCGACCGGTCCGACGGACGCGAGCGTGTCGTACAGCGCACGGAACACGATGTGGCCGAAGGTGAGCGAACCCGTGGCGTGCCACTCGAGGTCGAAGAACTGGGTGGTGCCGCTCAGCAGGTTGCGTGGAAGTGCGTCGAGAAGGTCTGCTGGCACGACGGCGTCGAGGTCCGTGCTGCCCTCCGGCAGCCCTGCCCGGCGTCGGACCGCGTCGAGCCACGTCCCGAACCACGTGGCGACCTCGTCCACGGTCCAGCCCGGCCGGGCCAGGACGGCGTGGAGGGCGTGGGTCCACGGCGCGCGCGCCTGGTAGTCCTCGTCCTCAAGCACCAGGCGGACACTGCCGACCTCGTCGGGAAGCGCAGGGTGCGTACGTCGGCGCGTGACGCGAACGCCGTCGCTCACCGGGACGAACTCGACGATCTTGCGGAACTCGGGACGGCGGTCAGCGGACCCGAAGTACCACGCGAGCGGTGCCTCTCGCGGCACGTCGCGCGGCTCCGTCGTGGCGCGCACCACAAAGGAGCTCGACAGATCGGCGAGGAGGCCGTTGCGTGCCACGGGTCCCCACGCGCGGGTCAGGTCGAAGGCCGTGACCGCCGGTTCCTGGTGGTCGCTCCGGCCTGTCGCCGCCACAAGCGGCCCGGCGTCGAAACCGGAACCGGGGGCCAGACCGCGGTCCGACACGACGGTCGTCGGCAGCTTGTAGTCGGGGAACGGGTACAGCCAGCGGTGCTCGCCCAGTCCCGCGGCGCGGAGCCGTCGCGCGAGCTCGACTCGACCGAAGGTCACGGCCGTCGTCGGGCCGTAGCGATCCTCGACGCCCACCATGCGGCGACCCAGGTGATCCTCGGGGAAGCCAGCGAAGTACTTCAGGCCGAGCTGGTTCTCGATCGCCAGCACGAGCTCGCCGCCTTCGGCGACGAGCCCTGCGACGTGCTCGAGCATCACGTCGACCGGGTCCCGGTCGACGATGTCGAAGCCGAACATGCGCGCGTACTCCAGCACGCCGACCAGGACGACCGTGCGGAAGCGCGCGGGATGCCCGAAGGCCTGGACCGTGTCAGCGACGACGCGGACGTTCGGCAGGTCGCGGCAGCGGTCCGCAGCGACGGCCGCGCGTCGCGGCGAGCCCTCGACGGCCAGCACGTCGAGCCCGTGCTCTCCCAGGACGCGCGTGATCGCCCCGGTCCCCGCACCGATCTCAAGGACGGGTCCTTCGAGCTCACCGACGAACGGCCGTACGACGTTCCCGCGGAGGTGGCTCAGGTGGTACAGGGAGGGCCAGTCGCGGATGCCGGTCTCGAGCTCGCGTGACGAGCTGCTCGTGTCAGTCGCAGCGCGGACGACGTCAGCGACCCAGGCCTCGTGCTCGTCGCCGTCGTTGTACGCGAACGTGGGTGCCCCCGGACGGATCCAGAGGCGTGTGGCCGCGTCGTGCTCGTATCCGAGGGATGCGAGATCGAGGTTCATCGAGGCTTCCCAGGTAGTCGTGGGTGATGTCGTGCCGGCGCCGTGAGTCATCTCACGGACCCGGGGGTCGGTGCAACGTCGTGGGCGATGGCGCGCCATGTCTCGCGCAGCCCGCGCTCGAGGGACACCTGCGCGGTCCAGCCGAGCACGTCCGAGGTGTGCCTGCAGTCGAGCCATGTTGCCTGCTGGTCGAAGCCGCGTGCCGGATGGCGCCGGACACGGACCTCATGGTCGCCGACGACGGCGCGCGTGATCTCAAGCAGTTCGCTGAGGCTAGCGGCACGGCCTGACCCTATGTTGAACACGTCCCACGCCCCCGTGTCTCGCGCCGTCGTCGCGACGACGGCGCGCGCGACGTCGTCGACGTGGACGTAATCGCGCGCGGTCGAGCCGTCGCCGTAGACGTGCAGCTCCTGGCCGGCGGCAACGGCGCGGAGCCAGTGGCTCACGACGCCCTGACCTGGCGCGACCGGCTGGCCGGGACCATACGCGTTCGCGATCCGAAGCACCACGCCCGGGACGCGGGACCTCTGCAGGGCACGCTCGAGCCCGAGCTTGGCACGCCCGTAGGTGGAGCGCGGCACGGTGGGCGAGGTCTCGGCGTACGGCGGGGTTGCGGTTGGGTCGTACACCGTGCCGCCCGAGCTGAGGAGCACGGTCCGCGGCGGGTGCGCAAGCCGAGCCGCCGCCCGCAGGTAGGCGGAGAAGGACTCGGCGTCGTCGGCGACGCGGGCGGGGTAGTTCTCGGCGATCAGAGGGTTGATGCTCGATGCGGCCCACACGACGTCCGTCGCGGACGCGAGGTCGGGATCTGCGAACTCGTCGCCGACGACCGCGGGGTGCGCCCGGTCGTAGACGAAAACGTCGCGGCCTGCCGCGCGCAGGTGCGTGACGACCCGGCTGCCAATGAACCCCCGAGCGCCGATCACGGCCACGCCGCGGGGACCCGTGCCTCGACCTGGACCACTCACCGAGACTCCCGTCTCTTCTCGCGACGTAGCTGTGCCACGCTCTGACCCCGGAGTCATGTGTCCCCGCCCGGCGCAGGTGACACCGTAGCCTCGTCGTCCAGCCGCGCCTTCCGGCGCAGGACACCGACGACACCGACGCCCAGCAGGGCAAGGAGGCTGGCCGACGAGATGGCTGCCCCGACGTGCAGCCCGGGTGGCACGTAGCGCAACTCGACGACGTGCTGCCCCTCGGGTACGGGCACAGCGCCGAGCGCGACATCCGCGGGGACGAGGTCGACGGCTCGGCCATCGACGGTGGCGTGCCAGCCGCCCCCGCGTACCGACTCGGAATACACGAGCCAGCCGTCGCCGTCCGCGTCGACCTCGACTGTGACGACGTCCCCGGTATCGGACACCACACGGACGTCCGCCGCCGCGTCGCCCGGGACCGTCCGCGCGTCCGCCTCGTCCTCGAGCACCACCGTGCCGATGTCGAGACCACCGACGATCGCGGCGAGTGCGTTGTCCTGGTCGTCGATGACGACGGCGTCGCCGGCCCACCGCAGGCGGGGGGCGACGGTGCCGCGTTCGTAGATCGTCGCGTCGCCCGTGTGCACGACGGTGAGGTCGTCGTCCGGGATCACGTACCCCACGGCCCAGTTCCCGGCGCGGTCGCTCGGTACGACCACCGAGGCGGCGCCGTCGACCTCGAGCGTGATGCGGTACTGCTGGTCGTCGGTCAGGTGGTCGCCTGCGAGCGCGACCCAGGCGCCAAAGCTCTCGTCAGTCGCCGTTGTCGGGCGCCGGGTGGCCGTCAGGACCTCACCGTCGAGGCTGCGCAGGCTCACCACGAGGTCGCCGCCCTCAGCGACATCCACCCCCTGCGGCAGGAGGAGCTGGATCCCGCGCACGGGTCCGCTCAGGACGGGGGTGCGGGCCCGCCCGGACGTACGACGCTCGATCTCGGGCGACGCGGACCCTCGGAGGTCGCCGGGCAGCGCGGCCTCTGGGTTCGCGACGGCGTAGCGCACCGCGAGGCGGTCGAGGACCGGCGAGCCGAGGGATTCCTGGCTCATCGTCGAGTTGGTGCGGCTGCCCATCGCGTCCGGGTCCGCGGCCTCGAGCATCGCCTGCCATTGCGCGGTGTGGAACGCGTGGCCGGTCGCCGCTCGCAGCGAGTACAGGCTGCTCGTGCCCGGCAGCATCGTCCAGCTTGTGCCGACGTAGCGCTCGGTCCGCAGGTTCCGCGCGAGGAAGTTGTGCGTGGCGGTGAGGGGATAGAAGGTCGACGCGTCCGACACCGGCCACCAGGTGCGTGCCACGACGACGGCGGGGACCGCGACGAGCACGGGGACGAGCACCGCACCAATGGTCGGCCACCATGCGGAGCGTCGCCGCCGGGCGCCGACCACGACGACGAGTGCCAGGACTGCGCAGACCAGCGCGCCGGTGGCGGGTCGGCGCAGGCCCGGCAGCGCGTCGTCGGGCACCTTGGCGAGTGCGACGACCACGAGGATCACCGAGCCGCCGATCACGACCACCGCGCCCGACCAGCGTGCGACCCGGCTCGCCCAGGAGAGCGTTGGCCGGGCGGGGAGTGGGCGTTGGGTCGTGCGCGGCGCCACGAGGAGGTGGCAGCCGAGACCGGCTGCAAGGGCTGCGAAGAATCCGACCAGCACGCGGACGCGACCGATCGGGTTGTCGGCGAGGACCGGCAGCTTCTGCGCGAGGGTGAGTGGCGCCCCGCCGACGTAGACCAGGACGATCGTGATGAGCAGCCCGCCGATGGCGACGGCGCGCAGAGTGCGTAGGCCGTGCGCGGCAGGTCGGACGACGAGCGCGAGGGCGACGAGCACGAGGGTGGCGGCGCCCAGGTAGGAGAACGACTCGACCGGGTTGAGGTGGCCCAGCCAGTACGACTCCGCGTAGTCCGACACGTCGCCGACCGACTGCGGGAGAACGGCCGTCGCCAGCGAGAGGAGCGGCAGGTGCTGCGCGGAGGACTGGGCGCGACCATCGGTGTCGACCGATGTGCCGAGCTGGGCGACGAACGGAAGAAGCTGCCATGCCGACAGCCCGACTCCGAGCAACGCGCCCGACAGACCCACGCCGACCGCGCGGAACCACTGCACGCGGGTGGCCTGCAGGACGGCGAGGCGGACGACGGCGTAGGCCAGGC
Source organism: Actinomycetes bacterium (assembly GCA_023424135.1). GTDB lineage: Bacteria > Actinomycetota > Actinomycetes > Actinomycetales > Cellulomonadaceae > Cellulomonas. The sequence continues at coordinate 12,641 of JAFAEH010000187.1, read as the reverse complement.
ACGCGTAGACCGCGTAGCCGACGACCGCGGGGAATCCGGCGAGCAGCATCGAGGCGAGCACGAGCGCCACCGCCACGGCGTCGCGCGCTCGTCGTTCGACGACGGCACGGTCCACCGCCCACACCAGCAGGGGGACGAGAGCTGCGACCTTCGTGTGGGGCCAGTTGGTCCAGGCCACGACGAATCCGCTCGAGCAGTAGACGAGCGCCGCCACGGCACGCGCCTCGGGCCGCAGCCCGAGGCGACGGGTGAGCAGGGCGATCCCGCCCGCGGCGACCGCGATCTCCAGGAGCTTGGCGGCACCGGGCGCGTAGGCGGTCGGCAGCACCAGCCAGGGCCACGTCATGGGCGACGCGAGGCCCGCGTGGGGGACTGCGCCGAGCGGCGTGCCGCCGGCGATGAACGGGTTCCACCACCGGACGGCGCCCGCCTGGACGGACTCCTTGAGCAGCACCGTCTGCGGTACCTGGCTGTCGATCGTGTCGCCGATCCACGTGTTGACCAGCGGGCGCACGGACTCCACCGACCACCACGGCGCGAAGTGTGTCAGCGTGCTGGTGCCAAGGAACACGCCGTCGCCGATCAGCGGGGTCCCGATTCCCATCAGGGCGAACGCGGCGAGGCACACCCACGCGGTCCAGCGTGCAGCCAGGACCCACCCCCTCGGCCGGCGGTCCGCGGCGGGCGGGGGTGGTGTTGTCGGAGTGGCGAGCGGAGGGTCTGACTGATGCGGCGGCACTGGTCAGCGGGTGCCGACATCGAGCAGGCCCAGCAGGTACGTGCCATACCCCGACTTCACAAGCCGCTCGGCGCGCTCCGCGAGCTCGTCGTCCGTCAGGAAGCCCCGCCGCCACGCGACCTCCTCGGGCGAACCGACCTTCAGCCCCTGACGGGCCTCGACGGTGCGGACGAACTCGGACGCCTCGAGCAGGGAGTCGAACGTGCCGGTGTCGAGCCACGCGGTGCCGCGGGGGAGGACCTCGACCTGGAGCCGGCCCTGGTCGAGGTAGGCGCGGTTGACGTCGGTGATCTCGTACTCGCCGCGCGCGGACGGCTTCAGGTCACGCGCGATCGCCACGACGTCGTTGTCGTAGAAGTACAGGCCGGGCACGGCGTAGGAGGACTTCGGTGCGCTCGGCTTCTCCTCGAGCGACAGGGCCCGCCCGGCGTCGTCGAACTCGACGACGCCGTACGCGGTCGGGTCGGCGACGCGGTAGGCGAAGACCGCGGCGCCGTCGATCTGCTCGAAGCGTGTGAGCTGGGAGCCCAGCCCGGGGCCGTAGAAGATGTTGTCGCCGAGCACGAGCGCGGCGGAGTCGGTGCCGACGAAGTCGGCGCCGAGGACGAATGCCTGCGCGAGCCCGTTCGGCTCGGCCTGGACGGTGTACTCGATCGAGATGCCGAACTGCGAGCCGTCACCCAGCAGGCGCTGGAACTGCTCGGCGTCGTGCGGCGTCGTGATCACCAGCACGTCCCGGATGCCCGCGAGCATCAGCGTGGAGAGCGGGTAGTAGATCATCGGCTTGTCGTAGACCGGGACCAGCTGCTTGCTGACGCCGAGAGTGATCGGGTGCAGTCGGGTACCGGATCCCCCGGCCAGGATGATGCCGCGCATGGTCGCCCATTCTGTCGCATCGCGCGACCGGCGCGGACCGTCTCCGTCGAAGGCCGTAGAATCTCGCGACCGCCCGAACGACGAGACGGACAGCCAGGTCCCCTGTGAAGGTCTTCATCCAGATTCCCTGCCTCAACGAGGAGGCGACGCTTCCGGCCGTGCTGGCGTCGATCCCCCGACACATCGACGGCGTCGAGCTCGAGGTGCTCGTGATCGACGACGGCTCGACCGACGGCACGATCGAGGTCGCCCGCGAGCTGGGTGTGCGCCACTTCGTGCGGCACACCCGCAACATGGGCCTGGCCCGGTCGTTCCGCGACGGTGTGCACTACGCGCTCGCGCACGGCGCGGACATCGTCGTCAACACGGACGGCGACAACCAGTACCCGCAGGATCGGATCCCCGACCTCGTGGCGCCGATCGTTGCCGGTACGGCCGACATCGTCATCGCGGACCGTCAGACCGCGACGATCGCGCACTTCTCACCCTTCAAGAAGCTCATGCAGCGTGTCGGTTCGGCCGTGGTGAACGGTGCGGCCGACACCGACCTGCCGGACGCGGCGAGCGGGTTCCGAGCCTACTCGCGCGCCGCGCTGATCCGGCTGAACGTCGTGACCGAGTTCAGCTACTGCATGGAGACGATCATCCAGGCGGGTCACAAGCGGCTGAAGATCGTCAGCGTCCCCGTCACGACCAACGCGAAGACCCGCGAGTCCCGGTTGTTCACGAGCATGTTCCAGCACATGCGCAAGTCCGCCGCGGCGATCGTGCGCAGCTACCTGATGTTCAAGCCGCAGGCCGTGTTCACGACCCTCGCCGCCGTGTTCGGGGTCGCGGCGCTCGTGCCCATGGTCCGGTTCCTCGTGCTCTGGGCCGTGAACCACGAGAACGCCGGCAACGTCCAGTCGCTGATCTTCGGCGCGATCATGGCGGTCGCCGCGCTGCTCGCGCTCGCGCTCGGCGTGCTCTCCGAGCTCCAGCGCACCAACCGGATCCTGCTCGAGGAGCAGCTCGAGCGGATCAAGGAGATGCAGTACCGCGCGCCCGACGAGGGGCCGACGTGGGAGAGCTGGTCGACGGAGGCCGCACGGCTCGTCGAGCCGGTCGACGGCAACGCCTGACCAACCCGTCCGCCGTGGGCGCAGGCCTGCGGCGGGCACCACACACGAGGAGACGCCCGCATGCTCGAGGTCGCCGTTGCGACGGCCCTGCTGGCGGCCCTGTCGTTGGTGGTCGGTGCATCGTCGGCGCTGGCACTGCGGCGCGAGATCGACGGGCGCGTCGCGGTCCTCGTCGACTCGGTGCTGCACGGCCTGGTCTGGGTCCCGCTGGCCGTCACCTTCTGGGCCTGGGCGGGGTGCGTGGGTGCTGTTGCCGTCCTCGCGCTGTGGGTCGCCTCGGCGGTCCTGGCATGGAAGCGGCGCGGTGCATGGCCCGGGTCGCGGCGGCGGCCGGTGCGCCGTGAGGTGCTCGTGGCCGTCGCGTGGGTCGTCGTGCTCGCGTTGGCCCTGCTGGTACGGCTGCGGCAGGCCGACTTCCTGCCGTGGGTCGGTGACATGGGTGCCTACGTCAACTGGGCAAACGAGCTCGCTCGCACCGGGGAGCTGCGCGCGACGTGGCCGCCGCTGCTGTCCGCCGATCTCGCGGTGGCGAGCGCAGCGCTCGGCAGCGCGAGCACGACGATCGGTGTGCCGTTCATGGGCATGTGCCTCGTCGTGGCCGTGGGGCGCGTCGTCCAGCAGGTGACGGGGGCGTGGGTTCCTGCACTCGCGGCTGGAGCAGCCACTGCTCTGCAGCTGCACGCGGTCTGGTACTCGTCCTTCCCCGCCAGCGAGTCGCTGAACGCGCCGGTGCTGCTGGTGTGGCTCCTGCTGATCCACCGGCTGTTCACGGGTGCGGGACGCGCCACGGCCGTCGGCGCCGCTGCCGTCATGCTGTCGCTCGCCCTGCTGCGCGGCAACGCACCGCTCGTGCTGCTTCCGTTGACCGTGGTGCTCGCGGTCGCCTGGGGCGCGAGGTCGTGGAGGACCGTCCTGCCGGGCGCCTGGGCGGCCTGGTGGGCGTCGTTGGTCGGCTCGGTGGTCGGCTACTGGTACGGCATCGCCGAGATCCACCGGTACTTCGTCAGCACACAGCTGGCGATGATGTTCCCGAGCAGCGTCCTCGACGCGCTCGACACGCTCCGGCTGACCCGCCCCGCGGTGTCGACCGCCGTCGCTCTCGTGGCGGTCGTCGTGGGTGCTCTGGTGGTCGGTGGGCGGCTGGTCGCGGGGCGGGTCGCTGCCCCGGTCCCGGCCGGGCACGGCTCGCTGCCCGGGGTGTTGCTCGTCCTCACCGCCGCGGGGTGGGTCGCGGTAGTCGTGTGGCAGGTCGCGGCCGGTGGCGACGTGGCGCAGATCCTGTCGCGTATGGGCTGGATCCTCGTCCTCGGGGCCGTCGTGGGCCTGGTCGTCGTCGCCCGCGTCGGTGACGTGCCCGCGCAGGCGCTCGCGCTGCTGGGCGGCGCGCTCGCGCTGTTCTACCTCGTGCTGCACGCGACACGCCTCGGCTCGGCGCGCGAGCACTCGTTCTACCTGTACTGGGACCGATACCTCGTCAGCGAGGTGCTGCCGATCGCGCTCGTCCTCACCTTCGTCGCCGTCGCGTGGGCGGGGCGGCTCCTGCCCGTCGGTGCCGTTCGAGCTCGTTCGTTGCCCGCGCGAGCGGCCGCATGCGTCGTCGTCGTCGCGCTCGTGGTCGTCCCCGGCGCCGGTCAGCTGAGGATCGTGACCTCCGAGGTCTTCATGCGTGGCGCCCACGAGTTCACGCTCGAGCTGTCGGACGCCGTCGACGCGGCCTCCGAGGGCCGCGACCTTCCTGTCGTGTGGTCGGCCGACTCGACGGCAGGGGTCGACCGTTGGTTCTTCCCCAACACGTGGATGGCGTTCGCCGTACCGCTCGAGCGCACCTTCGGGCACGAGGTGCTCAACATCCCTTCTACGGGCAACGGCTTCCTGCCGGACCGGGTCGTGGGCGCCCAGTCCCTGAGCGCCGTGGCGGCGTGCACGGGAAATCCGGAGATGGTCCTGCTCGACGTCCGCACGGGGGGGCCTGCGGCCGACGTCCGGATCGACGAGCCGGGGGTCCGGGTCGAGTTCCTCGGCGCGCACCAGGGGGTGCTGCAGCTGCTCGGCCAGCCCGCGGGGAACGGTTGGTACTCTGCGACGTTCGTCGTCGACGTCTGGAAGGTGAGTCTCGACAGGCTTCCGCCGATGACGTTCGAGCAGTGCACGTACAGCATGTGACGATGCGCGCGTCGGCGCGCCGCTTGAGGAGAGAGAGCGCGTTGTTCAGGATCGGTCACGTCGCCCAGCGGTACGCGTGGGGGTCGCGGGAGGCGATCCACGAGGTGCTCGGGCTCGCGCCGGGTGAGGTTGTCGCCGAGGCGTGGTTCGGTGCCCACGCCGTCGCTCCCTCGCCGGTGATCGACGAACCGGGCACGAGCCTGGACCAGCTGCTCGTGAAGGACCCCGCCACAATGATCGGCGCGGACGTCGAGGCGCGGTTCGGGGTCGGCCTGCCCTACCTGCTCAAGCTGATCGCTGCCGAGCGACCGCTGTCCTTGCAGGTCCATCCCCACGTGACGCGTGCTGCCGAGGGATTCGAGGAAGAGGAACGGGCAGGGATCCCGGTCGACGCACCGCACCGCAGCTTCCGCGACCGGAACCACAAGCCGGAGCTGGTGTTCGCGCTGACGACCTTCGAGGCCATGTCGGGGTTCCGGGCGCCGCGCCGCGCTGCCGAGCTGCTCGTGAACCTCGACTCGCCACTCGCGGCGCGGCTCCACGCCCACCTCGCCGCGCACCCCAGTGCCGAGGGGATCAGACGTGCGTTCACGGCGCTCCTCGACCCGGCCACGCGGCCCTCGGCGGACGACGTGGCCGAGGTGGCGCACGCGTGCGCGACCCGGCTGGCGGCCGGCTCGCCGTCGCCCCGCGCCGACCGCACTGTCGTCCGGCTCGCCGAGGCGTACCCCGGTGACCCCGGGGTCGTCACGTCCTTGCTGCTGAACCCGGTGACGCTCCAGCCAGGAGAGGCGATGTTCGTGCCAGCCGGCGGCGTCCACGCGTACCTGTCCGGGTTGGGTGTCGAGATCATGGCGAGCTCGGACAACGTGCTGCGGGCCGGACTCACCCCCAAGCACATCGACGTCCCCGAGCTGCTGCGCAACGTCGACTACGTCGCCGCGCCGCCGATCCGGATCGCCGCCGAGACGTTCCACGGGTCGACGAAGGTGTTCTACGCGCCGGTCGACGACTTCGAGCTGTCCGTCACGGACGTCGTCGACGACGACGAGCATCCGTTGCCGGGCCGCGGCCCCCGCGTCCTGCTGTGCCTCGAGGGTTCGATGGAGGTCGCTCCGCTGTCGGGCGAGGCGCTGGCCCTGGAGCGTGGCCAGGCCGCGTTCGCACCGACGGCGGACGGGCCGCTGCGGGTGTCGGGACGAGGAACGCTCGTGCAGGCGGACGTCCCATGACGGCGGGCTCACGAGCGTAGGGTCGCGCTCGGGGAGGTCAGTCCGCGGGCATGATCCGGCTGCGACGGCGCCGGGCCGCGAGCACTGCCGCGCCCGCGAGGCCGAAGTCGCCGGCCAGCATCAGCACACGGCTGACGAGCGCGAGCATGAGCGCATCCGCCGGCGACAGCACGGACGCGAGCGCGAGGGTCAGAGCGGCCTCGCGTGCACCCGCCCCGGCCGGCAGCACCACGACGACGAAGCCCGTGACCCACGCGAGCGCGTAGGCGCCGGTCGCCAGCAGCCACGTGCTTGCCGACAGGGTGATGCCGATCCCTGCGCACAACGTCCACAGGTGCGCCCCGAAGGCGGCCCACATGACGAGCGACCACGCCATCGAGCGTGCGAGCGGTCGCCCGCGCAGCGGCTGCGGTGCGGGGCGTCGCATCATGCGGAAGGCGAGCGCGAGGATCCTGTTGAACACGGCCGGGACGAGGACCACGGCACCGGCCGCGCCGACCGGGAGCAGCCACCAGTAGGTGCGCAGGGCGTCCGCCGACGACGACGCCAGCGCACCGGCCGCGACGACGGTGCCTACCACCGCGCTGACCAGGAGGTTCGTCAGCGCGGCCGAGGCCGAGCGCGCGCGCGGCACGCCGTACTCCTTGGAGAGCTCGGCCTGCGCGAGGACCGGCCACACACTCCCGGGGACGTACTTGCCGAGCTGACCGAGGAAGTAGACCCGCCCTGACGCGAGGACAGGCAGCGTGGAACCCAGCCCGCCGAGCACGGCGCGCCAGGAGCACACCGACGCGAGCAGGCCGAGCACCACGAACGCGGCGGAGGTCGCGATCGCCTCCCAGCGCAGCCGGGCGAACGCCTCGAGGATCTCCTGCCAGCGGTCCGCGACGAAGGCGACGGCGAAGACGGCGACCACCGTGAGCGCGAGCCACCTGAGGACCCGCGCAAGTGCACGGCGTGGGCCGACGGCGGGGCCGGGCTGGTCGTCGGTCATGCCCGGTGCCATCTGTCTCCTGCGTCCACGGTGCGGTGCGCCGGGCCAGGGTCCGTCCCGGATCGGCTGGAGCAGCGTACCCGGCGTCGGGGAGTCCCCCTTGAGCCAGGCGGCGCCCTAGTGTCTGACCATGCGGAACGAGGAGTTGTGGCGGCCGACGAAGTTCGAACGCGTGGCAGGGCGCTGGCGGGGCAGCCGGGACACGGCGCAGCTCGCGCGCGGGTCACGCGTGATGGCGGACCTCCAGGCGGCGGGGTATGCGGGCGTGCTCGCCCGGGTCGCGCGGGGCGATCTGCTCGACGTGGGTGCGGGCTCTGTCCCGCTGTACGGCGTGTACCGCGACCTGGCGACGAGCGTCACCTGCGTCGACTGGGCCGAGACGTCGCACCCGAGCCCGTACCTCGACCGGGAGGTCGACCTGCGCGAGCCGTTGCCGTACGAGGACGCGACGTTCGACACGATCGTGCTGACCGACGTGCTCGAGCACATGCCGTACCCGGACCGGCTCTTCGCCGAGCTCGTCCGGCTGCTGCGACCGGCAGGGGCCCTGGTCGTGGGCGTGCCGTTCTCGTACCCGCTGCACGAGCAGCCGTACGACTACCACCGCTACACCGAGCACCGCCTGCGGCTGTTCTGCGAGGACAACGGTGTGAGCTGCGAGTACCTGGCCGCCTACGGCGGACCGGCCGACGTCCTCCTGGACCAGGCGTCGAAGGTGCTCGACAACGCGGGCCCGTTCCGGTTGCTCGCCGGCGTGCCGGCGCTGCTGGCCAGGCCACGGAGCCCGGTCGCACGTCCCACGCCGCTGCCCCTCGGCTACGTGATGGTCGCGCGCGCCTGACGGACGGGGTCACCGTCACGCACCCATCGCCAGGTGCGTTCGACACCCGTGCGCAGGTCGGTCGTCGCGCGCCAGGCGAGGGTCTCCGCTGCGAGGCGGACGTCCAGCCACGACTCGGCGACGTCGAACGGCCGGGCCGGCTCGTGCACCGCCCGCAGTGCGTCGGGAGCGACGACCTCCTGGACGACCTGGGCGAGCTCCCCGAGGGAGGTCGGGCGCCCCGAGCCGATGTTCACCACGGCCGGGGGGCGCGCGACGGTGTGCAGCGCGGACAGCGCGTCCGCCACGTCCTGCACGTCGATGTAGTCCCGGAGCGTCGTGTCGAGCCCGAACACCGTGACCTGGCGGTGCTCGAGGACGGCGCGCAACCAGTGCGCGACGACTCCCTGCCCCGCTGCGGCACGTTGACCGGGACCGTAGGCGTTGGCGATGCGCACCGCGGTGGACCCCGTGCGTCGTTCAGCCAGCAGACGTTCCAGCTCGAGCTTGGCGCGGCCGTACGCACTGGACGGCTCGGGTGGGGTCGACTCGGCGTGCGGGGCGGGTGCGTCCCCGTAGACGGTGCCGCCCGAGCTCAGCAGGACGACGCGGGCGGGGGAGCCTGAGTCCTCGAGCGCGTCGAGGAACCGCATGAGGCCGAGCCGGTCGGACTCGACGCGCTCGGGGTGGTCGTTCGCGATCTGGGGGTTGATGCTCGACGCAGCCCAGAACACGGTCCGTGCCTCGGCGACCTCGGGGACGACGCGCCCGTCCAGCACGGGAGGAGCGTCACGGCCGAGCACGCTGACCCGCGTGCCACGGTCGCGCAGGGTCGCCACCAGGTGCGTGCCGATGAACCCTCGGCCCCCCACGACGGCGGTCGATCCGTGCGATCCTTGCGGCATGTCTCTCCTGGTCAGTCGGGTGTCGTGATGGCTCGCCCACGTCTGCTCGTGCTTGCCTCGACGTACCCGGGTGCCCCCGGGGACGGGACGCCGGCGTTCGTCCGGGACCTCGCGATCGCCGAGGCGGAGCAGTTCGACACCCTAGTCGTCGTGCCGCGTGTGCCCGGTGGCGCGTCCCGCGAGAGCGATGGCCCGCTGCAGGTGCGGCGGTTCGCGTACTTCCCCCGTCGGTGGGAGAGGCTCGCACACGGTGCCATCCTCGAGAACCTGCGTGCGCACCGCTCCCAGTACCTGCAGGTTCTTCCGCTCGTCGTCGCGGAGGCGTTCGCGGTGCGCCGGGCGGTGCGTGAGTTCCGTCCCGACGTGATGCACGTGCACTGGATCGTGCCGCAGGGTGTCGTCGCCGGCCTCGTGGCTGGCGGTGTGCCCGCCGTGGTCACGACCCTCGGCGGCGACCTGTACGCGCTGCGCGGCGCGTGGGCGCGCCGGCTCAAGGCTCGCGTCGTACGGCGCGCTGCGGCGGTGACGGTCATGAACGACGAGATGCGTGACCTGGTCGTCGGGCTCGGCGCCGACGCCGCTGACGTCGCCGTCCTCCCCATGGGGGTCGACACGGCAGCCTTCAGGTCCCCGCGAGAGGCGCCCGCAGGTGACCGCCTGCGCCTGCTCTTCGTCGGCCGGCTCGTCGAGAAGAAGGGACTGGTGGTCCTCCTCGACGCGCTGCGCACGGTGCCCGTCCCCTGGTCGCTGACGGTCGTCGGTGACGGCCCCCTGCGCGCCGACCTCGAGAGGCGTGCAGCCGACCTGCCGGTCGAGTTCACGGGGCAGCTCGGGCGTGAGCGGCTCGCGCAGCAGTACGCACGCCACGAGGTCGTCGTCGTCCCCTCCGTGCCGACCGCGTCCGGGGACCAGGACGGCCTGCCGGTCGCGATGCTCGAGGCCATGGCGTCCGGGTGCGCGCTCGTGGCCTCGGACCTCGCCGGGCTCCGGGACGCCGTCGAGGACGGCGTCAGCGGCGTGGTCGTCCCTCCGGGGGACCGTGCCGCGCTGGCCGGTTGCCTCGAGCGGCTGGCGCGCGACCCGCAGCTCGTGGAGCGGCTGGGCGACGGTGCACGCGCGCGGGCGCAGGAGTACTCGGTCGAGCGTCGGGGGCGTCAGTACGTCGAGCTGCTCCGCGGAGTGCTCGACCGACGCTGACGCACGTCGGTCTCAGTCGGCCACGACCGTGACGCGCTCGGTCGCCACGACGCGTTCGACGTCGACCGCGGCCCCCTGACCGACCAGGACGAGCGAGCCGTCGGCTGACAGCGCCGCGAGCCAGTCCGTCAGCACGGAGGCGTCCACGGGGCCGTGCCCGGCGCGCTGGAGCGAGCGTGCGCCGCGGACGGCGTCGCGGGCGCTCGTCGCAGCGAGCAGGTCGGCGTGCGACGTCCCCGGCAGGGCCTCGCGCTCGGGCGCGGTCGCCGGTGTCCAGCCGATGACGTCCCCGTACGTCATCACGTCGGCCGCGGCGTCGAGCACACCGGCCGGCAGGTCGCCGTCGAAGCGTCGGGCGAGCGCGGGCAGCGTGACGGCCACGACGTCGGCGGCACCGCGATGGTCGGCGGGTCGGTGGGTGACGACGACATCGGCAGGTGCGCCGTCGACGGACGTCCCGTCCGTGCCGGACGGCACGGTGCAGGCTCCGGTGCGCCAGGTCGCCAGCGCCCAGACGAGCGTGCGCCAGTGCGGCGGCAGGTCGAGCAGCACCCGCGTGCCGGGCCCGGCGTCGAGCTCCTCGACGAGCAGGTTCGTCGTCTTGTTGACCCAGTTGACGAGCACGGCCCCCGACAGCTCGACCCGTTCGCCGTCGGACCCGTACCAGGTGATGCGGGGGCGGCCGGGCTCGCGCAGCAGCGCGTCGAGGACGTCGGCGACGGTGGCGGGGGAGCGGCGCGGGGCGGCGGTCATGAGGCCCAAGGCTAGACACGCGCGCACGCCACGCCGGATGTCCGGAAGTTTCACCCGGACAACTCGGGCATGTACCACTTCTCCGGTTGACGATCGCGAACGACACGCGTGTAATTCCTGAGAACTGCTTCATCGAACGCGTACCACCGTCGCGGCCTCCGCGCCGCACCGGCACGGACCGCCGACCACGACGCAGGGCACACCGGCAGGACCCGGCCAGCACGAGCAGCACCGAGCACGACACCCGCGGAGGCACGCATGTGGCACCTGCTCGACGACGAGAGCTTCCCGAACGACGTCGCCACGCCCGCACCCGTCCCCCCGGCCTCGAACGTGCTGTCGCTCTTCGGCGCGCCCGAGGACGACGGACCCATGGGCTGGCAGGAGCGCGCGCTGTGCGCGCAGACCGACCCCGAGGCCTTCTTCCCCGAGAAGGGCGGGTCCACGCGCGAGGCGAAGAAGGTCTGCACGCAGTGCGAGGTGCGGGCCGAGTGCCTGGAGTACGCGCTCGAGAACGACGAGCGGTTCGGCATCTGGGGCGGGCTGTCCGAGCGCGAGCGCCGCAAGCTCAAGCGGCACGTGGTCTGACCGGGTGGCGGCCCGGGCTCGCGCACGACGCGCCCGGCCCACCTACCGCCCCTGCCCGGTCGACCGGGGCATCATGGCGCGAGCATGACTGACACGCTGTCCCCCGTGGACCTCCTGACGACCGCTGCGGTGCCGGTGACGACGCCGGTGACGGCGGTCGTCGTGACCCGCGGACGCACCCGCTACCTGACCTCGACGCTGCAGGCGCTCGCGGCGCAGACGCGACGCCCGATGCGCGTCCTGCTGGTGGATGTCGCACCGGGGGACGACCAGCACGTGGGCCAGGTCCTCGACCAGGTCTTCGCGACGTGCCCGGCGCCAGTCCCGCGCCTGTCGACCGTCCGCGCCCCGCACGCGCGCACGTTCGGCGAGGCCGTCAGCGGCGGGTTGCGCGCCCTCGCGGACGCGCTCGGCGAGCGGCCGACGGCATGGCTGTGGCTGCTGCACGACGACAGCGCCCCCGCGCCCGAGTCCCTCGGCCGGCTGGTCCGCACGGTCTCCAACGCGCCGTCGGTCGTCGTCGCCGGGTGCAAGCAGCGCACGTGGACCGACCCCGAGCGGCTGCTCGAGGTCGGTGTGCGCACGACGCGCTCGGGCCGGCGCATGACGGACGTCGAACCGGGGGAGCTGGACCAGGGGCAGCACGACGGGCGGTCCGACGTGCTCGGCGTCGGGACGGCGGGTGCGCTCGTGCGCCGCGACGTGTGGGACGCGCTGGGCGGCACCGACCCCGCGCTGGGTCCCTTCGGCGACGGGCTCGACCTGTCGCGCCGTGCGCGGCTCGCGGGGCACCGTGTCGTGGTCGTGCCCGGGGCCGTCGTGCGGCACGCGCAGGCGGCCTACCACGGTCTGCGGCCGGCACGCGGTGGTCCCGCCGACGACCCGCTCGAGCGCGAGGTCGACCTCGACGGCGACGGTGAGCCGGACAGCGCCGACCCGACGCGATCGTTCGCCGCGCGGCGGCGCTCGCTGCTGCACTCGCGCCTGTCGGGCGCGCCCCTGCCGCTCCTCCCGCTCGTCGTGCTCATGACCCTCGCGGCGGCCGTGCTGCGCAGCCTCGGCCAGGTCGCCGCGAAGCGTCCCGGCCTCGCGGTGGCCGAGCTCCGCGTCGCGCTGCTGGTGCTCCTGCGTCCCGGGGCGCTCGTGCGGTCACGCGAGCGTGCCCGCCGCACACGGCGCGTCGCGCGCCGCACGCTGCGTCCGCTGCAGGCGACGTGGCGCGACGTGTGGCGTCAGGCCCGCGACCGCCGGCT
>JAFAEH010000147.1 GCA_023424135.1 Actinomycetes bacterium | reverse complement strand
CGCTCGTCGTGGTCGGCGCGGCCGCGCTGGTCCTGCGCCGCCCCGCCACGTCGTCCGCCGGGCCGCCGGGGGAGCGCAGCGGCGACGTCGCCCCGACCGTGCGGACGTCGGTGTCGGCAGGGTCTGGCAGGCTGGGCGCGTGGCAGCACGTACCCCCGCTCGTTCGTCCCGGTCCGCAGGTGGATCCGGTCGCGGTCGCGGCTCGTCGACCCCGGCGGGCGTGACGTGGTCGCAGGCCGCACCGGCGCCCGTCGTGCTCGTCAGCGGGTCGGAGGAGCTCCTCGCGGAGCGCGCGTGCGAGCGGATCGTCACGCTCGTGCGCGAGCAGGACCCCGACGTGGAGGTGACGCGGGTCGACGCGGCCACCTACTCGGCGGGTGAGCTGTCGGTGCTGACGAGCCCGTCGCTGTTCGCCGAGGCGAAGGTCGTGCTCGTCGAGGGCGTCGAACGCGCCGGTGACGCGCTCCTGCTCGACGCCGAGGCCTACCTCGGCGCCGCGGCACCCGACGTCGTGGTGGTGCTGCGGCACGGCGGCGGGCAGCGCGGCAAGCGGCTGCTCGACGCCGCCCGGCGTGAGCAGGTGCCGACCGTGGCGTGCGACCAGGTCCGCACCGACGCCGACAAGACCGGGTTCGTCACCGACGAGCTGCGCCGGGCGGGCCGTCGGGCCGATGCGCGCGCCGTGCGCGCACTGGTCGAGGCGGTCGGGTCCGACCTGCGTGAGCTCGCCGCCGCGTGCGCGCAGCTCGTGGCGGACACCACCGGGCTGATCGCCGAGGAGGACGTGCAGCGCTACCACGGCGGTCGGGTCGAGGCGACAGGCTTCCAGGTGGCCGACGCGGCCGTCGCGGGCGACGCCGGACGTGCGGTCGCGCTGCTGCGGCACGCGCTCGCGACGGGGCTCGACCCGGTCCCGATCGTCGCGGCGGTGGCCGCGCGGCTGCGCACCTTGGCGAAGGTCGGTGCGGTGCGTGGACGGGGCGCCGCTGCGGCGCGCGAGCTGGGGATGGCGCCGTGGCAGGTGGACCGCGCGACGCAGGACCTGCGCCGTTGGACCCCCGAGGGCCTCGCGGTCGCGATCGGGGCGGTCGCCCAGGCGGACGCCGAGGTCAAGGGCGAGGGACGTGATCCACGCTTCGCGGTCGAGCGGGCCGTCCTGCGTGTCGCGGGGGCCGTCGAGCGCTGACGGGCAGGCCGCGGCGCCTGTCACGTGGTGCGCTCGGCCGTGGTCACAGGGGACTGGTGCACCGTCGGCGGGGCCGGGCGCGGGTCGCCGCACCCCGTGTCACCCGTCCGGACGCGTCCGGACGGGTCGTGCCGTGACCGGCGCTGGGGCGTGGTGCAGGGGACCGGACGTGCAGGGTCGCGACGCGTGCGCGGGTCTGGTCCTCCGTCAGCCGTCGGCCGGCCGCGCGCCCGCACGGTCGAGGACGCCCGCGCGCTCGATGAGGTTGCCCTGGAACAGCGTGAACCCGAGGTCGCGTGCGTGGCGCAGCGCGGCCGGGGTCTCGACGTACTCCGCGACGAGCATCGCCCCGAACGAGCGCGCCACGCGCACCACGGGGTGCCCCTCGACGTCGAGGTCGCGGACGTCGACCTTGACGAAGTCGGCGTGCGGCAGGACCCGACGCTGCTCGGGGCGGTCGGTGAACGCCGGGAGGGCGATGCGGAACCCCTGCTCCCGCAGCCGTCGCAGCCCGGCGAGGGCGGCGGCGTCGACGCGGGTCGCGGTGCTGAGCTCGATGACCAGGCGGTCCGGCCGGGCGGGCACGGGAAGGTCGCCGACGAGGTAGGCGCGCGGGCACCGGACGAACAGCAGGCGCCCGTGCGCCACGTGCTCGAGGTCCGCCCGGCCGAACGTGGCGCGCAGCACGTGGTCGGTGGCGCGCTCGTGCTCGAGCGGACCCCACGTCCGCGCGACCTCCGGGTGGTGGCCGGGCGCGCGGTACGAGAGCTGGTACGCGAAGGGCCGCCCGTGCGCCGAGTAGATGCCCTGACGGGCGACGAGCACGCGCTCGTTGCCGAGGTGCTGCTCCCAGGCGCGGCGCAGGGCACGGGGGATCGCCGCGTCCACGGCGGCACCGAGCTGGGCGAGCGTCGCGTCCGGGTCGTCCGATGTCATGAGCCCCATGACACCACATGTCAGGACTTGTGATGATGTCATCGACGGGTGGAATCTGGATCGACTCGTTCGGGCGCCCGGGTCTCGCACGGATCGCGGTGATGTGTCACCCTGTCGCACGACGTGTCCCGACCTGGCGGGCCGTCGACGTCCAGCCACCAGGTGCCCGGAGCCTTTCGGACAGGAGAACGACATGAAGCCCCTCACCAGTGCACTCGCCGCTCTCGCGATCGTCGGCTCGCTCGTCGTCGGTGCCCCGGCGGTCACGGCCTCCGTGTCGCTGAGCGGCGGCGCGAGCGGTTGCTGCAAGGACTTCGTCTGAGCGACGCGTCCGGTGGGTGCGACGTGACGGCTGCCGTCGTCCGTCGCGCCCACCATCTCTTCCCGGACGTGCCGTCAGGCGCCTCCACGACGTCGTGCGAGGTGCCTGACGCGCCGTTCGCGCCCGGGGGATGGCGTTCACGGACGTCATACGTACAATGACTTGCCATGACGACTATCGGTGACCGCGTCCGCGAGGCGCGGTTGGCCGCTGGGCTCTCCCAGACGGCCCTCGCGGGCAGTGCCTTCTCGCCCAGCTACATCTCCCTGATCGAGGCCGGCCACCGCGAGCCGACCGACTCCGCGCTCGGCGTCCTCGCCGAACGCCTGGGCACCACGCTCGAGTACCTGAAGCACGGGGAGGACGGGCCGAACGAGGCCCGCACCCGGCTGGAGCTCGACTACGCGCGTCTCGACCTGGCCAGCGGTGACGCCGCGGGCACGGTCCAGCGCATCGGTGCGCTAGACCTGTCCGTGGTGACGTCGACGCTCAAGGTCGAGGCGCTCACGACGCTCGCCCGCGCCCACGAGCTGCTGGGTGAGCTCGAGACGGCGATCACGCTGCTCGAGCCGCTGCTGGCGGAGACGCAGCAGCGGCCCGACCACCTGCGCGCCGCGGTCCTGACGACGGCGCTGGTCGGCTGCTACCTCGAGGCGGGCGACCTGCACCGCGCGGTCGAGGTCGGCGAGCGCACCCTGGGCGAGCTCGACGGTGCGGACCTGGTCGGCACCGACGAGCACCTGCGACTGGCCTCGACGGTCCTGTGGGCGTACGTCGAGCGCGGCGACCTGCTGTACGCGACGCACCGCGCCGCCGAGCTCGTCCGTCTCGCCGAGTCGTTGGGCACGCCGCGGGGCCGGGGCAGCGTCTACTGGAACGCCGCGCTCGTGGCCGAGCAGCGGCGCGACTACGAGCTGGCCCAGCGCTACACGGAGCGTGCGCTCGCGCTGCTGTCCGAGGGTGAGCCCGACCGTGACCTGCCTCGGCTGCGCGTCAACTACGCGTGGCTGCTGCTGCGCTCGGAGCCGGCGGAGCCGCGGGCCGCGCTCGAGCAGATCGACAAGGCCGAGCCCGGTCTGAGCGCGATCGGCTCGGCGCTCGACATCGCGCGGCTGCAGGTCGAGCGGTCGCGGGCGCACCTGCTGCTCGGCGACGACGCCGCGGCCGAGGCGGACGCACGAGCCGCCCTCGCGGGCCTGGGCGACGCACCGCGGCTCGAGGCTGCGACCGCGCACATCGCGCTCGGCGACGTGCTGGACGCGCGTGGCGACCACGAGGGTGCGGCCGCGTCGTTCCAGTGGGGCGCCGACATGCTCGGGATGATGGCGGCGACCCGCCACTCGGCCGGGGTGTGGCGTGACCTGGGTGACCGCTACCTGCGGCGTGGTGACGTCGACGCGGCCGCCCGTGCGTTCGACCGGGCGCTGCGCGAGGCCGGCTTCCAGCCGTCGGTGCCGACGGGTGCGCCGCGCGAGACCTGGTCGCTCGGAGGCTGAGCGGTCGAGCGTCGAGCGTTCGGACGCCCGAGGTCGGCCGACCTCGGGCGTCCGCCGTCGCACGGCACGTGCGCCCGGGGCGACGCGAACGACGGAAAGGGCGACACCCTCACGGGGTGTCGCCCTTCCGACGTTCGTGGAACGGCCGAGGCCGTCCGACCGCGCGGGTGGAGCCGCGTGGGGCCTCAGAGGCTCTGGACGGCCTTCGCGAGCGCCGACTTGCGGTTGGCGGCCTGGTTGGCGTGGATGACGCCCTTCGAGACAGCCTTGTCGAGCTTGCGCGACGCGACCGTCAGTGCGGTCGCCGCAGCGTCCTTGTCGCCGCCGGCGACGGCCTCGCGGACGCGACGCACGTACGTCTTCAGCTCCGACTTGACGGCCTTGTTCCGCAGCCGGGCCTTCTCGTTCGTGCGGATGCGCTTGATCTGGGACTTGATGTTCGCCACGTGTGGACTCTCTTGGTGTGGTCGCCGAAGCGATCTGACAGGTCGTCGAGGGCATGCGCAGCGCCAGGACTGGGGCGTGGGGACACCCTCGGGAAAGGCCTGCACCCGTGACCGCCGACCCAGGCGGACACGCGATCGACCATGCTACCAGCCGTGCAGTCGACCGGCGGCACGCACGACCTCGTCGTACGTCCCCCGGTCCAGCGCGGCACCCTCGCGGCGCACCGCGTGCGCCGGCAGCCGCAGCAGCCGGTCGAGCCGCGCCTCGCTGGGGCGCCGTCGCGAGTCCCAGCCGCCCGTGCCGACATCCATCCACACACGGCCGTGGCGTGCCTCGTCGGCCGTGTCGCGGTCGTGGTCCTTGCTCGTGAGCATGAGGGCCACGACGTCGTCGCCCTCGAGCGCCAGGACGAGCACCGGGCGGTCCTTGCCCCGCGCCGGGTCGTCCTCGTAGGGCACCCACGTCCAGACGACCTCGCCCGGGTCGGGACGCCCGTCGGCGCGAGGTGCGTACCCGGGTCGCACGGCGCGCTCCTGCGGGGCCGCGGCGCGGTCGTCCGCAGGGCTCGGGGAGCCCGCGCGACCGGGGGCCGCCGGGCCGGGGCGGGCGGACGGTGCGGTCAGCAGTCGCCGCGCGGCACCGCGCAGGGCGTCTCGCCAGCGTGTCGGGCTCACGGCGGACGAGCCTACGGCGCGCGGCCCGCGTACGCCCTACGGCGCCCGGCCCGCGTACGTAACGCGTCGTTGACACGGCCGGACTAGATTCGCGCCATGGCGGACCTCTTCGACGACTACCCCGCGGGGACGGCCTGGGACGAGATGATCGGACCCGACGGCGAGGTCCGCGTCGCGTACAAGCACGTGCACAGCGCGCTCGCCGAGCTCTCGGCCGGTGAGCTGCGGGCGCGCGCCGACACGCTCGCCCGGTCCTACCTCAAGCAGGGCGTCACGTTCGACTTCGCGGGTGAGGAACGCCCCTTCCCGCTCGACGTCGTGCCGCGCGTCATGGGCGGCGACGAGTGGGAGCACGTCGCCCCCGGGGTGTCGCAGCGCGTGCGGGCGCTCGAGGCGTTCCTCGCGGACGTCTACGGCCCGCAGAAGGCGATCGCGGACGGCGTCGTGCCCCGCTCGGTCGTCGTGTCCTCGACGCACTTCCACCGCGCCGCACGCGGCGTCGAGCCGCCCAACGGCGTGCGGGTGCACGTCTCGGGCATCGACCTGGTGCGTGACTCCCTGGGTGGGTGGCGCGTCCTCGAGGACAACGTGCGCGTGCCGTCCGGCGTCAGCTACGTGCTGTCGAACCGGCGCGCCATGGCGCAGACGTTCCCCGAGCTGTTCGCGACGCTGCGTATCCGACCCGTCGTCGACTACTCGCGGCGCCTGCTCGCGGCCCTCATCGCCGCGGCCCCGCACGGCGTCGACGACCCGACGGTGGTCGTGCTGACACCGGGCGTCTTCAACTCCGCCTACTTCGAGCACACGCTGCTGGCCCGCACGATGGGCGTCGAGCTCGTCGAGGGACGTGACCTGTACGTGGCCGGTGGGCGCGTGTGGATGCGCACGACGCAGGGCCGCAAGCGGGTCGACGTGATCTACCGGCGCGTCGACGACGAGTTCATCGACCCCGTGACGTTCCGCTCCGACTCGCTGCTCGGCTGCCCGGGCCTGATGACGTGCGCCCGGCTGGGCAACGTGACGATCGCGAACGCCGTCGGCAACGGCGTCGCCGACGACAAGCTCCTGTACACCTACGTGCCCGACCTCATCCGGTACTACCTGGGCGAGGACCCGATCCTGCCGAACGTGGACACGTGGCGGCTGGAGGACCCGGGCGCGCTGGAGGAGGTGCTGGACCGGTTGCACGAGCTCGTCGTCAAGCCCGTCGACGGGTCCGGGGGCAAGGGTCTTGTGGTCGGGCCCAAGGCCACGCGCGCCGAGCTCGACGAGCTGCGCGCGCGCCTGCGCGAGGACCCGCGCGGCTGGATCGCCCAGCCCGTCGTCCAGCTCTCCACCGTCCCGACGCTCGTCGAGGACGGGCTGCGGCCCCGGCACGTCGACCTGCGGCCCTTCGCCGTGAACGACGGCGACTCGGTGTACGTGCTGCCCGGCGGGCTGACCCGCGTCGCGCTGCCCGAGGGCCAGCTCGTCGTGAACTCGTCGCAGGGCGGCGGCTCGAAGGACACGTGGGTGCTCGGCGGGCGTGTGCCGCGCCGCGCGCAGCAGCAGGGTCAGACGCTGCCCCAGCCGGTGCCGAAGGACTCGGCCGTGCCGATCGAGTCGAACCCGTCGGACGCGCGCGTGCAGGTCATGCAGCAACAGCAGCAGCAGGTGACGGGGGGTGCGACGTGCTGAGCCGCATCGCGGAGTCGTTGTTCTGGATCGGCAGGTACGTCGAGCGTGCGGACGACACCGCGCGCCTGCTCGACGTGCACGTGCAGATCCTGCTCGAGGACCCGTGGGCCGAGGAGGACCTGGCCTGCCGGTCGCTGCTGTCCGTCATGGACAGACCCGCCCCACCCGCGGACGTCGAGGTCGGCCGCGAGCACGTGCTCGACGTCCTCGGCTACGACCGGTTCTCGCCGTCGTCGATCGCCGGCGCGCTGGTCGCCGCGCGCGAGAACGCGCGCCGGGCACGCGAGATCGTCTCGACCGAGCTGTGGGAGTGCCTCAACACGAGCTGGAACCAGCTCCCGTCGCAGATGCGCCCGGCCCGCCCGCACGACTACTTCACGTGGGTCCGTGAACGCGCCGCCATCGTCACCGGGATCATGGAGTCCACGACGTCGCGCGACGAGACCTGGCACTTCATGGTCCTCGGCCGCTCCATCGAGCGCGCCGACATGACGGCCCGGCTGCTGACGACGCGTGCGCTCGCGGGCTCGGCCGGGCCGAGCTGGGCGACGCTGCTGCGCTCGTGCGGTGCGCACGAGGCGTTCCTGCGCACGTACCGGGGCACGGCGTCCGACGAGCGCGCGGCCGGGTTCCTGCTGCTCGACCGGCTGTTCCCGCGCTCGATCGTGTACGCGCTGAACGAGGCGGAGGCGTCGTTGACGGCGCTCGAGCCGGTGTCCGACCGCGCGGCCATCGGGGACGCGCGCCGGTACATCGGGCACGTGCGCACGAACCTGGAGTACCGGCCGCTGCTCGAGATCGTCGACGCGCTGCCGCGCGAGATGGAGCTGGTGCAGCGGGCGTGCTCGGCGGCGTCCGACGCGATCCGCGGACGGTACTTCCCGTCCGGTGCGGAGCTGACGTGGGTCGGGGAGGCCTTGTGAGCAGGTTGCGGATCGTCCACACCTCGACGTTCCGGTACGCGGACCCCGTGCCGGTGTCGTACAACGAGGCGCGCATGACGCCGCTGTCGCAGGCGGGCCAGTCGGTGCTGGAGTCGCGCATCGACATCCACCCCCAGACGTGGTCGCACGACTACCGCGACTACTGGGGCACGCAGGTCACGGCGTTCGAGGTGATCGCACCGCACCAGTCGCTCGTGCTCACGGCGGAGCACCTCGTCGAGGTGGCCGAGCGGCCCGTGCCCACGTCGTCGGTCGGCTGGGACGTGCTGCGCGGTGCCGAGGTGCGGGACCGGCTCGCGGAGCACGTCGCGGACACCGACACGACCGAGGTGCCCGATGACGTCGTCGACCTGGCGCGCCGTGCCGCCGAGGGGCTCGAGCCCGGGGCGGCGGCCGAGGCGGTGTGCCGGGCGCTGCGCGAGGAGATGGAGTACATCCCCGGCGTGACGACCGTGCACACACCGGCCGCCGAGGCGTGGCAGAAGCGCACGGGCGTCTGCCAGGACATGGCGCACCTCGCGCTCGGTGCGCTGCGGTCCGTGGGCATCCCCGCCCGGTACGTCTCCGGGTACCTGCACCCGGACTCGTCCGGTGAGCTCGGCACGACGGTCACGGGCGAGTCGCACGCGTGGGTCGAGTGGTGGACGGGCGAGTGGTGCGGCTTCGACCCGACCAACCGCGTGTACGCGGGCGAGCACCACGTCGTGCTGGCGCGCGGTCGCTGCTACGACGACGTGCCGCCGCTGCGCGGCATCTACGCGGGACCGCCGACGCAGGACCTCCAGGTCCAGGTCCGTATCACGCGCGAGGCCTGACCCCGACGCACGAGGTGTGAGCCGACCCGTGAGGCAGAGGATCTCCGGCACGCGGTCCCGGAGATCCTCTGCCTCACGGTCAGGGGGGCGGGGGTCAGGGGGTCAGGCGCCCGGCGAGGACCGCCGCGAGGGCGGCGCGGTCGCCCACGGTCGTCAGGGTCGGGTCGTCGAGGGTCGTGCGGCCCCACAGGAGCAGCGCGAGCGACACAGCCGGCCCGGTCACCTCGACGACGGGCGCGGGCGGGGCGTCGTCGGCGGCGTGCAGCGTCCACCCGCGCGACGTCTGCGGTGCGCCCACGGCGTCGGCACCGACGTCGGTGAGGTCGGTGCCGGCGACGTCGGTCGCGACGACCCGCACGCGGACCGTGGGCGCCGCGACCCGGCCCAGCGCGACCTGACGCGGGTGCATGACCGTGACGAGCTCGTCGACCGTGTCCGCCCACAGCGCGGGCGCGACGTCCAGGGCGAGGCCGCCGGCGGTGCGCAGGTCCCACAGGTGCACGAGCGTCTCGTGGGTCTGGCGGCGGTGCCAGAACCGCACGACGCCGCTCGCGTCGAGCGTCCACGCGGGCGCGTCGGGGTCGAGCGTCGCGAGGGTGTCGCGCAGCTCGGCGGCCTGCGCCGCGTAGAACTCGTCCAGGACGAACGGGCCGCGGCCCAGCGGGGTCTCCTGACGGCGTCGCGCCTGCCCTGCGGCCCAGTGGTGGATGCGGCCCAGGTGCACGACCAGGCTGCGGACGCGCCAGCGTCCGCACCAGGGCACGCGCGCGTCGGCGTCGACCTCGCCGATCGACGCCAGGAACCGGTCCTGCAGGCCGTGCAGCACCGGCAGGGTCGCGACGACGGCGCCCGTCGCGTGCGGCGGGACGTCGAGGTCGTGCGTCATGGGACCATGGTGGGGCCCGCCACCGACACCCGACAGGGCCGGGGGCGCCACCGGACGTCAGGATCCCGCCGACAGCGGGTCGACGCCGCCGCGTGGTGCGGTCCACCAGCCCGTCCAGAAGCCGGAGAACGCCGAGTTGCCCATCCCGTCCGCCACCGCCGCCGCGCGGATCCGCCCGTCGGCGACCGCGCCCGAGCTGCTGCGCAACTTCTGCATCATCGCGCACATCGACCACGGCAAGTCGACGCTCGCCGACCGCATGCTGCAGCTCACGGGGGTGGTCGAGGCCCGCGCCATGCGTGCGCAGTACCTCGACCGGATGGACATCGAGCGTGAGCGCGGCATCACGATCAAGTCGCAGGCCGTGCGCATGCCGTGGGAGCTCGACGGCACGCCGTACGCGCTCAACATGATCGACACCCCCGGGCACGTGGACTTCACCTACGAGGTCTCGCGCTCGCTGGCTGCGTGCGAGGGTGCCGTGCTGCTCGTCGACGCCGCTCAGGGCATCGAGGCGCAGACGCTCGCGAACCTGTACCTCGCGCTCGAGAACGACCTGCAGATCATCCCCGTGCTCAACAAGATCGACCTGCCGGCCGCGCAGCCGGAGAAGTACGCGGAGGAGATCGCCGGGCTCGTCGGCGGCGACCCGCAGGACGTCCTCAAGGTCTCCGGCAAGACGGGCGCGGGCGTCGAGGCGCTGCTCGACCGGATCGTCCGCGTGGTGCCGCCGCCCGTCGGGGACGCCGGCGCGCCCGCCCGCGCGATGATCTTCGACTCCGTGTACGACACGTACCGGGGTGTCGTGACGTACGTGCGCGTCGTCGACGGGCGCCTGGACCCGCGTGAGCGCATCGCGATGATGTCGACCCGGGCGACGCACGAGCTGCTCGAGATCGGTGTGATCTCGCCCGAGCCGGTGCCCACGCAGGGTCTCGGCGTGGGGGAGGTCGGCTACCTCATCACGGGCGTGAAGGACGTGCGCCAGTCGAAGGTCGGCGACACCGTGACCAACAACGCCAAGCCCGCGTCGCAGGCGCTCGGGGGCTACTCGGACCCCAAGCCGATGGTGTTCTCCGGCCTGTACCCGATCGACGGGTCGGACTACCCGGCGCTGCGCGACGCGCTCGACAAGCTCAAGCTCAACGACGCCGCGCTGAACTACGAGCCGGAGACGTCGGTCGCGCTCGGGTTCGGGTTCCGTGTCGGGTTCCTCGGGCTGCTGCACCTGGAGATCGTGCGCGAGCGCCTCGAGCGGGAGTTCGACCTCGACCTCATCTCGACCGCGCCGAACGTCGTCTACGACGTCACGCTCGAGGACCGCTCGGAGGTCGTCGTCACCAACCCCAGCGAGTTCCCCGCGGGGAAGATCCGCGACGTGCGCGAGCCCGTCGTCAAGGCGACGATCCTGACGCCCAGCGAGTTCGTGGGCACGATCATGGAGCTGTGCCAGTCGCGCCGTGGCGACCTGCAGGGCATGGACTACCTGTCCGAGGACCGGGTCGAGATGCGGTACACGCTGCCGCTGGCCGAGATCGTGTTCGACTTCTTCGACCACCTCAAGTCCCGCACGCGCGGGTACGCGAGCCTCGACTACGAGCCCGCGGGCGACCAGGTCGCCGACCTCGTGAAGGTCGACATCCTGCTGCAGGGCGAGCAGGTCGACGCGTTCAGCGCGATCGTGCACAAGGACAAGGCGTACGCGTACGGCGTCATGATGACCGCGAAGCTCAAGGAGCTCATCCCGCGCCAGCAGTTCGAGGTGCCGATCCAGGCGGCGATCGGGTCGCGCATCATCGCGCGCGAGACGATCCGCGCGATGCGCAAGGACGTCCTGGCCAAGTGCTACGGCGGTGACATCAGCCGCAAGCGCAAGCTGCTCGAGAAGCAGAAGGAGGGCAAGAAGCGCATGAAGACCATCGGCCGGGTCGACGTGCCGCAGGAGGCCTTCATCGCCGCGCTGTCCTCCGACGGGGGCGGCGGCAAGGACGCGAAGGACGCGAAGAAGAAGTAGCTACGCCGGGACGACGTGCACGGGGCCGCGCACCGACACGGTGACGCGTGCGCCCGGCGGGAGCGGTGCGGTCCGGCGGCTCGTGACCGTCGAGCCGTCCGCCACGCGCACGTGCAGCAGGCAGTCGTGGCCGAAGTACTCGACCTGTGTGACGGTGCCCGGTCCGTCGTCGTCGGGTGCGACCTCGACCTGCTCGTGGCGCAGCACGACCAGCACATCGCCCTGCGCGGGGGTCGCGAACGTGCCCCACGCGGTGCCGACGGCGCCGGCCCGTGCGCGCGCGGGCACCAGCACGGCCCCGCCGAGGAACGTCGCGGTCGCGGCGTCCACGGGGCACCCGTACACCTGCTGCGGTGTGCCGCACTGCACCACGCGCCCGTCGCGCAGCACCGCGACCCGGTCGGAGACGGACAGCGCCTCGTCCTGGTCGTGCGTGATGAGCACCGCCGGGGTGCCGGCCTCGCGCAGCGCCCGGCGTACGTGCGTGCGCAGCCCGTGCCGCAGCGACGCGTCGAGGGCCCCGAACGGTTCGTCGAGCGCGACGAGCCGGGGACGCGGGGCCAGCGCCCGGGCGAGGGCCACGCGCTGCACCTGCCCGCCGGACAGCTCGTGCGGCAGCCGCTCGCCGAGGTCCGCGAGGTCGACGAGCTCGAGCAGCTCGCGCACGCGCGGGTGCCGGCGTGCCGCCCCACGGCTGCGCACGCGTGTCAGCCCGTAGGCGACGTTCTGCGCGACGGTCAGGTGCCCGAACAGCGCACCGTCCTGCGGCACCAGGCCGATGCCGCGGCGCTCGGGCCGTGCGTGGGTGACGTCCCGCCCGTCCAGCGTGACGCTCCCGGCGCGCACGTCGTGCAGGCCGGCCACGACGCGCAGCAGCGTGGACTTGCCGCTGCCGCTGGCGCCGAGCACGGTGACCAGCTCGTCGGGCCCGACGTCGAGGTCGACGCCGCGCAGCACGTCGGGACCGCGCCAGTAGCCGGCGGTCAGGCCGTGGACGACGAGGCTCATGGGTGTGTCTCCCGGGGTGGGCGGGCGCTGCGGCCGCGGGGTGCGAGGGTCAGCAGCCACGCGGGGACGACCGCGACCAGGACGAGCGCGAGCGCGTAGGGCGCGGCGGCGCCGTACGCGGCGTTCGCGGTGTGGCCCCACAGGCTGGTCGCGAGCGTGCTGACGCCCGTGGGGCGCAGCATGAGCGTCGCGGGCAGCTCCTTGGCGACGGTCAGGGCGACGAGGAGCGCACCGGCCGCGACGCCGGGCGCCGCGTGCCGTGCGGTCACCGCGGCCCACGTCCGCCACGGTCCGCGGCCGAGGGTGCGGGACGCCTGCTCGGGGCCGACGGGCACGCGCGCGAGCGCCGCGCGCGAGGACCCGACGGCGCGCGGCAGGAACAGCACGGCGTACGCGAGCACGAGCACGGTGGTGCTCTGGTAGAGACCGGGCAGGACCGTGAGCGAGATCGACACCATCGACAGGCCGACGACGACCCCCGGCACGGCCTGGCCGAGGTATGACGCGGACTCCAGGTGGCGCCCGCGGGGGCGGGTCTCGCGCGCGGCGACCGCGGCGACGGGCAGCGCGAGCGCGGTCACGACGAGCGCGGCCACCGTGCCGAGCAGGAGGGTGTGCCCGGCGCTCTCGAGCAGCCGCGGCACGTCGACGTCGCGCGTGCGGGCGAGCGTCGCCCGGTGCGCGAGCACCGCGACCGGGGCCACGACGGACGCCGCGACGACGACGAGGAGCCCGGTGACGACGGCCGTGCGCGCCACGGGGTGCAGCGCCACCGGGTCGACGGGACGCTCCTGCCACCGTGCCCGGCGGTGTGCGCGGCGTCGTACCAGACGCTCGGCGACGACGAGCGCCGCCCCGCACACGACCAGCACGAGGGACAGGACGCCCGCGAGATGCCGGTCCAGCCCGCCCTCGAACGCGGCGCGCACGCCCCAGGTCAGCGTCGGGTGGCGCAGCGCGGCGGGCGCCCCGAAGTCCGAGAGCGCGTACAGCGCGGCGAGCAGCGCACCGGCGAGGGCCGCCGGCAGGGCCGCGGGCAGCTCCACCGTCCACGCGACACGTGCGCGCGAGGCCCCCAGGGTGCGGGCCGCCTCGGCCGGGCCGGGATCGGCGTGCCGCAGCGCGGCGAGCACGGGCAGGGTGACCAGCGGTGCGCAGGCCAGGACGAGCACGACGACGAGCGGACCGGCGCCGTGCACGGACGGGTCGACCGCGAGCCACGCGAACGCCAGCACGTAGGACGGCATGGCCAGCGGCAGGGCGGCCAGGACGGGCCACAGCCGGGGGACGGGCAGCCGCCAGCGGGCCAGCGCCCACGCCGTCGCGGTCCCCAGGACGAGGCAGCCGAGCGCCACGAGACCCGCGGTCGTCACGGACCCCGCGGCGAGCTCGAGCGTGCGGGGTCGCAGCAGCACCGCGAGCGTACGGTCGACGTCCGCCGAGGCCGTGCGGGCGACGAGGTGGACGACCGGCACGGCGACGAGCGCGACCACGACGACCGCGACCAGCAGGAGACCGAGCGGGGCCCGGGTGGTACCCGGGCCCCACGTCGGTCGTGCGCGGCGGATCAGAGCAGCCCCACCTCGGTGAGCAGCGCGACGGTCTCGTCCAGCGATGCGAGGCGCGCGAGGTCGAGGTCGGTCGTCGCGAGCTCGTCGAGCGGCGGGACGTTCGCCGGGGAGCCGATCCCCGCGACGAGGGGGTACTCGTAGGTCTCCTCGACGAAGTACGTCTGCGCCTGCTCGCCGACGAGGAACTCGACGAGCTGCGTGGCGGCGGGGTGCTCGTCCCCTCCGGCGAGCACACCGGCGCCCGTGACGTTGACGAGCGCGTCGACGGTGCCGGGCTCGCCGAACACGAGCTGGGCGCGCAGCGTCGTCGGGTCCTGCTCGTGCCGGGCCCAGTAGTAGTGGTTGAGCAGGCCGAGCTGCACGGTCCCGGCGTTGACGGCCTCGAGGATCGCACCGTTCTTCTCGAAGACCTGCGCGTCGTTGGCCACCAGGCCCTCGAGCCAGGCGCGTGCGGCGTCCTCGCCCTCGACCTCGCGGACCGCGGTGACGAACGCCTGGAACGACGCGTTGGTCGGTGCGATGCCGACCTGGCCGCGCCACGCGGGGTCGGTCAGCGACAGCACGTCAGGCACCTGGTCGGCCGTGAGCTGCTGGGAGTCGTAGGCGACGACGCGCGCGCGGCCCGTCAGGCCGACCCACGTGCCGTCGGTCGACGTGAGGTCCGCGTCGACCGCGTCCGTCACGGAGGCCGGCAGCGTCGTGAACAGACCCGCGTCGGCGAGCGCGCCGAGCGCCCCCGCGTCCTGGGAGAGGAAGACGTGCGCCGGGGTGCGGTCGCCCTCCTCGAGGAGCTGCGCCGCGAGCTCGGTCGTGCCCGCGTAGCGGACCTCGACGTCGACGCCGGAGGTCTCCTCGAACTGCTCGATGAGCGGGGCGACGAGCTCCTCGTCGCGGCCCGAGTAGACGACGAGCGGTCCGGCGGCGGACGCCGACTCCTCGGGGGTGGGTGCGGACGCCGGTGCGGCCTCGGTCGAGTCCGCGCAGGCGGCCAGGGCGAGCGCGAGCGTCAGGACGCCGGTCGTGGCGACGGCGCGGTGCAGGGACGTGAGCATGGGTCGGCCTCGTCGGGGTGGGGAACGGGGAGGGCCGCGCCGGGGGTCCAGGACGCACCCCACGCAGCGATAAGGTGAGGCTAACCTCGCCCGTTCCGCCCTCGTCTCCCCAAACCTGAGGGGTCCCCCCGTGACGACGACCACACCCCACGCCGACCCGCCGTCGGGCCCGCACGACGCGGGTGAGCCCGCCGCCCCCGGCGCAGGTGAGCCCGCCGCCGGCCAGGGCGGGCACGGTCCCGGGCCCGATGCGCACGACGACGCGCAGCGCGTGCTCATCGTCGACGACCACCGCGCGCTGACCGATGCGCTGGCCCTCGCGCTGCGCGGCGAGCACGACCTCGAGTGCGTCGCGGTCGCCCACGGCGTGCCCGACGCGCTCGCCAAGGCCCGCGCGTACCGGCCGGACGTCGTGCTGCTCGACGTGCGGTTGCCCGGGCACGACGGGGTCGACCACGTCGCCGACCTCGCCGCGGCCGCGGGCGGGGCGCGCGTCGTCGTGCTCACCGCGGCCACGCAGGCGCACACCGCGCAGCGCGCGCTCGCCGCCGGTGCCGCCGCGTACCTGACCAAGGACGCACCGCTCGACGAGATCCTCGACGCGCTGCGCCACGCGCGCCCCGAGCGTCCGACCACCACCGTGCGCCCCGCCGCAGGCGCGCCGCGCCTGACGCCCCGCCAGCACGAGGTGCTCGCCCAGCTCGCCGCCGGGCGTTCCGTCGCCCAGATCGCCGGCCGGCTCGGGCTGTCCGCGCACACCGTGCGCGACCACGTCAAGGCGCTACGCGAGCAGCTCGGCGTGCACAGCCAGGTCGACGCGGTCGTCACCGCCGCCCGGGCGGG
Source organism: Actinomycetes bacterium (assembly GCA_023424135.1). Taxonomy (GTDB): domain Bacteria; phylum Actinomycetota; class Actinomycetes; order Actinomycetales; family Cellulomonadaceae; genus Cellulomonas. The sequence continues at coordinate 16,986 of JAFAEH010000147.1, read as the reverse complement.
GCTCGTCGAGATCGCCGAGCCGTGACGGACGGGCCGACGGGCGCGTCCACGGACGGCCCCGTGGACGGGCTGGCGGACGGGCCGACGGGCGAGGACGCCACCGGCGCCAGGACGACGGACGGGCCGCGGCCGCACCCCGGGCGCCGCGAGGTGCGCCGCGCCCTCGTCGGGCACCTCGTGGCGACCGGCGCCGTCCTCGTCCTCGTCGCGGGCCTCGTGACCGTCGGGACCCTGCGCGTCGCACGGGCCGACGCCGACGCGCTCGCGGTACGCACGTCCACGCAGGTCGCGCGTGCGGTCGTCGGGTCGCTCGCCGCGCTGCGGTTCGACGGGTCGGACGCGTCCGGTGCGACGGACGTCCTCGACCCGTTCCTGCGCTCCGGCAGCGTCCACCGCGTGAAGGTCTGGCGGGTCGAGGGCTCCACCGTGCGCGTCGTGCACTCCGACGAACCCCGCGTCGTCGGGGACGAGCGCCCGTTCGACCCGGGCATGGCGGCACGTCTCGACGCGGGCGAGGCGGTCGTGCTGCCGGTCCCCGCCGACGTCGAGCACCGCTACGAGGCCGAGCACCGGCTCGGCCTGCGTGAGGTGTTCGTCGGGTTCACCTCCGCCGACGACGTCCCGATGCGCCTCGAGGTGTACGTCCCCGTGGACGACGGGCGCCTCGTGCGGGGCGCCGCGACGCACGTGCTGCCCGTCGTCCTCGGCGGTCTGCTCGTGCTCGCCGCCGCGGGCGTCCCGTTCACCCTGCGGGCCGCGCGACGCTCCGCCGCGGCGGCCTCCGAGCGTGCTCGCCTGCTGCGCTACGGCCTCGCGGCCTCCGACGCCGAACGTCGCCGTGTCGCGCAGGTCCTGCACGACGGGCCCGTGCAGGACCTGGCCGCCGCGCGGCTCCTGCTCGAGCAGTCCGCCCGTGGCGCGCACGGGCCCGACCCTGCGGCGCTGGCCTCCGCGCACCGGCTCGTCGCGGACGGTGTGCGTGACCTGCGCACGCTCCTGGTCGACCTGCACCCCACGGGCGAGGCGGGCCGCGACCTCGCGGCCGCGTTCACCGCCGTCGTCGACCGCGTGCGCGACGACCTCGGCCCCGGGCCCCGCGTGGTGCTCCACGTCGCCGTCGACGAGGACGACGTCGGGGAGTCCTCGGCCGGGTTCGTCCTGCGTGCGGGACGCGAGCTCGTGCGCAACGCGTGGCGGCACGCACGTGCGGACGAGATTGTCGTCACGGTCCGGCGGGTCGGGTCCGACGTCGTCCTGACGGTCGTCGACGACGGTGTCGGCATCGGTCCGGGGACGCTGGGTGCGCCCGGGCACGTCGGGCTGCCGCTGCTCGTGGCCGCGGCCCACGAGGTCGGCGGCCGCGCCGACGTGGTGCCGGGCGACCGCGGTGGCACGCGGGCGACCGTGTCGGTCCCCGCCGACCTGCCCGTCACCGACCCGCGCGCGGCTCCCGCGGGCGACCGGGCCGACCGCCGGCGGGTGCGACCATGGAGCCGTGTCCCCCCAGCTCCCCGACGGTGACCCCGCCCCGTCCGACGGTGCGCTGCCCGCGTCCGCCGCCGACGGTGCCGGGGAGCGCGCGCTCGGCGTGTACCTGCACGTGCCGTTCTGCGCGGTGCGCTGCGGGTACTGCGACTTCAACACGTACACCGCGACCGAGCTGGGCGGCGGTGCGAGCCTGGCCGCCTACGCGGGCACCGCGCTCGAGGAGATCGCGCTCGGGGACCGCGTGCTGCGCCGCGCCGGCCTGCCGTCGCGGCCCGTCTCGACGGTGTTCGTCGGCGGGGGGACGCCCACGCTGCTGCCGGTCGACGACCTCGTGCGGCTGCTCGACGGCGTGCGGACCACGTGGGGGCTGGCCGACGACGCCGAGGTCACGACCGAGGCCAACCCCGACTCGGTCACGCCCGACGGGCTCGCGCGCCTGGCCGCCGCGGGGTTCACGCGTGTGTCCTTCGGCATGCAGTCGGCCGTGCCGCACGTCCTGCGCACGCTCGACCGCACGCACGACCCGGCGCGCGTCCCCGACGTGGTGCGTTGGGCGCGCGACGCCGGGCTGCGGGTCTCGCTCGACCTCATCTACGGCACGCCGGGGGAGAGCCTCGACGACTGGCGGGCGTCGCTCGAGGTCGCGCTCGCCACGGGGGTCGACCACGTCAGCGCGTACGCGCTGGTCGTCGAGGCCGGCACGCGCATGGCCGTCCAGGTGCGTCGCGGCGAGCTCACGCTGCCCGACGAGGACGACCAGGCCACCAAGTACGAGCTCGCGGACGACCTGCTGACCGCCGCGGGGCTGCGCTGGTACGAGGTCAGCAACTGGGCGCGCACACCCGCGGACGCCTCGCGCCACAACCTCGGGTACTGGCGCGGCGACGACTGGTGGGGGATCGGTCCCGGTGCGCACAGCCACGTCGGTGGCGTGCGCTGGTGGAACGTCAAGCACCCCCGGGCGTACGCGGACCGGCTCGCGCGCGGCCTGAGCCCGGCCGCGGGGCGCGAGCTCGTCGACGGTGCGACGGCCACGCTCGAGCGCGTCATGCTCGGCGTGCGCATCGCCGAGGGTCTCCCGCTGGCGGACCTCGCACCGCAGGCGCGTCCGCTGGTCGCCGGGCTCGTCGCCGACGGGTTGGTCGACGCGCGTGCCGCCGTCGGTGCGGACGGGCCGCGGCGCGTCGTGCTCACGCGCCGCGGGCGGCTGCTCGCCGACGCCGTGGTCCGCGCGCTCGCGGCCTGAGCGGGGTCCTGGCGACGTCCCGCCGACGGAGCGACGTGCGGTCGGCGGACCGGCTCAGGGGACCAGGTGCGTCAGGGGACCAGGCGCATCAGGGGACCAGGCGCAGCGACAGCGGGTACCGGTACCACTCCCAGCGGCTCGCGGCGACGGCCGCCAGGATGCACATCACCAGCCAGACGACGAGCACGGCGACGTACACCAGCGCGAGGGTGCCGAACGTCACGAGCGTCAGGATCGCGGCGACGACGACCGCGACCAGGGCCGTGAGCTGGAAGTTCAGGGACTCCTTGGCGTGGTGCTCGAGGAACGGTCCGCGACCGCGGAAGACGAGCCAGACGACGAGCGGCGCCACGAACCCGAGGCCCACGAGCGGCAGCGCGTGCGCGAGGATCGCCCACGTGCGCTCGTCGTCCGGGCGCAGCGGAGCGGGCGGCGGGGGAGGACCCCAGCCCGGGGGCGGCGGGACGGGCGGCGTGCTCACCGCACGAGCTCCAGGCTGAACGGGTAGCGGTAGGACCCGCCGCGGTACGCGGCGACCGCCGCGAGGATCGACAGCACGAGCGCGATCACCCCCACCGCGAGCTTGCCCACCCAGCCGATGACGCCGAACACGGGGAACTGCTCGATCACGTGGAACACCACCATCGCGATGAGCGCCGTGAGCTGGAAGTTCAGCGCGACGCGCGCCTCGTGCGCCGCGGAGCGGTCCTTCTCGCGCTGCACGAGCCACACGACGAGCGAGACGACCCACCCGACGAAGAGGTACGTGAGCACGCCGCCCAGGTGCGCGAACATCGCCAGGCTGCTGCTCTGCGCCGGGCGGGCCGGGGGTGCGGCGTGCGGGTCGTACGTCACGGGTGCTCCTGGGGTCTCGGCGACGGTCGACGCGTGGCGTCGGTGCGGGGTGGGCCGCGACGCCGACGTCGGGCGGGACGTGAACCCGACGTGGCGGGCGGGCCGCCGCGTGCGGCAGCGTACCCGCGCCCTGCCACCCGCGCGCGTGCTCGCGCGGGTGGCCTGCGGCGCGGTGCCTTGACACGATCTGTGCCGTTTGGGTTCGCTCGGACCGAGGGCGCGCACTCGCGCCCTGCCCGTCCCAGGAAGGTCGACCATGAGCGAGAACCCCGGCGGCACGCCGCCGCGTGACGACGAGGACCCGAGCGTCCCGCCGCCCCCGCCCGCGTACGGGCAGCCGGGTGACGGCACTGCCGCACCCCCGCCGCCCGCCGCCGGTGGCGGCGCGTACCCGCCCCCGCCCGGCTACGGCACACCGCCGGCGTCGCCGTACGGACAGCCCGGCGCCTACCCGCCGCCCGCCGCGGGCGGCTACCCGCCTGCCGCCGGTGGCTATCCGCCCCCCGGCGGTGGGTACCAGCAGGGCGGACCGTCGGTCGACATCGGTGCCGGGTTCAGCTGGGCGTTCGCCAAGTTCGGGCAGAACTGGGTGACGTTCGTCGTCGGCACGCTCGTGTGGCTGATCGGGATCTTCCTGGTCGTCCTGATCGTCGGCCTCGTCTTCGGCGGCATCGGTGCGTTGTCGGACGGCTCGGGCGGCAACGGTCTGCTCGCGCTGACGGCCGGGGGCTTCCTCGGCATCGTCGTCAACGCGGCGGGGGTGCTCGTCGGTGCGCTGTTCGCGGCCGCGGCGATCAGCACGGCGCTGAAGATCACCGCGGGCCGTGCGGTCACGCTGTCCGACATGTTCCAGATCCCGAACGTGCCCCAGGTGCTGCTGCTCGGGCTCCTGGTCGCGGTCGCGGAGGCTGTCGTGAGCTGGGTCCCCGTGCTCGGCTGGCTCGCCTCGATCGCGATCACCTACTTCGTGTTCTTCTCCTACCACCTGGTCGTGGACCGCGGACTCGGGGCGATCGACGCGATCCGCGAGTCCGTCGCGCTGCAGACGCGCAACGTCGGCTCGTCGGTTCTCGTGCTGCTGGTGGTGTGGGCCTGCGTGTTCGTCGGTCTGCTCGCGTGCGGCATCGGCGTCCTCGTGGGTCTGCCGGTGGCGCTGCTGGTCTCGGCGTACGCCTACCGCCGCGTGACGGGCGGGCAGATCGCCGCCTGACACGCGTCCGCACGACGTGCACGCACGTGGCCCCGGCCGGTGAGGCCGGGGCCACGCGCGCACCTGGCGCCCGTCGTCGCGCGCGCCGACCGGCGTCGCGACGGGCGCCTCACGCGGTGACGAAGTCGATGAGCTCCTCGACGCGGCCCAGCAGGCTCGGCTCGAGGTCGGCGTACGAGCGGACCGAGCGCAGGATGCGCTGCCACGCGCGCGCGACGTCGGCCTGCTCGTCGGCCGGCCAGCCGAGCTCTCGCAGGATGCCGCGCTTCCACTCGGTGCCGCGCTCGATCACGGGCCACGCGTCCAGGCCGAGCCGCTGCGGGCGCACCGCCTGCCACACGTCGACGTACGGGTGGCCCAGCACGAGCACCGTCCCGGCCGGGGCGGCCCGCACGGCCTCGGTGGCGATGCGGCTCTCCTTCGATCCCGGGACGAGGTGGTCGACGAGGACGCCGACGCGCCGGTCGGCGGTCGGGCGGAAGTCGCGCAGCGCGTCGGCCAGGTGGTCCACCCCGTCGAGGAGCTCGACGACGACGCCCTCGACGCGCAGGTCGTCGCCCCAGACCTTCTCGACGAGCTCGGCGTCGTGCTTGCCCTCGACCCAGATGCGTGAGCCGCGCGCGACGCGCGCCGGGGCGTCGGGCACCGCGACCGAGCCGGAGGCCGTGCGCGTGGGGCGTACCGGGGCGCGCGAGGTCACGGGCGCCGTGAGCACGACCGGCTCGCCGTCGACCCAGAACCCGGGACCGAGCCGGAACGTGCGGGTGCGGCCACGCGCGTCCTCGAGGACGACGACGTGCTGACCGCCCGACTTCTCGACGCGCACGACGGCGCCGACCCAGCCGGTCTCGACGTCCTCGACGACCAGGCCGTGCTCGGCGGCCTGGTCGCGCGCGGTGCGGGCCGGCCGGTGGTGGGTCGTGCGGTTGGTGCTCGTGTCGCCCGACAGCACGTCGGAGCCGTAGCGGTCGTGGGTCACGCGGGCACTCTAGGAGGTCGGGCCGGACCGCTGCGCGGCGACGCACCGGTGGTCCGGCGCGTGACGCGTAGACTTGGCACTCGGTGTGCCCGAGTGCTACCCGTTGCTACCCGTGCGGAGGGAGGCGTGATGAGCGAGGACCGCAGGCTCGACGTGCTGCGGGCGATCGTCGAGGACTACGTCGCCACCCGTGAACCCGTCGGCTCGCGCGCGCTGACGGAGCGTCACGCGCTCGGGGTCTCTCCCGCCACGATCCGCAACGACATGGCCGCCCTCGAGGAGGCCGGGCTGATCGTGCAGCCGCACACGTCGGCGGGCCGCGTGCCGACCGACCTCGGCTACCGCGTGTTCGTCGACCAGCTCTCGGGCGTCAAGCCGCTGTCCGGGGCCGAGAAGCGTGCGATCGGCACGCTGCTCGAGGAGGCGGTGGACCTCGACGACGTGATCGACCGCGCCGTGCGGCTGCTCTCGCAGCTCACGCACCAGGTCGCCGTCGTGCAGTACCCGTCGCTGCGCCGCTCGGCGCTGCGGCACGTCGAGCTCGTGCCCGTCGGCGCGCGGCACCTGCTCGTCGTCATCATCACGACCACGGGGCGCGTCGAGCAGCGCACCCTCGAGCTCGCCGCCGACCTCGACGAGCAGGTCGTCGCGCGGCTGCGCGTGCGGCTCAACGTCGCGGCCGCGGGGCTGCGCCTGGGGGACCTCGACGTCGCGCTCGACGCGCTGACCGCCGAGTTCGCGCCCGACGGCGACCGGTTGGCGCGGGCCGTCGTCGACGTGGTGGCCGAGACCCTCGCGCAGGAGCGTGAGGAGCGCGTCGTCGTCGCGGGCGCGTCGCACCTGGCCCGCAGCGCGGACTTCCCGCACACCCTCGGACCCGTGCTGGAGGCGCTCGAGGAGCAGGTCGTCCTGCTGCGCCTGCTGTCCGAGATGGCGGAGGACTCGGCGGGTGTCGCGGTGCGCATCGGCCGCGAGACCCAGCACGAGGGGCTGGCCGAGACGAGCATCGTCACCAGCGGCTACGGCGGTGAGGGGTCGTCCGTCGCCGTCCTGGGCTCGGTCGGTCCGCTGCGCATGGACTACCCCCAGACGATGGCGGCGGTGCGCGCCGTCGCCCGCTACCTCACCCGCATCCTGGCGGGCTGAGCGAGCCCTACGGCTCCGGCCCCGACCACGCCACCACGAGCAGGAAAGCGAGCAGCACCCCACGTGACGGACTACTACGAGATCCTCGGCGTCCAGAAGGACGCGACGCCCGAGCAGATCAAGAAGGCGTACCGCAAGCTGGCGCGTGAGCTGCACCCGGACGTCGCGGGCACGGACCCGGCGGCCGAGGACCGGTTCAAGGACGTCTCACGCGCGTACGACGTGCTCGGCAACGCCGACAAGCGTCGCGCGTACGACATGGGCGCGGACCCCGCGTCGCCCGGCGGTGGCATGGGCGGCGGCTTCGGCTTCCAGGACATCTTCGAGACGTTCTTCGGTGCGGGCGCGGGGGGTGCCCCGCGGGGTCCGGTGCCGCGCGCCCGACGGGGCCAGGACGCGCTCGTGCGGCTCGACCTCGACCTCGCGGAGGCCGCGTTCGGCGCGCACCGCGAGCTGCAGGTCGACACCGCGGTGCTGTGCCCGACGTGCGGCGGCACGTGCTGCCGGCCCGGCACGTCGCCGCGCACGTGCGACGCGTGCGGCGGGCGAGGCTCGGTGCAGCGGGTTGCGCGCTCGTTCCTCGGCCAGGTCATGACGACGCAGCCGTGCGCCGCGTGCCACGGGTTCGGCACCGTCATCCCCGAGCCGTGCACCGAGTGCGCGGGCGAGGGGCGCGTGCGTTCGCGTCGCACCCTGTCGGTCGACGTGCCCGCGGGTGTGGACACCGGCACCCGGATCAAGCTCACCGGCCAGGGCGAGGTCGGCCCGGCGGGCGGCCCGTCCGGCGACGTGTACCTCGAGGTGCGTGAGCGCAAGCACGAGACGTTCGTGCGCAAGGGTGACGACCTGCACGCGACGCTGCAGGTGCCGATGACGGCTGCCGCGCTCGGCACGGTCCTGACGATGGAGACGCTCGACGGCCCGCAGGAGGTCGACCTGCGACCGGGTACGCAACCGGGCCAGGTCGTCACGCTGCGGGGCCTGGGCGTCGGGCACCTGCACGTCGGGGGGCGCGGTGACCTGCACGTGCACGTCGACGTCCAGGTGCCGCTGCCCGACGACGACGAGCAGGCCGACCTGCTGCGCCGGCTCGCGGAGCTGCGCGGCGAGGAGCGCCCCGAGGCCCGTCTCGCGGCCGCCAACCCGGGGGTGTTCGCGAAGCTGCGCGACAAGCTCTCCGGACGGTGAGCGCCCCGGTCTTCGTCGTCGAGCCCGGCATGCTCGACGACGCGCGTGCCGGCGGGCAGTACCTGCTCGGCGGCACCGAGGGACGGCACGCGGGCGTCGTGCAGCGCCGCGCACCGGGGGAGCGGGTCGACGTGGTCGACTGCGCAGGTGTCCGGCTCGTCGGACGCGTCGGCGCCGTCGGGCCCGAGGGTGTGCGCATCGACGTCGACGACGTCGTGCACGAGCCGGAGCCGACGCCCCGGCTCGTCCTCGTGCAGGCCCTGGCCAAGGGTGACCGCGACGAGATGGCGATCGAGGCCGCGACCGAGGTGGGCGTCGACGTCGTCGTGCCGTGGCAGGCCGAGCGCTCCGTCGTGATCTGGCGCGGGGAGCGCGCGCAGAAGAGCCGCGCACGGTGGATCGGGACGGTGCGCACCGCGACCAAGCAGTCGCGCCGCGCACGCATTCCGGTGGTCGAGCAGTCGCTCGACGACAAGGGGCTCGTCGCACGCGTCGCCGCGGTCGTCGACGCCGGCGGGGTCGCGGTCGTGCTGCACGAGGCGGCGACCGCACCGCTGCGCGACGTCGCGCTGCCCGTGCGGGGCGACGTGCTCGTCGTCGTCGGACCCGAGGGCGGCATCAGCGACCGCGAGACCGAGGCGCTGACCGCGGCGGGCGCCGTGGTGAGCCGCCTCGGCCCGCACGTGCTGCGCACGTCCACCGCGGGACCGGTCGCCCTCGCGCTCCTGGCCGACCGCCTCGACCGCTGGGCCTGACCACCCGCCACCCTGGGGCTGACCCGCCCGCCACCCCTGGGTCCCCCTGGTCCCCCCTGGTCGCGAGAGGGCAATCCGATTGCTCTCTTGCGTGCCTGTTGGGGGTGGTGAGGGAGCGATCGGATTGCTCTGTCGCGTGCCTGTTGGGGGTGGGTCAGCGGGTGTCGGTGGTGTCGTGCTCGACGGCGGCGCGCCCCGCCTCCAGGCGGGCGATCGGGACCCGGAACGGTGAGCAGGACACGTAGTCGAGGCCCACGGCGTCGAAGAACCGGATCGACTCCGGGTCGCCGCCGTGCTCGCCGCACACGCCCAGCGTCAGGTCGGGGCGGGTCGCCCGCCCGCGTGCCGCGGCGATCTCCACGAGCTGGCCGACGCCCTTGACGTCGAGGGTCTCGAACGGCGACACCGACAGCACGCCGTTCGCGGTGTACTGCGCGAAGAACGCGCCCTCGACGTCGTCCCGGCTGAAACCCCACGTGGTCTGCGTCAGGTCGTTCGTGCCGAACGAGAAGAACTGCGCCTGCGTCGCGATGCGGTCCGCGGTGAGCGCGGCACGCGGCAGCTCGATCATGCAGCCGACCGGCAGGTCGACGGGCACGCCCTGCTCGGCACCGACCTCGGCCATGATCGCCAGCGCCCGCTCGCGGACCAGCCGCAGCTCCTGCACCGAGCCGACGAGCGGCACCATGATCTCGGCGTGCGGCGCACCGCCCGCGGCGAGCCGTGCCGCGACCGCCTCGCACACCGCGCGGATCTGCAGGTCGAACAGCCCCGGCACGACGAGCCCGAGGCGTACACCGCGCAGCCCCAGCATCGGGTTGGCCTCGTGCATGCGGCGCACCGCCGCGAGCAGCTCGACGTCGCGGTCGTCGACCTCGTCGCGTGCGGCCGCGAGCGCGACCTTCACGGACAGCTCGGTGAGGTCCGGCAGGAACTCGTGCAGCGGCGGGTCGATGAGCCGGATCGTCGTCGGCAGCCCGTCCATCGCCTCGAGCAGGTCCGTGAAGTCCCGGCGCTGCAGGGGCAGCAGCGCGTCCAGGGCCTCCTGCCGCTCGTCGTCGTCGGACGCGAGGACGACGCGCTCGACGAGCACGCGCCGCTCACCGAGGAACATGTGCTCGGTGCGGCACAGGCCGATGCCCTGGGCGCCGAGGCTGCGGGCGCGCACCGCGTCCTCGGCCGTGTCGGCGTTCGCGTGCACGTGCAGGCGCCGGGTCGCGTCCGCGTGCCGCAGCAGGCGGTCGACGGCGCGCACGAGGTCGGCCGTCTCGTCGTCGGACGCCTCCGCGAGCGCGGCGTCCAGCCCGTCCTCGAGGTAGCGCTGCACGGGGGAGGGCACCACGGGCACGTCGCCGAGGAACACCTCGCCGCTGGTCCCGTCGATCGCGAGCACGTCGCCCTCGCGGACGGTGCGGCCGCGGCACGTCAGGGAGCGGGACGCGGCGTCGACGACGAGCTCCTCGGCCCCGACGACGCACGTGCGACCCATGCCGCGTGCGACGACCGCGGCGTGCGACGTCTTGCCGCCGCGGGCGGTCAGGACCCCGACGGCGGCGATCATGCCGCCGAGGTCGTCGGGGTTGGTCTCACGGCGCACGAGGACGACGTCCTTGCCCTCGGCCGCCCACTGCTCGGCGGTCACCGGGTCGAACACCGCCATGCCGACGGCCGCACCGGGTGAGGCGGCCATCGCCCGGGTCAGCAGCACACGGTCGTCGTCGCCGGCCGCGAACTGCGGGAACTGCAGCTGGGACAGCTGGGCGCCGGACACGCGGGAGAGGGCCTCGTCCATCGTGATGAGGTGCTCGTCGACGAGCTGGCAGGCGATGCGGAACGCCGCGGGTGCGGTGCGCTTGCCGACGCGGGTCTGCAGCATCCACAGCTTGCCGCGCTCGATCGTGAACTCGATGTCGCACAGGTCGCGGTAGTGGGTCTCCAGCCGGCGCATCGCCTGACGCAGCTCGGTGTACGCGGCGGGGTCGACCTGCTCGAGGTCGGCCAGCGACAGCGTGTTGCGGATGCCGGCGACGACGTCCTCGCCCTGCGCGTTGACCAGGTAGTCGCCGTAGTCGCCCGTGCGGCCGGTCGCGGGGTCGCGCGTGAACGCGACTCCCGTGCCGGACGTCGGGCCGAGGTTGCCGAAGACCATCGAGCACACGTTGACCGCCGTGCCGAGGTCGTCGGGGATGCGCTCCTTGCGGCGGTAGAGCCGTGCACGCTCGGTGCCCCACGAGTCGAGGACCGCGACGATCGCCAGGTCGAGCTGCTCACGCGGGTGCTGCGGGAACTCCCGGCCGGACTCCTCGCGCACGATCTGCTTGTACGTGTCGACGAGCGTGCGCAGGTCCGCCGCGTCGAGGTCGACGTCCGCGGTGACGCCGCGTCCCGCCTTCGCCTTGTCGAGCGCGTCGGCGAACAGGTCTGCCTCGATGCCGAGCACGGTGCGCCCGAACATCTGCACGAGCCGGCGGTAGGAGTCCCACGCGAACCGCTCGTCGCCCGACAGCTCGGCCAGGCCCTGCACGGAGGCGTCGTTCAGCCCGACGTTGAGGACCGTCTCCATCATCCCGGGCATGGAGAACTTCGCGCCCGAGCGCACCGAGACCAGCAGGGGGTCGTGGAAGTCGCCGAGACGCCGGCCCAGCTCGTCCTCGAGGTGGCGCACCGCCATCGTGACCTCGACGCGCAGCTCCGGCGGCACCTCGCCCGTGCGCAGGTAGGCCCGGCACGCCTCGGTCGTGATCGTGAACCCGGGCGGGACGGGCAGCCCCAGCCGGGTCATCTCGGCGAGGTTCGCGCCCTTCCCACCGAGCAGGTCCTTCTGGTCCTTGTCGCCCTCGGTGAAGTCCTTGACGTAGCGGGCCATGGTGGTTCCTCCGTCGCAACGCACCCACCGGGCTCCGTCGCCCGGCGTCCTGCCGTCCAGTGTTCTCCTGCCGCCCGCGCACCGCCCGGGGACGAAGGGCCCACCCGGACCACCCCGGGGAATGAGGTGGGTCGTCGTGGACGGGGGCGCCGTAGGATGGTGACGGCCCCGCAGCGGGGCCCGACGTCGAAGAGAGAGCGAGCGCACGGCACCCGCCGAGCACATGGCCGATCCCAGTCCCGCACCCCGTGTCCCCGAGTCCCGGCACGCGCGCGTCGAGCACCGCATCACCGTCCCGACGGACGTGTCGATGGTCGAGCTGCTCGGGCTGCGCGACGAGGTCCTGCGCAGCATCGAGGACGGCTTCCGCACGGTCGACGTGCACGTGCGCGGCAACGAGGTCACGCTCGCGGGCCCGCCGGGGGACGTCGCGCTCGTCACACGTCTGGTCGACGAGCTCGTCGAGATGGCTGCGGCCGGCACCCCGCTGAGCCCCGAGGTCGTGCAGCGGTCGGTCACGATGCTCACGGCCGGCTCCGCCGCACGGCCCGCCGACGTCCTGACGTTCAACATCCTGTCGACGCGCGGGCGCACGATCCGCCCCAAGACGTCCGGGCAGAAGGAGTACGTCGACGCGATCGAGCGCAGCACGGTCACGTTCGGCATCGGTCCCGCGGGTACGGGCAAGACGTACCTGGCGATGGCCAAGGCGGTGCAGTCGCTGCAGGCCCGCAACGTCAACCGGATCGTGCTGACGCGCCCCGCGGTCGAGGCGGGCGAGCGGCTCGGGTTCCTGCCGGGGTCCCTCTCGGAGAAGATCGACCCGTACCTGCGCCCGCTGTACGACGCGCTGCACGACATGGTCGACCCCGAGTCGATCCCGCGGCTCATGGAGGCCGGGACGATCGAGGTCGCGCCGCTGGCGTACATGCGCGGACGCACGCTCAACGACGCGTTCATCATCCTCGACGAGGCGCAGAACACGTCCGTCGAGCAGATGAAGATGTTCCTGACGCGCCTGGGGTTCGGCTCGAAGGTCGTCGTGACGGGTGACGTCACCCAGGTCGACCTGCCGAGCGGGACGACGTCCGGGCTGAGGGTCGTCGAGCAGATCCTGACGGGCGTCGACGACGTGGAGTTCTGCCGGCTGACGTCCAAGGACGTGGTCCGGCACCGGTTGGTGGGAGAGATCATCGACGCGTACGCGAGGTGGGACAGCAGATGAGCGTCGAGGTCAGCAACGAGTCGGGCCACGAGGTCGACGAGGCGGAGTTCGCCGCGCTCGGGCGGTACGTGCTCGACGCGATGCACGTGCACCCGCAGGCGGACCTGTTCGTGCGGCTCGTCGACACCGCCACGATGACGGACCTGCACGTGCAGTGGATGGACGAGCCCGGCCCGACCGACGTCCTGTCGTTCCCGATCGACGAGCTGCGCCCGGGGCGTGAGGGCGACCCCGCCGGGCCCGGGGTGCTCGGCGACGTCGTGCTGTGCCCCGAGGTCGCGGCCACGCAGGCGCACGCCGCCGGCCACTCCACGGCCGAGGAGATGCTGCTGCTGACGACCCACGGGATCCTGCACCTGCTGGGGTACGACCACGCCGAGCCGGACGAGGAGAAGGAGATGTTCGCGCTGCAGCGCCGCCTGCTGCTGACGTTCCTGGCGAGCCGATGAACGGCGTGCCCGTCGCGCTGCTGGTCGCCGTCGCCCTCGTCGGCATCGCGGTCGCCGCGGCCCTGTCCGCGGGTGAGGTCGCGGTGCTGCGCGTCACACGCTCGCGCGTCGCCGACCTCGACGCCGAGCGCCCCGCGGCGGCGGCACGCGTGCGCCGCCTCGTCGACGACCCGCAGCGCGTGGCCCAGGCGGCGGCGTTCGTGCGCCTGCTCGCGGAGATGACCGCGACCGTGTGCCTCACGCTCGCGATCGCGGCGGGCAGCCTGTCGTGGTGGGCGACCGCGCTGCTGGCGACGGCCGCGTGCGCCGTCGTCGCGTTCCTGCTCGTGCGCGTCAGCCCCCGCAGCATGGGACGACGCCACCCGGTGGGCGTGCTCGCGAACCTGTCGGGCCTGCTCGCGGTCGTCACGGCCGTCGCCGGCGGCGTCGGGCGGCGCGCGGACCCGTCCGCCGCGTCGTCCCTCGACGACGACGCCGAGCTGCGCGACATGGTCGACCGGGTGAGCGAGTCCGACGCGATCGAGGACAACGAGCGCGAGATGTTCCGCTCGGTGCTCGAGCTCGGCGACACCCTCACGCGCGAGGTCATGGTCCCGCGCACCGACATGATCACGACCCAGGCGGACACACCGCTGCGCAAGGTGCTCGCGCTCCTGCTGCGCTCGGGGTTCTCCCGCGTGCCCGTCGTGGGGGAGTCCGTCGACGACGTCGTCGGCGTGCTGTACCTCAAGGACGTCGTGCGCCGGGTGCACGCACCCGGTGCGCAGGACGAGGTCTCGCTCGACGCCCCCGCGTCGTCGCTGGCCCGCCCGCCGGTGTTCGTCCCCGAGTCCAAGCCGGTCGACGCCCTGCTGAGCGACCTGCGTGACGGGTCGAGCCACATCGCGCTCGTCGTCGACGAGTACGGGGGTATCGCGGGGCTCGTGACGATCGAGGACGCGCTCGAGGAGATCGTCGGTGAGCTCACCGACGAGCACGACACGAGCGCGCCGGGCGTCGAGGACCTGGGCGACGGCGGCTACCGTGTCCCGGCGCGCCTGTCGCGCGACGAGCTCGGGGGACTGTTCGGCATCGAGGTGGAGGACGAGGACGTGGACACGGCGGCGGGCTTGCTCGCGAAGGCGCTCGGCAAGGTGCCGCTCCCGGGCTCGGTCGGTGAGATCCACGGGCTGCGCCTCGAGGCGGAGCGCGTCGAGGGGCGGCGCAAGCGGCTCGCGACGGTGGTCGTGCACCGCGCTCTCGACCCCGATGACGACGTCGCGGCCGCGACGCCCGCGCGCGGGACGCAGGCCGCACCCGCCGGGCGGGGGGCGGGGGACGCACCGCACCCGACGCCCGCACGTGGTGTACCCGGTGCGCGCGAGCGCGGTCAGGAGGCTGCACGATGACCCACCGCTCCGGTTTCGCGTGCTTCGTCGGGCGCCCCAACGCCGGCAAGTCCACGCTCACCAATGCGCTCGTCGGGCAGAAGGTCGCGATCACCTCCGGGCGTCCGCAGACCACGCGGCACGTCGTGCGCGGCATCGTGCACCGCGAGGACGCCCAGCTCGTCCTCGTCGACACACCCGGGCTGCACCGTCCGCGCACGCTGCTGGGGGAGCGCCTCAACGACCTCGTGCGGGACACCCTGACCGAGGTCGACGTCGTCGGCTTCTGCCTGCCCGCGGACGAGAAGGTCGGACCCGGCGACCGGTTCATCGCCGAGCAGCTCGCGCGGCTGACACCCCCGGGGCGTCCCGGCGTGCCGGTGGTCGCGATCGTCACCAAGGCCGACAAGGTGCCGCGGGCGCGGCTCACCGAGCAGCTCGTCGCGGTCGACCAGCTCGGTGCGTGGGCGGACGTCGTGCCGGTCTCCGCGCAGGACGGCTACCAGGTCGACGTGCTCGCGGACGTGCTGGTCGGGCACCTGCCCGAGGGGCCGGCGCTCTACCCGGAGGGTGAGCTGACGGACGAGCCCGAGCAGGTCATGGTCGCCGAGCTCGTGCGCGAGGCCGCGCTCGAAGGTGTGCGCGACGAGCTGCCGCACTCGCTCGCGGTCGTCGTCGAGGAGATCGTCCCGCGCGACCAGCCCCCGGGTGCCGACGGCCGTCAGCTGCTCGACGTGCGCGTGCAGCTGTTCGTCGAGCGCGACAGCCAGAAGGCGATCGTCATCGGTCGTGGCGGTGCGCGGCTGCGTGACGTCGGGACGCGCGCCCGCACGCAGATCGAGGCGCTGCTCGGCGCCCGCGTGTTCCTGGACCTGCACGTCAAGGTGGCCAAGGACTGGCAGCGCGACCCCAAGCAGCTCGGCCGGCTGGGCTTCTGACGTGGGGCAGCCGTCGTCCGGCGTGTGGCACCGTGTCGCACGCCTGACGGGCCGTGGCGGCCGCACGGGCCGCTTCGCGTCCGCGTACGGGCTCGTCGCGGGCGTCGCGTTCGGGGTCGTGGTCCTCGCCGTCGTCGGCGCCGTGACCGGCCCCCGCTGGGACCCCGTGCCCCTCGACGAGTCGGTCGAGCTCGAGTCGGCGCGCACCGCGATCGGCGACGCCCCGGCGTTGGTGACGTACGAGGTGCGCACGGTCGTCGTGACCGTGCCGCTCGACGGCACGAGCGTGCAGGCGCAGATCAGCCTGCCCGTCGGGGCACCCGAGCCCGCCCCCGGCGTGGTGTTCGTGCACGGGGCCGGCACGGGCCGGTACACGGACGCGTTCGCCGCGCAGGCCCACGCGCTCGCGGCGGCGGGTGTCGTCGCGATGGTGCCCGACAAGCGGCTCGACACGTACAGCACCCGCCACCGCGACTACGTCGCCATGGCCCAGGACTACCTGCGCTCGGTCGACCTGCTGCGCGACCGCCCCGAGGTCGACCCGGACCGCGTCGCGGTGTACGCCGAGAGCGAGGGCGGCTGGATCGCACCCGTCATGGCGGTCGACGACCCGCGGATCTCCGCCGTGGTGCTCGTGTCCTCGCCCGTCGTGCCGCCGCGTCAGCAGGCCGCGTTCGCGGTCGACAACTACCTGCGCAACACGGGTGTGCCGCAGGCGGTGTTCCGCGCGATCCCGCGCGCCGTCGGCATGACGATGCCGGGCGGGGGGTTCGAGTACGCGGACTTCGAGGTCGCGCCCTGGCAGCAGCGCATGACGCAGCCCGTCCTGGTCGTCTACGGCACGGGCGACCCGTCGATGCCGATCGTGCAGGGGGCGCTGCAGATCCGGGCGGACACCGCACGCGCCGGCAACGGGGACGTGACGATCCGGTACTACGAGGACGCGAACCATGGCATCCGTGTCGGCACCGAGGTCGTGCCCGCGTTCCTGGAGGACCTGGCCGGCTGGGTGCAGGGCCTGCCCGCGACCGCGGACGCGCGGCCGCACGCAGCGGGCGCCGAGCCGACCCAGACCTACCGTGCGGGACCCGTGCCGCAGCCCGTGTGGCTGCGCGACGGCGACGTGATGCTCGGTCTCGTGGTCGGCGGCGTGGGCCTGATGGTGCTGTCCGGGCTGGCGGTGGCGACGACCCGCGTCGTGCAGCGCGTCGGTCGGCGCCGTGACGCCCGGCCGGTCGACGGCGAGGAGCGCGCGGCGGGCGACGGACCGGAGC
>JAFAEH010000186.1 GCA_023424135.1 Actinomycetes bacterium | reverse complement strand
GGGCTCGAGCGCGAGCGCGAGGAAGAACGCGATGAGGACGTTCACGAGCAGGCTCTGCAGCGCACCGATCGCGTCCCACGCGAAGATCCCGACGAACACCGCGACGACCGCCATCGCGAGCCCCTTGGGGTCTTGGGACAACGCTGGGACCTGCGGTCCGACGAATCTGCAGGTCATGTCAGGTACAGGTTAGAACGCCATCGAGGTACACGATCCACGGCCGTCGACTCAGAAAGTCGCTCAATGCGCACTTCCAAGCTGGGCGGGGCGGCTCATCCGGCGCCCAGCCCGGAGAGGAGGCAGCGGACGGCACGACGGCTTTCCTGCACCTGTCGTGGCGCCCGCCTCGCCGCGACGTCAGGCCAGGCCGCGTCAGCCCATCGTGCGCACGCGGTGGCGCCCGAACCAGCGGCCGGTCACATCGGAGCACCAATGCTGACCCAGCCATCTCACCGGCCGCACGACGACGTCGACCCGCCACCGACTTCCATCTCTCCGCGGAGGGGGAGCGTCCGACATCAGCGAAGGCGGCGTACCAGCCGTGGTACCGGTCATGCACGAGTGTCGCGCCGGTCGTCTTCTCGGACGTGTCGATGAGCACATCCCCAGGTCCGGACGGTTCGCCCGGGCGTCAGGAGCTGGGAGACGACGTGACACAGATGAAGCGGGTCAGTCACCGTCAGGTCGGTCGTCGACCTGGTGCGGCCCCGGCCGACGGAGCTCGGCACCGGGCTCCGCGGCGTACCCGTCCTGCGCGGCGGCGAGGAGTCGCTCATGGGACGTCCACCGGAGATCGGCGGCACTCATCGCCACGAGAGCACGCTCAGGCGTCGAGCGATCGAGGACCACGGCACCAGCAACGCGCTCACGCAGCCCATGGCGGTCGGTGAAGTCGATCCTCGTCATCCCGTCGAGATCGGTCCACCCGAGCTTGACGGCACATTCCTTGCGCGCCCAGAGCCGGACGAACGCAAGCGGTTCGTCGCCCCGCGCGAGCCAGGCCCGCTCCGCCGCGGTAGCGACGCTCCCCACCACGGCGTCGATCGCCGCGATCGACTCCTCCACGTCGACCGCGACGGCCGCCGGCGCCGCGGCCGCTGCGACGTGTGCGCGTGTGTGCGACCAGCTGACGTGGACGTCAGTCCGCCCCTCGACAGCAGGTCGCCCCCCCGCACCCCGGACACCGCTGCGTCAGGCGGACCTCGGCCGGTCGTACACCGAGCAGGCGCCCGACGACCATCGCGGCCAACGCTTGAGCAGAGACCGCGGCGCTACGGTCGCGCGGATCTCGCAGACGCGCGAGCCGCGCGACGACGGGATCGGTGGTGACGAGCCACGGCTGAGCGGACGGCAGCGCCTCCACCGGCGCGGCACTCCAGACGCCCATGCGCTCCGTGCGCAGCGCCCCAGAGCTCATGCCCCTCCTCTCTCCGGGCGACCTGGTCGACGTCGTGCTCAGCATCACCTGCAGCGCCGGCACCGTGTGTCCCGACGGACGCTACCGAGAGCGGTCACGCCGAGGCACCCGCGCCCACCGGCTCGACCCCGACCACGGAGCCCCGGAACGCTAGGGTGGCGCCGACCCTGATCGGCGACGCGCGAGGTGGGTGCGGGTGCAGCGGACCATGGAGGACGTCGATCGCGGGCTGGCGACACACGGACCGCAGGGACGGGAGAACCCCTGATGGCGGACCCGCACGACCTTGTGTCATCCCAGGACTTCAGGGACGTCTTCAGTCGGCACCCTGCCGGTGTCGCCGTCGTCACGTGCACGTGGTCCGGCGAGCCGTGGGGATTCACCGCGACGTCGGTCGCATCGGTGTCGGCCTCACCGCCGCTGCTGTCCTTCTCGCTCGACTCGGCGTCGCGGAGCTCGACGGCCTTCAGCCACGCCCCCACCGTCGCCGTCAGCTTTCTCGGCACGGATCAGCGCGACATCGCCAGGCGCTTCGCCCAGCCCGGCGGCCAGCGGTTCCTCGACCCCGGCTGGCGCAGCCTGGCAACGGGCGAGCCGGTGATCGAGGGGGCGACGTCGTGGGTGCGAGGACGCGTCCAGCACCGGCTGCCTGTCGGGGGGAGCCGCCTGTTCGTCGTGCACGTCGAGAACATCTGGGCGGTCTCCCAGGACCGGCCGCTCGTCTATTGGAGCCGGTCGTTCGCCGAGGTGCTGACGTAGCGTCGCCAGGCCCACCGCCCCGCTGCCGACGTGTCCGATAGGCTCCGTTTCCTGACGGTCGGGGGGCCACCGGGAGACTGCTCGCGGCGCAACCGTCACGGGACAGGAGGGACGTGTCGGAGTCGCGCACACTGCTGCTGATCGGCATGGGCGTCATGGGTCGCCCCTACGTAGCCGCCGCCCACGCGCGCGACGCCCGCGTGGTCGTCGTGGACGACTCGGCTGCTCTCGACGCCGCGCGCGACGCCGGGATCCTCCGGGCCGACGACGTCGGCGTCGCGGTGCAGGCCGGGACGCAGCACCAGCGGTGGTACGAGGCCGCCTCGCGGGCCGCCCGGGACCACCATGTCGACGCGGTGGTCGGGTTCAGCGAGCCGCAGGTCCTCGCTGCGGGCCTGCTCGGCGACGAGCTCGACCTGCCCGGGCCCGGCCTGCACGCGGTGGTGTGCTCTCGCGACAAGGCCGTCCAACGAGCGGCGCTGGCGCGTCACGGCGTGCGTCAGCCGGCCTTCCACCTCGCGGCGGACCCGAAGGATGCCGCGGCATGGGCGCAGGAGCGTGGCCCCGTCGTCTGGAAGCCGGTGGACTGGTTCGGCAGCGTAGGGGTCCGGCTCCTGCGCACGCCCGAGGAGGTGCGCCAGCACGCCGCAGACGCCGGGCCGGGCACGTTCCTCCTCGAGGAGTACCTCCCGGGCCCCGAGGGAAGCTGCGAGGCACTCGTGGACCGCGGCGAGGTGCTGTTCGCGAGCCTCACCGACAAGACCACAGGCCCCGAACCGTACTTTGTCGAGGTGATGCATCAGGTCCCCGGTCCACGCGCGGAGGCCGCCCGCCCCGAGATCGAGTCCATGCTGCGCGACGTCGTCGACGCCCTGCGCATCAGGAGCGGGATGGTCCACCTCGAGTACCGACACACAGACGACGGCCCCGCCGTCATCGAGGTGGCCGTACGCACGGCCGGTGACACCCTCATGGACCTCATGCGCCACGCCTGGGACGTCGACCCGTACGCGGTCGTCGTCGATCTCGCACTCGGGATCCCGCCGCAGGTCCGTCCCCGCGCGGTGCCCCTGCACGCCGCCACCTGGTACATGACGGTCCCCGACGGTGTGGTCACGTCGGTCGAGGGCGTCGAGGAGGCGCGCGGACTGCGCGGGACGGAGGCCTGCGACGTGTGGGTCCCTCTCGGTACCGACGTGCACAACGGAGGCTCGTCGTTCGACAGGGTCGGTCTCGCACTCGTCGTCGGCACCTCCCCGGAGCAGCTGGAGGAGCGACTCTCGACGCTCAGGTCCACGGTCCGTATCAGGTCGTCGCCCGCCCGCCTCCCTGCGGAGGCCGAGCACCGCTAGGACCTGAGCGTCCCTGCACCCGCGACGATCTCCACCGCCCGGTCGGCGTCCACGAGCAGCTCGGCCGCCAGGACGCGGCGGGCCTCCGCCGTCGCCGCAGCCCGGACGGCGTCGTCGTGCCCGCCGTCCAGCGAGACATACCAGAGCAGCTCCATGGACGCACCACGCAGCCGCTTGGCGTGCAGCGAGCCCATCCCGAGGCGCACCGCGCTCGCACCTGCGGCGTACGCACGAGCGACCGGCTCGTAGACGCTGAGGACGAAGTACTCACCTCCGGACGTCCGGGCATAGTCGAACCCGACGGCACGCACGTACAGCTCGTCACCGTGCCAGAAGCTGAGCGAGAACGCCGCGAGGTCGCCGGCGAGGCTCGCCACCAGCAGCACGGCACGGTCACCCAGGTGCTCGAGCTGCGCGGCGAGCAGGGCGGCCCCTGCCTCGGGTGTGGCGTCGTGCGCCCCGTGGCGTCGTTGCACCTCGCAGTAGAGCTCACCGAGCCGGGGGAGCATCGAGGCCGGGTCCGGCTCGACGAGCGTCCATCCGCCGTCCGTGAAGGCCCGCCGGTGCTGGCCCACCTCCCAGCGCCGCTTGCGCGGCAGCGACGCGAGCCAGTCGCCGGGCCCTCGACCGGGCAACCTGATGACGGCGTCCGCATTCAGTGGCAGCACGTCGTGCACACCGGCGTCACGCAGCTTCCCCACGGCACCGTCGGGGACGTACATCATCCCGGCCCGACGACCTGTCGCGCGTGCGTGCTCCCGGATGCCGGTGACCAGCCGTCCGACGACCTCACGGCGTCGGACGCCGGTGAGACCCGGGGCGAGCAGCAGGTCCGCCCGGTAACCGCGTCGACCACCTGCGAGAAGCTGCTCGGTCGGTTCCGGCAGATCGGCACGGTGCGCCGGCAGCATCGCCGTGAGGTCGTAGAGGACGTGCCGCGACTGCACCGGTGCATGGCAGGGTGCGGCACCGACGAGGCTGCCGTCCGGGTCCCGGACCAGCACGTAGGCGGCACGTACGTCGGGCTCGTCCTCGTACGCCCGCAGCCACCGCCACGACGTGAACAGACCCGCGTCCGAGGTGAGCGCGTCCCACTCGTCCCGTGCCACTTCGTCGAGCGAGCCGCGCACGTCGATGAGGCTCCGCATCCCGACGGCGCCCGCCGGCGTGCCCGTCATGACAGCCCTCCGACTGTCAGACCGTCGAGCAGGACATCGGGGCATCGCACGAAGCCGCCGTGCCCGGCGGACCACCGCGCCGGCCCCTCGAGGAGAGCGGACCGCCGCAGCATCGTGCGGACGTTGCCGGCCAATGACAGACCCGTCACGCCGAGCTCACTGCCGTCGGGGCCCTCGAGGACCGCGGAGGCACCCACGCTGACCTCCCCCGTCACCTCGTTCGCGAGGTGCACGCCCTGCACCTGGACGATCCGCAGCACCGTGCCACCCGGATGCGGCGCGCGGTCACCATCGACGACCACGTTGCTCGGCCCCGGCCGGGGGACGTGCCCGGACCAGTACCGCCATGCGGAGCCCGGCGCGGCGAGCGGCGAGGTCGTCGCCCACCGCAGGTCGCCGAGGAGCGCGACGACCCGGCCCTCGTCGACCAGCGGCCGCGCGGACGTCAGCACGCCCTCGTCGTCGAACGGCGCCCACAACGGACCGTCCTCGGCGTGGGGGTCGTCCGTGAGCCGTGTGCCGGACGGTGCGACGACAACGGCGAGGTCGTCGCCGAACGGGCTGCGGTCCTGCGCCACGGCGTCGGCGCCCAGCCCGGGCAGGAGCAGGGCGAGGAGCTGACCGGCCACCGCCCCCGACAGGATCACCGTGTCGTGCGCCGGCGCCTCCTGCGATGCGACCCCGCCACGGCGTCCGTCCGCAAAGAGCCGCGCCTCGCGCGCGGCCTCGCCCGCCATCGTCTCCTCGGCGCGCGCGAGCAGGGTCCCCAACGACGGCCCGTGGTCCGTGTGGTCACTGTGCCCGGTCCCGGCCGTCCCGTCGTGGCTGTACCGCAGGGCGATCGCGGCGCGGCGGGTGACGTACGTCCCGGAGCCGCCGCTGCCGTCCGCGAAGCGGACGACCCGCTCCTCCTGGTGACAGCGCAGCTCGCGCGTCCCCGACACGCGGCCGGGTCCGGTGAGTGCGGCGGCGACCGCGCTGACGTCCCGCGTCGGAAGCCACGCGCCTGGCCGCACCCACTCCCCACCACCCTCGACGACGCGTGCCGTGCCCGCCCGCGGGGGGCCGGCGTCGGTGGGTGCCGCGAGCTGGTCCAGGACCGCACGCGCCCGCGCGACGACGTCGGACGGCGACTCGTGCACCGACGCCGTGGTCAGCACCTCGCGCCGGCCGTCGTCCAGGCGGACGAGCACCTGACCGTCGACACGTTCGCCCACCTGCTCCAAAGCTCCGTCGACGGCGACGTACTCCCCGCGCCGCTCGGTCGTGTGGAGCACCGAGACCGCGACGCCGTCCGTCACCGCTCCGATGTACTGGTCGAGCACGTCCCTCGCCTCCGTGGCCCTGGCCGATGCGTGGCTCTCGTTGACGCTCATGTGCGCTCACCGCCCACGAGCAGCTCGCGCACCCGCAGAGTCGGCCCGCTCACGCCGACCGGGATCAGCTGGTCGAACTTGCCGCACCGCGCAGCCCCGAGGTGGACGTCGTTCCCTACGGCGTCGATGTCCCGCAGGACCTGCATCCCATTGCCCGAGAGCGTGGTCTCCTGGATCGGCTCCGCGAGCCGCCCGTTCCGGATGAGGTTGCCGTTCGTGACACGGAACACGAAGTCGCCGGTGGACTCGACGACCTCACCGCCCGCGACGTGCTGTGCGTAGAGCCCGAACGGGGTGTCGGCGATCACGTCCTCCGGGCTCATGGTCCCTGGTGCGATGCACGTGTTCGACATGCGCGGCAACGCAGGGACACGCCACGAGCTCCGCCGCCCGTTGCCTGTCGTCCCGGTGCCCAGCCGGTCTGCGGAGTCACGGTCGGTTAGGAAACCGGTGAGTTGCCCGTCCTGGACCACCGCGCTCGGTCGGCCCGGCACCCCCTCGTCGTCGTGTCCGTAGGAACCGACCCCACCGGGAGTCGTCGGGTCGTCGACGATCGTGACCAGGGGGCTCGCGACGGCCTGGCCGACGCGCCCGGCGTACACGCTGCCCCGCAGGACCTCGTCGCCCTCGAGCGGGTGGCAGCACGCCTCGTGGATGAGGACCATGCCGCGGCCGGGCCCGATGACGACGGGGAGCCGCTCGACCGGTGCAGGGCGCGCATCGAGCGCCGCCACCGCGCGGTCGGCGGCCTCACGGCCGATCCGCTCCGGGTCACCGAGCTCCGCCGGTCTTGACGTCCCGGGGGTGTAGAAGCCCGTCGACGTCGAGCTGCCGGACTGTGCCACCACACGGATCGTCAGGTAGAGCAGCTCCTGCGACTGGTGCACCGCCTCCCCGGTCGTCGTGATCACCGACGTCTGCCGCCCGGTGAGCTCGGCGTCGATCAGCACCTGCCGTACCCGGGGGTCGCTGTCGCGCGCGGCGGCGTCGACCTGGCGCAGCAGGTCGAGCAGCCCGTCGAGCTCGTGCCCGTCGTCGCCCGCGGACCCACTCCGCACGTCACCGGACGCGGCCCGCGCCAGCACGTCCGCCATGTCCAGCTCTCCGCGTACCGCCGCACGGATCGCAGCCGGTCTCAGGGTCGGCGCAGCGACCCAGCCCGTGTCGTGCTGTGTGCGGTGCCGCAGGCAGAAGCCCTGGTCCGAGCTGGTCATGAGGTCGATCACGGCGCTGTCCGCCAAGCGCGCGGCGGTCCGACGCGTGCGCTCGGTGAACACCTCGCCGTAGGACCACCGTCGGCGGCCGGCCGACCGGAGCATCTCCTCCACCTCGCCCGACTCCGTGACCGCGTGCACGTCCACCGCTGGTGCCTCCCTCATCGATCCGTCTCGCTCGTGCGGAAACGCGAGATCCTGTCCTCCGCCACAGCGGCGAGCCAGGCGACGACGAGCCACCCGGCACCCACGGCGAGCTCGGCCGCCGCCGCGCCCTGCCACGACGTCCCGTCGACGACCGCCCGCACCGCCGCGATCCCGTGCGTCATGGGCAGCACGGACGCGACCTGCTGGAGCAGGTGCGGTAGCGCGGCGACGGGCGCGACGGCCCCCGTCAGCACGAGCAGCGCGAACGCGACGACGTTGATGACGAGCACGTCGCTGCTCCAGCTGCTCGCAGCGACCGCGACCGCGAGCGCGAACGCCATCGCGCTGACAGCGGTCAGCACCACGAGCGGGGCTGCCGCGACGATCCGGAGGAGGACCTGCGGCTCGCCGAAGAGCGCGCACACCGCGACCGTGGCGACCAGGGCCGACAGAACCGCCTCGACGGGGTACACCCACGCGCGGGACAGGAACACGCGGAAGGTGCCCTGCCTGCTGAGCCGGAGGCGGTACATGGTGCCGGTGGGGCGCTCGTCGAGGACGACGTCGGAGCCCCGGATGACGGTCCCCGTCACCATCACGTACATGCACGCGCCGACGAGCGCGAAATCACGTCCTGCCGTCCCCCCGGCGAGGTAGCCGAGGTAGGTGAGGAACGCCGCCTGCAGGACCGCGCGTGGCAGGCTGCTCATCACGAGCACCCCCCACGGGTACGCGGCCCGGTAGGTGCGCCACCCCATGGTCATCAGCTCGGCCATCGTCAGATCAGCTCCAAGGTCCCGAGTCGGCGGCTGCGGTCGACGACCCGTCGGAACGCCCACCTCGCCGCGAGCCCGTACAGGCTCGTGAGCAGCAGGAAGAAGCCCCAGTCCCGGGCGTCGGTGGTGCCCGTCGTCGACGCGTCGACGAGCAGCTCGGCCGCCCAGTGCAGCGAGATGCCGTCGGCGAGCGGACGGACCACCGCCGGGAGGAGCTCGACAGGCACGAGAAGGCCGCCGAGGATGAACACCGGGTACAGGAGTGCCTCCGCGACCCGGAACGTCGCCGTCGTCAGGAGGAACACGCAGCTGAGCAGCAGACCCAGCACGAAGGACCCGATCACGGCCGCGACCACCACGACGGCGAACAGCACGGGTGACGCGGGCGCGAGCGACGTGCGGGTGACCCACGACAGCACGGCGACGGTGACGACGATCAGTGCGCTGGCCCGCAGCGTGGTCCCCAGCGCCTTGCCCGCGAGGACGACGCCCAGCGGCGCGGGTCGAACCACGATGCTCGCGAGCGTGCCCTGCCACATCTCCTCTCGCAGGATCAGGCCGGCCTGCCACACCGCGCAGCCCCACAGTGCGAGCAGGCCGCACCCGAGCAGGCTCCGCGACGCGTCGAGCCGCGTGCCGGTCGGGTCGACGAGATGCACCACCAGGAAGAAGGCGAGCGGCTGGACGCACCCGACGAGAACGAGCGTGGCGTGCGTCTGGACGCGGCTCTGGGTCACGGCGCTCGCCCGCACGAGCTCCCTCGTGCGGGCGGCACCCGTGCGCCGCACGGCAGCCGGAGCGCTCACGCCCTGCTCCCCTCGGCGATCTGCGTGAACACGTCCTCGAGCGTCACGTGCGCGATCGAGACGTCGGTGACGTCGCGGTCCGGCCAGACGTCCATGAGCCGACCGACGGACTCGCGTGTCCACTCGTGCACGTCGAGCACCACACGCCAGCGTCCGCCCTCGACCGTCTCGACGGCACGGGCCTCGACCAGCTGCCCGCCCAGCGCGACGGGCGCGGTCCGCAGGTCCGGTGCGGGGCCCAGGCCCATGAGCGTGACACGCGCGGCGGGCGCCGACGCGAGCAGCTGCTGCAACGGCACGTCGTGGCTCACGCGTCCCCCCTGCAGGAGGACCACGCGCGAGGCGAGGCGCTCGATGTCCTTCAGGTAGTGGCTCGTCAGGACGACCGTCGCGCCCTGGTCGCGGATCTCCGCGACCGTATCGCGGAGCCGCTCGGCCTCGAGCGGGTCGAGCCCGACGGTCGGTTCGTCGAGCAGGAAGAGTCCAGGGCGGGACACCAGGCCGATGGCCAGGTGCAGCCGCTGGTGCATACCCTTGCTGAACGTGTGCACCTGGCGGTCCGCCACCGACGCCAGACCGACCCGCGCGAGCGCGTCGTCGACAGCAGCGTCCAGGCGGCGCCGCGGGACGCCGCTCAGGGTCCCGAAGTAGCGGGCGTTGCTCCGCGCGCTCAGCCGCCCGTAGAGGCCCCTGTCACCGCCGAAGACCACCGTGAACAGCTCCCGCGCCCGGCGCGTCGAGGTCACGACGTCGACGCCGCTGACCCGGATCCGGCCGGAGGTCGGGAGCAGCAGGGTGCTGACGATCTTGAGCAGCGTCGTCTTGCCCGCGCCGTTCACCCCGAGCAGACCGACGAGCTCGCCGGCACCGACCTGGAACGACACTCCGTCCAGCGCCCGGACGGCATCCGGACCTCGACCGAACGTCCGGACGACGTCCTCGACCTCGAGGACAGGGCCTCGGTCCTCCGTCATGGGGCACTCCTCTCGTCGGACGCCGGGTTCGGCGTCTCGTCGTCCAGCCACGGCACCCTCCAGGCGTCCGCTGGCGCTGCGGTCCCGTACCGTTCCGTCCACGCCGCGACGTCGGGCGCGCCCGGTCGCGGTGCGTCCGTCGGGTCGACCGGGACCGCGACGGTCCACAACGGGTGCAGCCGTGCACCTCGCAGGACCTTGGCGTCGTACGCCTCGATGCCGAGGTGCAGGCTCGTGAGGCCGTGCTCGGCCATCCACCGGACGGGCTCGTAGTACGCGAGCCCGAAGTACTCGTAGGCGTCGCGCAACGCGGCGTAGTCGAACCCGACGAGCCGTGCGAACAACGTCGAACCGCACGGGTGCATCACCGCGGCACCCACCAGACGGCCCTCCTCGCGCAGGCTGAACACGACCCAGGCGTCTCCGGCCGCGAGCAGACCTCCGAGGTAGTCGCGCATCCCCTCGACCGACGCCTCGTGCCCGTACCGCACCTGGACGTTGCGCAGCAGCGGCGCCAGCTCGTCGACGCAGCCGTCGAGCGACTCGGTCGCCACCTCGTAGCCGGCAGCGTCGAAGACGTCGACCTCGTGGCGCAACCGGTTCCGCCGGTGGCGGGGAAGTCCCGCGAGGACCTCGTCGAGGGTGCGTCCCCCCGTCTCCAGCAGGCCCTCGGCGGTGTCGAGTGCGGCCACGCCGCCGCACCGGACCAGGAGCTCGGCCGCAGCCGTCGGCGTGAAGAGCGACACCACTCCGCGGGCACCACGCTCGCGGGCGATCGTCACGGCGGCCGTCACGAGCGCGCCGGTCGTCGCCACCCGCTCCTCCGGTGTCAGGTCGCCGCGCAACGGCACGCCCGAGCGGTACGCGCTGTGCGTGCCCACGAGCAGCCAGCGGCCCTCCGTGCGCAGCTGCGCGAGGTACCGCTCGGGCCCGTAGAAGCTGTTGTGCACCTCGTGCACCTCGTACAGCGGCAGGGCACCGTCGAGGCGTCCGTCGCGGTAGGCCAGCAGGTACGTGGGCGTGGCGGCGGGGTCGCTCTCGAGCGCCTTCAGCCACGCGTGCGACATGTACAGGCCATCGGCGAGCACCAGCGCGTCCCAGGCCTCCGCCGGGACGTCCGCGAGGGTCGGGACACTCCTGGTCTCGACCTGCTGCCCCATGGTCCCGTCGCCGGTCATCGCCAGTCCGCCACGAGTCCGCCGAACAGCTCGTCGACCGCCGAGGCCGGCCCGCGGCGCTGGTGCACGGTCGTCTCGACGGGCCGCGTCCGCAGGCGTGAGACGGGCTCGGCGGGAGAGTCGATCCCGGCGCCGAGCACCGCGAAGAACTCACGCGCCACGGTGATCGCAGTGTCCTGGGAGACCAGGTGCGGCCGGTTCTCGAGCTCGAGTGCGAGCCGTCCGTCGAGGGTGTCCAGCGAGAACGTCAGGTCGTACCGCGTGGACCCGGTGACGAGCTTGCCACCGTGGATGTCCGCCTCGCCGAGGCGGTGCATCGCCGGCGGGTAGTTCTGCAGCAGAAACATGGTCTGGAACAGAGGCGTGCGCCCTGGGGCAGCCGGGGCTGAGAGCTCGTCGACCACCACCCCGAACGGCACGAGCTGGTGGCTCAGGGCCCCGAGAGCGCGCCGGTGGTTCGCGGCGACGATCTCACGGAACGTCAGGTCCAGACTCGACCGGCTGTCGAGCACGGCAGTGTTGACGAAGAACCCCACGACGTCTTCCCACCGCCGGTCGGTGCGTCCCCCGAGCGCCGTGCCCACGGCGACGTGCGACGCCTGCGTCACCCGGTGCAATGCGAGCTGGTACGCACTGAGGCCGACGACGAAGAGGGTCGTGCGCCACTGCAGGGCGGTCTGCTGGGCCGCCGCGACGAGGCGCTCCGGCACGTCGAGCCACACCATGTCCCC
Source organism: Actinomycetes bacterium (assembly GCA_023424135.1). Taxonomy (GTDB): domain Bacteria; phylum Actinomycetota; class Actinomycetes; order Actinomycetales; family Cellulomonadaceae; genus Cellulomonas. The sequence goes on along the minus strand of JAFAEH010000186.1, from coordinate 19,938 downwards.
GGCCCACCACTCCGCGGCCGGGTCGACGCCGTCCTGTGGCCAGGGCAACGCAGGCGCCGGCTCGGCCAGCTCGCGCAGCCAGTAGTCGAGCTCCGCCTGGTACCGCCCGGCCGCGACCTGGCGCCGTTGCCAGCGCGCGAAGTCGACGTACCGCTGGGCGGGCTCATCGATGCGTGCGGACGTGGCCAGCCGCCGGTACTGCGCGTCGAGGTCCATGTAGAAGACGCGCGACGACCACCCGTCGAACGCGATGTGGTGCACGTTGACCACGAGCACGTGGTCCTCCGGCCCGAGCTGGACGACGTGGACGCGCAGGGGCACCTCCGACGCGAGGTCGAAGGGTCGGGACGCCTCCGCGTCGCCGATGCGGCGCAGCTCCTCGGCACGTTCCGGCTCGGGGAGCCGCCTCAGGTCGTGCACCTCCACCGGAACGGAGTCCGCACCGTGCAGCACCTGGAGCAGCCCGCTGTCGGTGGGCCGGAACGTCGCCCGGAGCGACTCGTGACGCTGCGCCACCGCGTGCACGGCTGCCACGAGGCGGCCCGCGTCCAGCGGCCCACGGATGCGGCTCGCGATCGGGATGTTGAAACCCGCCGCGCGCGGAAAGCGCCGGTGGTACGCCCAGTGCCGCTCCTGCCCCACGGCCGCCTGCCAGACGTCCTCGTCAGCCCGCGTGACTGTCACCGGGCCGCCTGCACGTCGTCGGAGTCGAGCATGGACGCGAGCCCGCGAGGGGTCGGGTGCTCGAAGAGGTCAGCGATCGTCACGGCGACGCCGAGCCGCTCGCGCAGTCGTGACATGAGCTGCACAGCGGTGAGGGAGTCCCCGCCGAGCCGGAAGAAGTCGGCGTCGGGCCCGGCGTCTGGCTCGCCCAGCATCTCGGCCCAGAGCTGCGTGACCTCTTCCTCGACGGTCCGTGCCCGGTCCTCGTCCGGCACCGAGGCCTGCTCGTGCGTCGAGGTCACCTGGCGGGGTGCGGATGAAGCCGGGGTCCGTGGCCCCGAGGGCGGGGCCGCCGACGGCGCGCCCTGCGGTCCGGACTTGCTTCGCCACTCCTCACGTGGCACGACTGCGACGTGCGGCGGGACGTTCTCGGTCAGCAGGGACAGCAGAGCGGTGACGCCCTCGTGCGGCGTGACCCCCGACGTCAGACCGATCGCCCAGCCTGTCGGGGACTGACCGGACGCAGGGGCCTCACGCGGTGTGGCGGGCTTGTCGATCTCGCCCCGGCGAAGGTCGAGCTTGACGATGTCCGAGACCTCAGCCACGACGCGACCGAGCGCGTCGTGGAGCTCGGCCGCGAGCACGGTGCTCGGCCCGGAGACCCGCGTGACGGCGAGCCGCGACGTCAGCCGCGCGGGCAGGTCCGCGTAAAGCACGATCCGGCCGATCGAGAACGGCACGTCCCGGCGGGCGCCCGCCGGCAGAGCGAGTGCTCGGTCGAGCAGACCCGGGTGGACGGCGTGCGTGTCGAGGTCACCGTGGAACGTCGGGTCGAGCTCGAGCCGCTTCCACCAGACGGACTCGTCGTTCGGGTCCGTCTGCTGGGCACGCACGCAGGCGAAGCGCGGTCCGAACCTGAAGCGCGGTCCGCTCTCGGACTGCTCCTCGAAGGGCAGGGGGACGTCGCCGTCCGGCGCCGCGTCGAGGTCGACCCGGCGACGGGGCTCCTCGGACGTCAGGTCGACCGTCGCGCTCGCATGGTGGGTCGTGGTGCCGTTGGGGTGCCGGGCGACCACCGACGCCTGCCAGGTGCCCTCGCCGGTGGGCGTGAGCCGGACCGTGACGTCCAGGTCGGTGAGGACCTGCAGGGGGGCGGTGAACGCGAGCCCCTCGATCACCACCGGGTCGAGCTCGTGCACACCGGGCAGCGTGCGGGCAGCCCGCACGAGCAGGTCGACGTACGCGCTGCCCGGCAGGACCGGCTCGTCGTCGATGCGGTGCTCGTCGACGAGCCACGTCGTCGGCGTCACCGGGAACGTCCACTCGACCGTCCCGGACGCCGGGGCGGGCTCGGCGGTGGGGACGGTCGCGCCAGGAAGCTCGCGGGGGGTCCCCCAGTCCGGCGCGGCCATGCCTGTCTCGTGCCACACGGGCCAGCTCACGCTGAGCACCGTCGCGCGCAGCCCGCGGGAGGCGCGGGCGAGCCCGTCCTGGAACGCGTTGGCCGCGGCGTAGTCCGCACTCCCGAGCAGCCCGTTGAGGGAGGCACGACTCGAGAAGAAGACGAGGAACCGCACCTCCGGCAGCTCCGAGACCACGGTGCGCAGGGCGAGCGAACCGTCGACCTTCGGCCTCAGGACGCCGTCGACGTCTGCGCGGCCACGCCGGACGAGCAGACCCCCGCCCGGCCGTCCCGCCACGTGGAAGACACCGTCGATCGGGCCGAGGATCGTGCGGACCTCGTGGACCGCCCGTCGCAGCGCGGCCTCATCACCGACGTCGGCGGAGACCCGCAGCACGCTCGCCCCGGCCTCCTCGAGCGCCGCAAGTCGTGCCCTGACCTCCTCGGGGAGCGCGTCGTCATCCGCGGCCGTCCGGCTGACGAGCGCGAGCCGGGGACGTAGCCCCGCGTCGGTGAGCGCCTCGGCGACGGCCAGCCCGACCCCGCCGAGCCCACCGGTCACGACGTACACGCCTTCCTGCACGAGGAAGGAGGGGCTCGGGCCCGACGCCGTCGTCTCGTGCAGAGCCGGCACCCAGCGCAGCGGCCCACGCAGCGCGACGACCGGCTGCGCCGGGGACGGCTGCGTGAGCTCCGCGGCGAGGACGGCCGGCTCGACACCGCCCAGGTCGACGAGGCGCGCCCGCTCGACGCCGAACTCCATCGTGGCCGACCGGAGGAGCGCCGGCAGCATGGCACGCGAGGGGTCGACCCCCTCTGCACCGGTCACGTCGACCGCCCCGCGCGTCAGGGCGACGAGCGCGGGCGCGGCGTCGGAGCGCGCACCGGGACGCACGAGCGCCTGGAACGTCGCCACCAGCGACCAGACCCGTGCCGCCGCGTACGACCCGTAGCCCGGGTCGTCCAGAGCGACTCCACCGCCGAGCGACATGGCATCGACCACCAGGTCAGGGCGGATCCCGTCGTCGGCGAGCGCCCGGAGCAGCTCCGCCGCATCGTCCGGCATGTCCGGCCGCACCGTGTACCGGTGGCCGCGACGAACCTCGAGTGAGGTTCCCGGACGGACGGCGACCGCCCGGAAGCCGGCCATCTGCACCGAGGTCAGGGTGCGCGACGCCTCGTCGGCGTCGTCCGGCAGGAGCACCACGGCCGTGCCGCGGGACGCGGGCATCACGGACGCCACCGGCGTCACGACGTCGTCGGGTCGCCAGCCCGGCACCGCGAGCACGGGTGTGCCGTCGTCCTCGACGGTCGGGGCCGTCTCGAGCGGCTGGGCCTCCGGCGCGACGGGCTCCGCGCTCGTCACGCTCGTCACCCCCGCCGCCGTCCTATCCGCCATCTGTGGCGGCTCGAAGGTCCGCCGCTGGTACGGGTACACGGGAAGGGGCACGCGCCGGGCGTCACGCGCTCCTTGCATGGCCTCCCAGTCGATGTCCGTACCCTCGGCCCACACCGCGCCGATCGCCGCGAGGGTCTCGGCCCACTCGTCGTCGACGCCCGCCCGTCCCAGGAGGCTGGTGCCGCGGTGCCCGGCCGCGCGGACGGGCCCGTGCTGCTGGGCCAGGCTCACCAGCGTGGTGCCCGGGCCGGCCTCCAGCAGCAGCGCCGCCGGCATCGTGGCGAGCGTGTCCAGCGCCCCCAGGTAGCGGACCGGGTCGACGACCTGCCGCCCCCAGAAGTCCGGGGACAGCGCGCGCTCGTCGTCGAGCAGGGTGCCGGCGGCCGCTGACACGAGCGGCAGCCGTGGCACGGAGAACGTGCACCCCCGCACGACCTCCGCCAGCCCCTGCGCAGCGGGCTCCATCATCGGCGTGTGGAACCCGTGCGAGGTCGGCACCGGCTGGCACGGAACACCGGCGGACACCAGGACCTCCTGGAACCGTTCGACGTCAGATGCGGAGCCGCCCACGACGACCTGACGCGTCCCGTTGACCGCAGACACCCAGACGCCCGGGACCAGCAGCCCGCGCACCGTCACCTCGTCGGCCAGGACCGCGAGCATGCGGCCCGGCGGGACGTCCTGCATGAGCTCTGCGCGGCGCGCCACCACGAGCATGGCCTCCGCAGGGTCGAGCACGCCCGCGACGGTCGCGGCGACCAGCTCGCCGACGCTGTGCCCGGCCACCGCCGACGGCACGACGCCGATGCTCTCGAGAGCTCGCGCCAGACCGAGCTCCACCGAGAAGAGCAGCGGCTGCGCGTGCACCGTCTGCGCGACGACCGCGGGGTCGTCCTCCTCCTGCCACACCCGGACCAGGTCGATCCCCATGAGGGTGCTGAAGTGCTCGAGGTGCTCGCGCACCGCCACGTCGAACGCGGGCCACCTCCGCGCGAGCCCGGTGCCGGACCGCGGGCGCTGAGCGCCCTGGCCGGGGAACAGCAGGACGGGCCGGCGGACGGTGCCGTCTCCGCTGGTCACTGAGGTCCCGGGGCCCGCGAGCCGTGCCGCCGCCTCCGCCGGGTCGGTGACCACGAGCGCACCGCGGCGCACGTGGACCGGGCGGCCGACCTGCAGGGTGCGTGCGACATGCCGCATCGCGCCCGCGGGCGTCTTCGCGACCACGGCTGCCAGCTGCTCACGCACTGCCGCCTCGGCCGCCCCGTCCGCCGCGGACCACACCAGCAGCTCGGTCACCTCGTCGGCCTGAGGGGTCTCGGGCACCGGGGGTGCCTCCTCGACCACCACGTGGGCGTTGGTGCCCCCCAGACCGAAGCTGCTGACACCCGCCCGACGCGGCTGACCGTCGGCGGCACGCCACGGGTGACCGACGTCCGCGATGGCGAACGGGGTGCTCGCGAGCTCGAGCTTCGGGTTGGGGCGCGTGACGTTGATCGTGGGCGGGACGTACTCGTGCCTCATCATCAGCGCGACCTTGATCAAGCCGGTCACACCCGACGCCGGCCCGAGGTGACCGACGTTGGACTTCACCGAACCGATCTCGCAGGAGGCGGGCGGGAGCTCGCCCGCGGCGGTCGCTCGGAACGCCGCAGCCAGACCCCGGACCTCGATGGGGTCGCCGAGGGTCGTCCCCGTCCCGTGGAGCTCGACGTAGCCGATCGTGGCCGGGTCGACCTGCGCGACCGTGACGGCCTCGCGGATGACCCGCTCCTGACCCACGGGGCTCGGGGCCGTGTAGCCCGCGCCCTCCCCGCCGTCGTTGTTGACCGCAGAACCCCGGATGACGGCGACGACGTCGTCGCCGTCATCGAGCGCGTCCTCGAGGCGCTTGAGCAGGACGACGCCGCCACCGCTGCCGAAAACCGTGCCCGAGGCGTCGGCGTCGAGCGGCCGGCACACGCCGTCACGCGAGTCGATCGACCCGTCCACGTACAGGTATCCGCGACCGTACGGCATCTCGATCTCCACGCCCCCTGCGAGCGCGAGGTCGCACTCCCCCTGCCGCAGCGCCTGGCACGCGAGGTGCACGGCAACGAGGGACGTCGAGCACGCGGTGCGGACCGACATGCTCGGCCCACGCAGCCCGAGCCGGTACGAGACGTATGTCGCGAGGTAGTCGATGTTGTTCGAGACGCCCGTGACCAGCTCGCCGACCTGCTCGTACAGCTCCGGCTGCGAACGCACGGCCTCGGCGAAGCGGTCGGGGGCGTTGCCGCCGTACACCCCGATCGACCCGTCGTAGCGCGCGGGGTCGTACCCGCCGTCCTGCAGCGCTGTCGAGCACAGCTCGAGGAAGAGCCGGTGCTGGGGGTTGCGGAGCTCGGCCTCGCGTCCCGACATCCCGAAGAACCGGTTGTCGAAGTCCCACACGTCGTCCAGCAGGGGACGCGCGCGGACGTAACGGGGGTCGGCGAGGACCGCCGGGTCCTCCCCGGCCTCGAGGAGCTGCTCGTCGGTCAGGCGGGCGATGCAGTCCCGACCGGCGACGAGGTTCTCCCAGAACTCGCCGTAGTCCGCGGCGCGGGGCGCGCGCAGCCCCATGCCGATGATCGCGATGTCGTCCAGGCCCATGGTCATCCGTCCCTACCGCCGGTGGTACCGGCTCCTCGGTTGCGCACCATCGCCCCCCGCGCCGAACGGCGCAGGCTCAGCTCCGTGGCGGTGGTGCGGTGTCCGTCACGAACCCGGCGCGGCCCGCGTCCGCCCGGGCGAGGTCCTGTCAGCTCGGCGACGTGGTCGGCGAGCGCTGCGGGTGTCCCGGTGAGGAACAGGTCGGCGACCGTCAACCCGCTCATGCCCGGCACGCGGACGAGCCGCGCGTGCAGGCGCACCAGGTCGAGCGACGTCAGCCCTGCGTCGAAGAACCGGGTGTACGGGGAGGGTGCGATGACGTCCCCCGTCACGGCCCGCAGGTGCTCGAGGACGAGACCGACGAGCGGGACGCCGTCGTCGCGCGGCGCCGTGGCGACCGCGTCCTTGTCCGCGACGACGTCAGGACGAGCCCACAGCAGCGCGACGTCGACCTTGCCGTTCCGGGTCAGTGGCAGCTCGGGGACACGGACGGCACGCGCGGGCCACGACGACGGGGGCAGCACCTGCCGGACGTGGTGGAGCACGTCCGTCTCAGTCACGTGCGAGTCACCGCAGAACCACAGGACCAGCTCGTCGTCGCGCGCGTCCGCCACGCACGAGCGGACCCCCCGGACCTCCCCGACCGCTCTCTCGAGGGCGGCCGGCTCGACCCGGTACCCGTGGACCTGGACCTGCCGGTCCACCCTGCCGAGGACGTCGACGCCGCCCGTGAGGTCGTACCGCCCGAGGTCGCCCGTGAGGTACGCGCGCACCCGCGGGCGGTCCCCGGGACGCGGGGGCGTGCGCTCGTCCCCGAGGTAGCCGAGCGCCAGCCCGGTTCCGACGACGCAGATCTCGCCGACCTCGCCCACCCGGGCCCGTTCTCCTGCGGATGTCACGACGACGAGCTCCCGGTGCGGCACCGCGTGCACCGGCACCCCCGGGTCCGGGTCGGTGCGGTAGGGCGGCTGGGCCGGGCGGTCGCTCCGCAGCGCGTCGGACATGCCGCTCGCCTGGGGTGTCTCCGTCGTCCCGTACACGTTGACGACCACGGCGCTCGGCGCGAGCAGGTGGGTCGTGGCGACCTCACGCGTCGTGACGCGCTCGCCGTGCAGCGCGACGACGCGCAGCGAGTCGACACGGGCGCCGGTGCCGTGCAGGAGCCGCGCACGTGAGGGCGTCGTGTGCAGCACCGTGGCTCCGGTGTCACGGAGGTACCGCACGAGCGCGTGCGGGTCCGCCGCCTGCTCCAGGGTCGGCACGTGCACGCTCGCTCCGAGCGTGAGCGGCAGGACCAGGTCGCGCAGGACGGGGTCGTGGGCCGCCGGAGCGGTGAGGCAGAAGCGCTCCCGAGCATCGAGACCGAGCGCGTCGACGTGGTGGTCGAACGAGTCGGGGAGCGCGTCCGCGGGCAGCAGGACGACGACGGGACGCCCGCTCGTCCCCGACGTCGTCAGCGCGTGGCCCACTGCGTCGACCGCGAAACGTGCCGCGGGCTCGTCCGTGGGGCGCACGTCGTCCAGCACGTCGTCGTCGATGCGCAGCGGTGCCGCCGTCGGCAGGGCCGCGCGCACCTGCTCGCGCCAGGCCTCGGGGGCGTCGGCGGGGACGAGCAGCGGCGGGTTGCCCGCGTGCCAGCAACCCAGGACGGCAACCGCGAGGGTGGGCGTGGCGGCCGCCTGGACGACGACGACCTCGCCGCGTGGCACGTGCGCGCGCACCATCGCGCTCACGCGGCGGACCCGCTCCAGGAGCTCGCCGTAGTCGACGACCGTGCCGGCGTGGACGAGTGCGACGCGGCGGGGCTCCTGCGTCGCCACGGCGGTGACGGCGTCCACGAGGTCGGCGCAGGTCCGCGCGGTCGGCGGCACGTCGGGCTCGGCGGCGTGCAGCACGCGGATGAGCGCCTCGGGCCGGGTGGCCGGACCGGACTCGGGCGTGAGGACCTCGAGCATCCGGTCACGGCACTGGCGGACCAGCTCGGCGGCCACCTCAGCCGTCCACAGGTCCGTCGCGTGGACGAGCTGGAGGACCAGTCCACCTGTCGCGGACCGATGGAGGTACAGGCCGACGTCGAAGAGCGACGACCGCGCGCGCACCAGCAGCGGGCGGGCGTCGTGCCCCGCGACGGTCCGTGGCGGCTCCGCTCGCGTGAGGTCGTTGAACCACACCTGGAACACCGGGTTGGCGTCGATCGAACGTGGTACCCGGAGGTGGGCCACGATCTCGTCGAACGTCACCGCAGCGTGGTCGGCTGCCTCGAGGACGGCGTCGGCCACGGGCTGGAGGAGGTCGACAGTGGTCGTGCCGGGCTCCGCGGTGATCCGGACGGGCAGCGTGCGGACGTAGAACCCGACAGCATCGAGCTCGTCCTCACGCTCACGTCCGGACATCGGGACCCCGACGACGACGTCGTCCTGACCGGACCAGGCGATCAAGGTCCGGGCGTAGGCCACCAGGGCGAGCGTCGCGGGGGTGACGCGACGGCGGAGGCAGTCCTGCTCGAGTCGTCGAGCCTGGTCGGCCTCGATCTCGAGGATGGTGTCTGCACCGGCGAAGGTGGGCAGCGCCGGCCGGGGCGCGGTGAACGGCAGCGTGATCCGCGGCGGCGCGCCGTCCAGGGTCTCGCGCCAGTAGCGGAGGTCCTCGTCCCGCCGCCGCGGCTCCGGCGACACCGAGGAGAGCAGGTCGCCGGTGGAGGCGTCGAGCAGGCCTGTGGTGCACGCACCCGCCAGATCGCGCCAGACGACGTCGAGCGAGCGCTGGTCGGCGACGAGGTGGTCGAGCGCCAGGACGACGGCACTGCGCGGCGGACCGGTCACGGAGCGCAGCAGTCCCACCGCTACGCGGGTGGGCTCGTCAGGTCGGAACGGTGTCGCACCGACGCTCGCGACCAGGGCGTCCAGCGCGTCGTCCCAGGTTCCCTGCGGGGTGGCGGACGTCAGAGGGACGTCACGGGGCGGGACGAGGACCTGGTCCTCGCCGTCGGTCGTGAAGACGGTCCGTAGCGCTGCGTGCCGACGCACGACGGCACCGACCGCGGTGCGCAGAAGGTCGGGGTCGAGGTGTCCGTCCACCTCGACCGCTCCGACGACGTTGTAGGCCGGGTTGCCGGGGAACGTGCGGGCCCACAACCACAGACGACGTTGCTCGGGGCCGGTGGGGGCACGGCCGTCGGTCGCTGCGCGCCGTACCGGCGCGCTCACCGCACCCGGCGCACCACGCCGGCGCTCGACGAGGTCGGCGAGCTGCTCGAACGTGGCGTCGTCGCGCAGCAGGAGCTGCAGCGGTACCCGGACGCCCCACCGTTCGAGCACCGCCCCGGCGAGCCGCGCCGCCGCGAGGCTGTGGCCACCGGACGAGAGGAACCCGTCGCCTGCAGGGGGACGACCGACCACGGTGGTCCACAGGTCGCGCAGCGTTCCACCGACCGGGACGTCGGACCTCGTCGGCCCCGCGGTCGCCACGACCTCGGCGAGCCGCTTGCGGTCGCACTTCCCGCTCGTGGTCAGGGGGAACGCGTCGACGACGTGGTACGACGTCGGGACGAACGCCTCGGGCAGCACGGCGCGCAGCTCCCGCCGGAGCCGGGCCGTGAGCTCCGGACCGGCCGGACCGGCCGGCACGTCCCCGGCGAGCACGAGGCACGCCACGAGGCGGGTGTCGCCCTCCTCCTGCACGGCGAGCGCCACCGCGTCGTCCACGCCCTCGCAGGAGCGCAGGGCGTCCTCGACCTCCCCTGGCTCGAGACGGTGCCCGCGGATCTTCAGCTGGTCGTCGGTGCGCCCTAGGTACTCGATGCCGTCGGGCAGCTCGCGCCCGAGATCCCCCGTCAGGTAGAAGCGGTCCACACCGGCCCAGGCCGGGGCGGTGACGAACGCGGCTGCGGTGAGGTCCGGGCGGCCCAGATACCCGGTCGCGAGCGCCATGCCACCCACGGCGATCTGCCCCGGCTCGCCCGGCGGCACCGGCTGCAGGTCGTCGTCGACCACGACCACCGTGGTGTTCGTGATCGGCGTGCCGATGAGGACGGACCCCTCGGGACCGCCCGGGCGGGGGCACGTCCACGCCGTGACGTCGATCGTCGCCTCGGTCGGCCCGTAGAGGTTGTGCAGGTCCGCCGTCAGCGTGGCGTGGAAACGGTCGACGAGGCTCCGGGGCAGTGCCTCACCGCTGCTCATGACGGCGCGCAGCGTCGCGCAGGCACGCACGGTGGGCCACGCGAGGAACTCGCGCAGCATCGACGGGACGAAGTGGCACACGGTGACACCGTGCCGCGTGATCCACTCGACGACCTCACCCGGGTCACGGTGGGTGTCCGGTGGCATCAGCACCTCGACGGCCCCCGCGCAGAGCGGCGCCCACAACTCCCACCCGGACACGTCGAACGTGAACGGTGTCTTCTGCAGGATGCGGTCACCCGGCCCGAAGCCGTACTCCTCGCACATCCACAGCAGCCGGTTGCAGAGTGCGAGCGACGGCACCACCACGCCCTTGGGCTCTCCCGTCGACCCCGACGTGAACAGCACGTACGCAGGGTGGTCCTCGCCGAACGACCGGAGCGGGGCGGGCTCCCGGGCGACGCGGCCGACAGGATCCCGCTCGGCGACATCGAGGACGTCGGAGACGTCCACCAGGCGCGGTGCGGTCTCGTCGGGCGTCACGCCCTCGCCGAGCATCCCCGCCGTGGCGTCGACGACCAGCGCGACCTCGCAGCCGGCGGTGGTGAGCACTCGCCCACGGCGCGCGGCCGGGTCGTCGACCGACAGGGGCACGTAGGGCGCACCGGCCTTGAGCGCCCCGAGCATCGTCACCACGGCCACACGCCCCCGCGGCACGAGGACAGCCACGGGCTCGCCAGGACGTGCACCGGCCTCGCGGAGACGTGCGGCGACGACGTCGGAGGCGAGCTCCAGCTCCCGGTACGTCGTGGCGCCGTCGACGTCCAGGAGCGCGACCTCCTCCGGCGTCCGCTCGCTCCAGCCGCGGACGAGCCCCGGCACACCGAAGGGCGCGTGCCGGTCGACCTGACGCCCCCTCACTGCTCGGCGTCCACCGGCCCCAGGGTCGCCAGGACGCGTCCGACGAGCTCGATCTCGTCACGGCTGCGCGCGAGCGAGATCCGCAGGTACCTCGTCCCCTCCTCCCGGCGGGCCCAGTGGAACGGGTCGCACGGCAGCGTGTGCACCCCCTTGCGGAGGATCGCCTCGTAGTACCGCTGCGACAGACCCGGGCCCGGGAGCGTCAGACGCGCGACGCTGATCCGCGCGTCCGGGTCGGTGAGGGCCAGTCCCGTGCCCTCGAGGTGGCGTGCGAGCGCCGCACGGTTCTCCGCCACGAGCTGGTGCAGCTGCGCGTAGCCGCTGCTGTTCGCGTCCCGCGCCAGGTGCGTGACGAGGAGGAGCACGAACGGCGAGACGGACAGGAGGACGTCACTGAACGCGTCCTCGAGGGGCAGACGGGTGCGGTGTCCCCAGGCGAGGAGCCCGACCTTCAGCTCCTGCACGGGCCACAGCTTCCCGGTGTCCTCGATGACGACCCACTCGGCGCCGCTCGCGTCGAGCACGGCGTACATGTCGTACTGCGCCCGCGGCTCCTGACCCCGGAAGCACGAGTCGATCGCCAGCACCCGACCCGTTGCGGCGCACTGCTCCGCGAGGGACCGCAACGCGGTCTCCTCGAGCACCCACCCCGTCGGGTTGTTCGGCGTCGTGACGAACACGGCACCGACGTCGTCGGGGAGGTCGACGTGCCCGGTGGCCAGCTCCTCCTCGCTGAGCGGGACGAGGTCCAACCCTCGCGCACGCAGCAGGTCCGGGATGTTGTCGAACGTCGGGTGGACGAGGGCGACGCGGCGGGTACGTCCGGCCAGCGTGCGAGCGACGATGTCCATCGCGACAGACGACGAGTAGCAGCTCAGGAGCCGACCGGTTCCCGTGGGCGCCTCGAGCTGCCCCAGCCCGTGGAGGAACGCCTCCTGAGCCGTGAGCTCGACCTCCGCGAACCGGGCCTTCTCGGTCTCGACGAACAGCGCCGCGAGGGCGTCCACGATGGCCCGCTGGGACTCGGTCAGCGGCATGCGCGGGTGTCCGTCGGAGACGTTCACACCGTCGAGGAGCGCCTGGATCTCGAGCTGTGTCAGGTTCCGCACGGTGCTCTCACCTCTCGTCTTGCGCGTGCACGGCACGGCGATGGTCGGGGGACCGGAGCGCCTGTGCGGCGACCTGGCCGAGTAGCTCGAAAGCGACGACTGCCGCGGCATGGCTCGTGACGTCCGCGTGGTCGTAGGGGGGCGCGACCTCGACGATGTCGAGGCCCACGTAGCGCAGAGGACCCAGCGCCCGCAGGTACTGGAGCGTCTGGTAGGACGACGGACCGCCGACCTCGGGCGTCCCGGTACCCGGCGCGTACGCCGGGTCGATGAAGTCGATGTCGAACGACACGAGGACCGGGCTGTCGCCGACGCGCTCCCGGACCCGACGGCCGAGGTCCGCCGGTGACATCTCAGCGAGCTCGGACCACCGCACGACGTCGTACCCGAGCGCGGTGCCGGCCCCGACGTCGTCGGGGTGCACGGATCCGCGCATCCCGACCTGGACGCTCCGGGACGGGTCGACGACGCCCTCCTCCACGGCGCGACGGAACATCGTGCCGTGGAAGTGCTTGACGCCGTAGTAGTCGTCGAGCACGTCACCGTGGGCGTCGAAGTGGATCACGGCGACCGGACCGTGAACGGCGGCCACGGCCCGCATCTCAGCCATGACCAGGCTGTGGTCCCCGCCGAGGAGCAGCGGCACGATGCCCGCGCGGTACAGCGGGGTGAGGTACGCCTCGAGGCGCTCGAGCGTGAGCTCGTGGTAACCCGGGACGACAGGGGCGTCGCCGGCGTCGACCATCGACAGCACCTGCGTGACGTCGATACCGGTCTCGGGGTTGACGTCGCGCAGCAGCACGCTCGCCGCACGGATGGCCTCCGGCCCGAAGCGCGCGCCGGAGCGGTAGGACACGGCCGAGTCCGTGGGCACGCCCACGACCGCGACGTCGATGCGGCCCGGTGCGTCCAGCGGGTCGTCGACCCACGGCAGCCGCATGAAGGTCCGGGGCCCCGACGCGATCCGGGGCTTGGCCATGCTGTCCCGCGGGCGGTAGTGCGGCGCGGTGCTGGTCACCGGTCACCGCGCCGCAGGACCCAGGCGACCTCGAAGGCGGTCGAGTCCATCGCCGGGTCCGTCACGCCCGACGCGACCACCGTGAGGCCGCACTCCTCGAACAGCTTCTCCCACCACTCCCGGGTCTCGAGCCGCTGGCTGGTGAACGGGTGCATGAGGAAGTAGGCGTTGTAGTACGCCTGCGCGAGCGGGTGCGCCATCGAGGCGGCGTCGCCCGAGCGGAGATCGATGTCCACGACGGCGAGGTCCAGGTCGGGCGCCGCGTCGAAGAGCGTGTCGAGGAGACGCCGGACGCCCTCCTCGCCCTCCTGGCCGAGCACCTCATGGATCACGAACGCGAGGACAGCGAGGTCCGGGCTGTTCTCCGGGTCCCCGAGCCATTCGAGGGCGCCCTTCTGCTCGATCACGACACGGTCCGAGAGGCCCTGGGACTCGACCCACTCGCGCGCGGCGCGAGCACCGTCGGGGTGTGGCTCGATGCCGACAGCGGTCATCGTCGGGTAGTCCTTGCACAGCTCCGTGAGGTACACACCGCTGCCACACCCGAGGTCGACGAGGCGGGTGTAGGGGCGACCGGTCTGAGCGAGGAGCGTGCGCAGCAGCGGGATCGAGTCATGCATGCTGATCCCGCAGCTGCCCCTGCTGACGAAGCCGCCCGCGCGGGGTGCTGGGGGCGTGCCGGCCGCCAGGTGCGACCCGAGCGAGAGGAACGTCTCGCCGTACCCGCCGACCATCATCTCGTACCACGCACTCGCTTCGTCGAAGCCGCGCGCGTACTGCGTACGACGCAGCAGCCCGTCGTACGAGCGTTCGACCAACCCGGCAGCGACGAGGTAGTCGACCGTCGCCGCGAGCCGCGCCCGGTCGAGCCCGTGTCGTTCGCAGAGTTCGTCGAGGGTGCGGCCCTCGTCCAGGTCCGGCACGAGGCCGCTCTGCTGGAGCGTGAAGATCATCGATGCGAGGACGAAGCCCCGGAACGGCTCCAGTGCCTGGACGAGCGCGCCTTCGGCGATGGGCATGGCAGTACTCCTCGTGGGTCGCACGCGGTCGCGGGTCAGCGGACGGTGACGGGTCGGGGGACGGAGGAAGGGGTCGAGGCGGTGGGTCGTGCATCGTGCGCGGTGCTCGACGTCGGTGCGTCGGCAACGGCGACGGCGGCTGTCGGGTCGCCCGTCCCCGACGGGTCGCCCGTGCCGGAACCGAGAACCGTCCTCAGGAGCTCGCCGGGCGCACGCCGTCGCACGACCTCGTCGTAGAACTTGCCCGCGAACACCTCCGGGGGGCCGAGGAAGAGCCGCTCGTACAGGCTCTGCCGTCCGCCGAAGCGGTCGAGCGTCAGCTCGGCCGCGGTACGCAGGAGCGCCCCGTGCTCCATGCCGTCGACACCCGCGCCGGCGAAGTACTCCTGGAAGTAGTCGTGCGTCGCGCTGCCCGGCTCCTCGTCCGCGTGCACCGGGTGCATCACCAGGCCGCTCCCGACCACCTGGCCGAGGAGCTCGACGGCCCGCGGGTGGAGCGTGCTGCTGAGCATCCCCGACGCGGCGAGCGGGACGGGGTCGGCGACGTGGTTGCCGTGCGCGTCGACCTGCGGTGCCGACTCGGCAGCGACCACGAGGGAACGCAACGACTCGACGATCCCGGCGAGCTCTCCCAGTCGCTGCCGGGTGACGGGTGCGCTGTCCCTGCCGCCGGCACGGGCGCAGGCGTGCGCGAGCTCGAAGACCAGCTCTGCCTTGATCCACGAACGGACCGCCGACTGGTGCCACGCGTAGGTGGTCATCCCGGTCGCCGGACGCAGCGCGTTGGCCCGTTCGACGTCCCCGTCGATGAACACCCGGTCCCACGGGACGACGACCTGGTCGAAGACGCAGATGGCGTCCATCTCGTCGAACCTGCTCGCGAGAGGCCGGTCCTGCGGTGCGCCGACCGCGAGCGACGGGCGGCTGTACAGCACGAGACCCGGCGTCGCGACGGGCACGGCGAAGCAGAGCGCCTGGTCGGCCTCGGCCGGGCCGAGCGGCCGGAACGGGTACACGATCAGGTCGTCGGCGAAGGGCGCGAGCGTGGCGAGCATCTTCGCGCCGCTCACGACCAGGCCTTCCGCCGTCCGATCCACGGCACGCAGGGTGCGCGGCGCACCGCGGAGCTCGGCGGGCAGGTGGCGGTCTCCCGGCGGGTCGCTGATCGCATGGGTGAGCACGAGGTTGAGCGTGCGGGCGCGCTCCCAGTACCGGACGAGGTCGTCCGCGTGCTCGCCGAAGTGCGGGGAGGCCGCCCGCCACGCAGTGAGGACGGTGGCGAGGAAGTCGGGGCTCCGCCCCATGAACCCGCCGCTGCGACGTGCGGTCGCGGCGAAGGCGGCCCCACGTGCCCGCACGTCCTCCGGCGAGGACGCGATGCTGTACGCGAGCGGGAACCCGGACGACCCGACGAAGGGGCCGGGTACGAGGGCCTCGTCCAGCATCTCCGCGAGCAGGTGCGCCATGGCGCACGTCCGCGGGTCCTCAGCGACGTCCTCGATGGATGTGCCCGACGAGAAGACCCGGCGACCTGCGAGGCCGCGGAGGTAGTCGGCGCCGGTACGGGTCGGACCGTCGGACGCGCTCCGTCCCGCGGCGGCGACCGTCGCCATCTGGGTGTCCTGGTCACGCACGACCATCACCGTCGTCCTCCTCGTCACGTCGGGGGGCGTGGGGCTGCTCGTCTGCGAAGCCATTCGTCTCGGCCACCGCGGCGAACCACGGCGCACGGCTGAGTGCCGCCACGTCGTCGGCGATCGCGCCGGTGCTCGCGAGCAGGGCCGAGGCACCGAGGCGCACGGTGGTCCCGGTGTTGCCGTCGCGCGCGACGCGGAACACGTGCACGTCGACCTCGCTGCCCAGGACGTCGACGACCTCGGGCGTGCCGTCCCACCGCTGACCCGGCATCACCGGCAGCCACAGCCACCCGCCCTGGCGGGTTCCGGTGCGGTCCGGCTCGGGGACGGGCAGACCTGCCTGCAGACGCAGGTTCGCCACCTCGAGCTGGACACCGGCGTGCACGCGGGCGACCTCGGAGACCAGCGCCCCCGGAGCGCGCGCGGCGGTCTCCAGCACCACGAGCCTGCCGTCGGGGGTCGTCGCGAACTCCGTGTGGACCACGAAGTCGCCGTCCGCGCCCAGTGCGCGGACCACGCGCTCGTTCAGCTCGTGCGCCGCCGCGGCCTGCGCGGATGCGTGCGGCACGCTCCACCCGCCCAGTACTCGGCCGTGCTCGAACCCCAGCAGAGGCCCCAGGTAGCCACCCACCTGGACCGGCTGCACGTCGCCGTGGCGCACCAGCGCGTTGACGTGGCCCAGGGCGCCGGTCACGTACTCGTCGACCTGCCACCCCGTCTCACCGTCGTGCCGCGCCAGCCACGCCAGCAGCGCCTGGCGGTCGTGCAGCACCTCGACGCCGCGCGAGTTCGCCTCGTCCCTGGGCTTCACGACGGCGGGCAGCCCGACGCTCGCCACCACGTGGTCCGCGACCGCGCCGGACGACGTGACGGCCGGCTCGAGGGTCAGGTGCCGCGGCACCGCGACGCCCGCGGCGGCGAGCCGACGCTTCATCAGCACCTTGTCGCGGTACCCCTCGAGGTCCGCCGGGTGCCGCGCGGGCAGACCCGTCGCGACCCGCAGGCGCGCGCACTCGACGACGCAGTACTCGTCGTTGCTCACGACCTGCGCACCGGGCGCGGACCGCACGACCGCCTCCCACTCCTCCCGGTCCGCGCGCACGACCCGCACGTCCGGGTTCCCGACGTCCTCCCGCAGGACGCTGCCGGGGTCGGCGTCGGTCAGCACGACGACGTCGAACCGGTCCGGCGGGAACGCCTCCGCCGGGTCCGTCGTGAGGAACTGACGCGAGTGGAGCACGAACACTCGCCGGCGCGCGTCGGACGCGTCACCCACCATGGCCTCCTGACGTCGGGACCAGCAGCCGGCCGGTGGTCAGCGCGCGGGCACGGTCCAGCTGCCCCGAGACGACTCCAGGCACCGGCTCGTGCCGCGCGAGGGCCTGCCACACCGCGACCAGGTCGTCGACGTACGCCCAGGCGCTCTCACGGCTGCGCCAGGCGACGTGCGGCGAGAGGCGGACCGTCGGCACCACCCTCAGGGGATGGTCGTCCGGCAGCGGCTCCGGCGAGGTCACGTCGAGCGTCGCGTGCAGGCGGCCTGCGTCGCAGTGCTCGAGGAGCGCGTCGGTGTCCACGAGCTCGCCACGCGACACGTTGACGAGGTGCAGGCCCGGCCGGGCGCGCCCGAGCGCCTCGCGGTCGAGAAGCCCACGGGAGTCCTCACCGAGTGGGAGCGCGAGCACGAGGTGGTCGACGTCCAGCACGTCATCGAGTCGCGTGGTGTGGCGGACGCGAGGGTCGTCGGAGACGCGGGGGGTCCGGCTCAGGACACGCACGCTCGCCCCGAGAGCTGTCAGCGCGACGGCGAGCCGCCGACCGACCTCACCCCAGCCCACGATCCCGACGGCACAACCCCAGAGCCCTACCCCAGGGTCCGGGACAGCCGACTCGGGAACAGGTGCCGCGTGGCCTGAGACTGCGGGCACGGCGAGGCCCCAGCGCGCCGCACCCGCCCACTCGTGCGTCAGGATCGCGTGCATCGCGTACTCGGCGAGCGGCGCCGCGTAGCAGCGCCAGCTCCGCGTCAGGAGCGTGCCCGGACCGACGTCGGCGAGCCCGGCGAAGTCCACGCCGGCCGAGGTCACGTGCACCCAGGAGTAGTCGACGGAAGCCAGCGCCGCCCGACGCTCGTCGTCGGCCAGCTCGTGCGGGGCGAGCACCAGGAGACCGCCCGGCGTCGGGCCGTCCTTCCAGTCGACGACGGCCACGTCGGAGCGCAGCGCCGTCGTGAGGCGTGCTGCCAGCTCGTCCGCTGCCCCCTGGGGGACGGCGGACGCCACGACGTGCGCCATAGACCTCGGACCTCCTGGTCGTGGCGCGGCGACTGCGGACGTGGCGCACACCACCTCCGCGCAGGCCCCCTGCACCAGAACGACAGAACGACAGAACGGAATGCTCACCGCATCCAGGACTCGCTGTACCGTACCGGAGCGTAAGGGATGCTTCCGGACATCGGGCAGAAGTCCCGGACGGGCCCCGGGTCGCGCCAGACGTTGCGCAGTACGCCCGGGAGTGGCGCGACCGGTCGGCCTAGCACGGCGTCCCAGCACCGTTCCGGCAGGTCGGGGCCGGACCGACGCGTCGGCCATGCCCTCCCGACGGTGCCTGTCCTTCTGACGCGCGCACCGCGTGCACCCCTCGTCCGGCACAACTCGCAGCGACGGAACTCAGCCACGGGGACACCTGGGGAAGCGCTCAACGTCCTCCCACCCCGCCGCGACTGACCGCCGGGTCGCGCCGAGGGCACGTGCCCGAAGCCGGCGCTCCAGGAGTTGGCGTGGGCGCTGCGCCACGACCCGCAGGACTTCCTGAACAGTGCCGCCCCGCACATCCGCTGGAGCCTTCGTCAGGCCGGACACGGGAGCCGTCCAGGTCGTCTCCGCTCGTCGCCCCGGCGACCCCGCGTCCGTGAGATCTTCGACAAGCGCGAGGCCTACCGGTTCACCCCGCTGGCGCGCCGCCGCGATGAGAACGGCAGCCAACGGTGGAAGGGACCGGCCCTCGCCGGTCACCTACATGCCCGAACAGGGACTGCTGGAGGGCTGGCTGACACTCCATCTGTGGAACGAGGTCCCGCTGGAAAGGATGTCGCTGCGCCCAAGAAGTTCCCGCCCGAGCTCAAGCGTGACGTCGTGCGGGTCGCCCGCCATGGCGATCTGAACCACGCCAAGGTCGCGGCCGACTTCGACATCTCGATCGAGTCCGTCCGGCGGTGGGTGCGCCAGGCCGACATCGACGACGGCGTCGTCGATGTCCAGACGTCCTGTGAGCAGAACGAGCTAGTCCAGCTGCGCCGGGAGAAGCGCCGGTTGGAGCAGGAGAACGAGATCCTGCGCCGCGCTGCGGCCTACTTCGCCGCCGGCTCGCTGGGAACGATGCGGTTCCGCGGACCGGCCCTCAAGAAGCGGCTGCGCTGCACGCCGGAGTCGATGCACGCTCCGTACAGCGTGCCGACAACGAGCTGCCCACCGCGAGCACCGCGCGGCAAGGACGGCAAGCCGCCCCCACCCGTCTGCGGCTGCGGCATCACCGTCGTCGTCGACGCCGAGGAGCAGGCGTGGACGAGGCAGCGTATCCCGTTCGGCACCACGGAGTGGGCAGCGCTCTATGGGCGCCGCTTCGGCGTCGAACACTTCAACGCTGAGATCAAGCACAACCGCGGGGTCAAGATCGTCCGCGGCTTCACCCGAGTTCACGGTGAAGTCAAGAACCACATCCTCCTGACGTTCGCACCCGTCGGAGCCAACGTCCGACTGCTGCGCGACTGGCACATCTGCCGGTCGGTGCCTGACCCGTCGATGGGGCTCATCGGTGACACCGACGACCCCGGCTGGAGCACCACGCACGCAGGGTCAGGTCGCGCGCGTCGAGGTCGATGTGCAGGGTCGCGAACGGGCGGGCGGGCGCGCCGCCGTCGGGGCACGGCGCGGGCCCTCGGAGCGGCCCGCGTCCGCGTCGGTCAGCCGGGTGACGTGCGGGTGCGCCGTCGCCTCGGGTCATCGCCGCAGGTCAGCTG
>JAFAEH010000148.1 GCA_023424135.1 Actinomycetes bacterium | reverse complement strand
CCCGCGGGGTCGCCCGACGTGCCCGCGGCGGGCGCTCCCGCCGGTTCCGGGGCGGGGGGCGGGTCGACGGGTGCGGAGGGTGCGGGGACGGGCGGGTCGACGACGCCGAGCGCACCGGCCTCGTCGGCTCCCTCGTCGCCGGCGGCCACGTCGTCACCGGCCGTGACGTCGTCACCTGCGGCGACGTCGTCACCCGCGGCCGCGGACGCCACGCTCGCCGAGCAGATCGTCGCCGAGACGAACGTCCGACGCGCGGCCCTCGGCCTGTCGGCGCTGACCAGGTCGTCCTGTGCGACGTCGATCGCGCAGGAGCGGGTCGCCAGGCTCGCCGCCGAGGGTCGCTTCGAGCACGACCCGATGGAGGAGATCCAGGAGCGCTGCGGTACGTGGAACGTCGGGGAGAACCTCGCCTGGGGCTACCCGACCGCGCAGTCCGCGCTGGACGGGTGGATGGACTCCGCAGGCCACCGCGCGGGGATCGTCAGCACGTCGTTCACGCAGATCGGCGTGGGGTGCGTCGACACGTCCCGCGGGCCTCTGTGCGCGCAGGTGTTCCTCGGCTGACGCACGTCGGGGTGGTCATCAGTGGTGACGTATCCTTGATGACATGAGGACGACCCTGCGGCTGGACGACGACGTGGTCGCTGCCACGCGCGTCGTGCAGGCGAGCGAGCACGTCGGCTTCGGGCAGGCGCTGAACATCCTGGCGCGCCGCGGCATGCAGCGCGAGAGCGCGACGGCGCGGTACGTCCGCCCACTGCCTGCCCGCCGTCTCGGAGGCGCGCGCTTCGACCTGACGCGCACCGAGGAGCTCCTCGACGTGGTCGAGGGCGACGCCCGCGCGTGATCGTCGACGTGAACGTGCTTCTCGCCTACGTGGATCCGGATGCGCCGTTCCACGCGGCGGCGAGCCGCTGGCTCGACGCCGAGCTCGACGGTCCGTCGCGGGTCGGGTTCGCGTGGCACAGCCTCGTGGGCTTCGTCCGCATCACGACCAACCCGCGGGTCTACCCCGAGCCGCTCGGCGCGGACGAGGCGATGACCTACGTCGACGCGTGGCTCGCCGCGCCGGGCGCCTGGGTCCCGCAGCCTGGTCCGCGGCACGCCCAGGTCCTTCGCGATCTGCTCGCGGAATCGGGCGGTCGGGCCGGACTGGTCCCCGACGCGCACCTGGCTGCTCTCGCTGTGGAGCACGGCGTGCCGGTGTGCTCGTTCGACGCGGACTTCGCGCGGTTCCCGTCGGTCGGGTGGTTCCGGCCGGTCTGATCGCGGTCGCGGCGGGGCCGGATGTCAGACGCCGGCGGTCTCGGTGCGTGGGGAGTCGTCGTGCCTCTCGTCGTCGCTCTGCTCGTCGACCTGCGGCTGGTCGGCCTGCGGCTCGTCGCGGACCATCGCGCCGGTCCCGTCGGCCGACAGGTGACCGTTGCGCCGCGCCCACAGGAAGCCCAGCACGCCGAGCACCGCACCCGCGACGCACACGCCGACCCAGCGCGCCGGTGCGAGGTCGAGGGCGAACAGCACGCCGACGACCGCGAGCGCACCGAGCCACACGACCGTGCCGACGCCCATCACGCGGGCGAGGTCCACGTCGATCGGTGGCGGCGGTGTGCGGCGCGGGTGCATCAGGGTGTCGACGAGGTTGCGCACTCCCTGATCGTAGGCGCGCGCGCCCCATCGCCCCGTGAGGCAGAGGATTTCCGGGGCTATGTGCCGCAGATCCTCTGTCTCACGGGTGCAGGAGCGCGTCGGCGAGCGCGGTCACGCCAGGGCTGAGCTGGGCGAACGACGTGCGGTAGAGCGCGTCGCCCCCGCCGATCGGGTCGACGACGTCATCATCGCCCCGCGGGGCGACGTGCCGGACCGACGCCGCGAGCGCGGGCAGGGCGCGCAGCCGCTGCGCCGGTGTGGCACCGGCCGCCTGCAGGGCGGACGGGTCGACGTGGGCGAGCAGGCGCTCGAGCTCGCGCAGGGTGAACGTGCGACGCACGGTGGCGGGCGCCAGCTCGACGACGGCCGAGCGGTGCTGGCGCGTCAGCGTCAGCACGAGGTCCGCCCCGCGGACGAGGTCCGCGGTGAGCTGACGTGCCGCGAACCCGGACGCGTCGGCGCCGGCCGCCTCGACGAGCGGGACCATCGGCACCGACATGCCGTGCCCGACGACGGCGTGCGTCCCCGCCGAGCTGACCTGCACGTCCGTCCCGGCGAACCGCGCGGCGAGCAGCCGCTCGACGGCGGGGGAGCGGCAGATGTTGCCGGTGCAGACCGCCAGGACCTGTGCGGGGATGGGGGTGTCGCTCACCCCGGCATGATGCCTGATGCGGCCGGTCCGTGGGTGCCGTGCGCCTGTGCCGGGAGCGTGCTCGGGGCTCGTCCTGCCCGGGCGCGAGGTGACGATCCGGTGGGCCTCGGACTCTGCGCGGGGCTGCGCGGCGGTCGTCCGGATCGGTGGGCCCGGGCCCGGGCCGGTTACGATCGCCCACGGATGTGCCGGGCAAGATCGTGCCCGGTGACCGTGGCGCTGGGGGAGGGCGCGCGTGGCTCATCCGGGTTGGGGGCCCGAGTGGACGACGCAGCAGATCCCTGTCGTGCCCGAATCGTCCGTTAAGCGACGCCCGTCGACGCCGCCGCCGGGCCGACGTCCGTCGCGCGCGCCGTCGCGCCGACGACGTGCGAAGGGGGCGCGGCGTGGGCAGTCGACCGCGGAGATGATGCGGCGGGCGCATCCGCGCCGCCGGGCGATCTGGCTGGGTGTCATCGGCGTGGCCTTCGTCCTCGGTGCGTCGATCGCCTGGCTCGCGTGGTCGGCCATGGAGGCGCGCGACGCCCTGATGGCGGCGCGGACCGAGGTCGGGCGGCTGCAGGAGGATGCGCGGGCCGGCCGTGTCGACGAGGCGCGCGCGGCGCTCGACGACGTCCAGACGAACGCCGCGCTGGCGCGTGCCCGCATGTCCGGGCCCTTGTGGTCCGTCGTCGGTGCCCTCCCCGGCGTGGGTGCGAACGTGCAGGCCGTGCAGGCGGTCACCGGTGCCGTCGACGAGCTCGCGCAGCACGCGCTGCCGCCCCTGGTCGAGGCGACCGCGCTCGTCGATCCCACCGCGCTGGCGCCCGTCGACGGCCGGATCGACCTGGAGCCGTTGGCGGCCGTGGCGTCGCAGATCACGGGCGCCGACACGGCCGTGCGGGCGTCGCTCGAACGCATCGAGGCCGTCGACACCGCACCGCTGGTGGCGCAGGTCGCCGAGCCGGTCGACCTGCTGCGCGCTCAGCTCGCCGAGGTCGGTGCCGACACCGCCACGGCGGCCCGCGCCGCGCAGCTCCTGCCGGCGATGCTCGGCGTCGACGGGCCACGTGAGTACCTCGTGCTCGTGCAGAACAACGCCGAGCCGCGGGCGACCGGGGGCATCGCCGGCGCCGTCCTGCGGCTGCGCGCCGAGGACGGGCACATCGAGGTGATGGAGCAGCGGCGTGGGGGTGAGCTCGCGGGCCTCCCCGAGCCGGTGGTCCCGCTGTCCGACGCGGAGCTCGACCTGTTCGGTCCGCTGCTCGCCACCGATATGCGCGACGTGAACTTCACGCCGGACTTCCCGCGCTCGGCCCAGATCGCGCGCGCCATCTG
Organism: Actinomycetes bacterium; assembly: GCA_023424135.1. Taxonomy (GTDB): domain Bacteria; phylum Actinomycetota; class Actinomycetes; order Actinomycetales; family Cellulomonadaceae; genus Cellulomonas. Next base: position 37,717 of record JAFAEH010000148.1, on the reverse strand, counting down.
GGAGCAGCAGGTCGGCGGGGAGATCGACGGTGTGCTGTCGCTGGACCCTGGCACGCTCGCGCTCGTCCTCGGGGCGACGGGCCCCGTCACCGTGCTCGACGGCACCGTGCTGACCTCGGACAACGTCGTCTCCGAGCTGCTCAACGAGGTGTACCTGCGATTCGAGGACCCCAGTGCGCAGGACGACTTCTTCGCGGCGACTGCCGCGTCCGTCTTCGCCGCCGTCGCGGGCGGGCAGGGTGACGCACCTGCCGTCGTCGACGCGCTCGCCGAGGCGGCTCGTCGGGGCCGGTTGATGGTGTGGTCGGCTGACGAGCAGGAGCAGTCGCGGCTGGCGGGCACCGTGCTCTCCGGGGAGCTGCGGGGCCGCACCGGGTCCTCGGCCGTCGTCGGCCTGTTCCTCAACGACGGCACGCAGGCCAAGCTGGGGTACTACCTGGACGCCGAGGCCACCGTCGAGGCGACCGAGTGCCTGCCGGACGGCTCCCAGCGTGTCCACGTGGGTGCGACGTTCACCTACGCCCCTCCCGACGGCGTCCTGAACCTCCCGCAGTACCTGTTAGGACTCGACGGCATCGTGCCGCTGGGTGAATTCCGGACGAACGTCTTGATCTACCCCCCGCAGAACGGGCGACTCGAGTCGGTGCGGGTGAACGATCTGGCCGGAGAACTGCACGCCCAGGTGCACGACGACCTGGTCGTCGGGGTCACGACCTGGGCGTTCATACCTGGACAGACGTACAGAATTGACCTGGACGTCGTCACAGGAATCGGACAAACCGGTCCGGTTCTTCTGCGGACCACACCTCTGGCCAGCGGTTTCGATCATGTTTCCGCTGTTCCCAAGTGCGAGACTGCCCGCTAGTCTCGGATTGCTCCTCTTCACACATGTGCCACACTGGCCACACCAAAGATGCCGTAACCCTGGGGGGATACCGTCATGAAGATCCGTCGCACGGCTGCCATTGCCGTGACCGCTGCTGCGCTCGCGCTGGCACCGAGTGCCGCCTTCGGGTACGGCGCCGAGGACTACACGAACCTGGGCACTGCGTCGACCGCGACGCCCGTGATCGGGACCAGCTTCACCATCACAGTCGTGGGCCCGGTGAACACGCCGGTCCTCCTGACGATCACGACCAACCCGACGTCGATCCCGGACAGCGCGATCACGATCGCCGGTACCCGGTCTCTGACGAAGAACACCGACGCCACCGGCACGGCGGTCTTCACCGTCACGCTGACGCAGGCGGGCACCTACACCGCCGTTGCGACGGACGGCGTCTCGGGTGAGGTCCTGAGCACGCAGACGTTCGTGATCGCGGCGGCGTCGGGCACCGGAACCAGTGCCGGGTTGAGCGCCACCGGCTCCAACTCGCTGCCGATCGCGCTCGGTGCGGGTGCGCTGCTGGCTGCCGGTGCGGCGGGCGTGGTGTTCGCGAACAAGCGTCGGACCGCTGCCGCTGCCTGAGCCGACGTCACGGCCCGCGACAGGCTCGGAGGGCTCCCGCCGTGATCGGCGGGAGCCCTCCGCTGTCTGCCGACGGGCGGTCGACCTCTGCCATGCTGAGCGGGCGGACGCCCGGCGACGACGCGGATACCGTGCTCCGAGTTCGACATCGGGCGACTGATCGGAATTGGGAATGGAACTTCGGGACTACCTCCTCATTCTCCGCAAGCACTGGATCTCGATCGCCGTGCTCGGGGTGCTGGGTTTCTGCGGCGCGTTCGGGGCCAGCTCGTTGACGACCCCGATGTACACGGCGTCGACCCAGCTCTACGTCTCTGTGCAGGGCGGCACCACGACGAGTGAGCTGCTGCAGGGTTCGAGCTTCACGCGTCAGCAGGTCGCGTCGTACACGCGCCTCGTGACTACCCCGCTCGTGCTCGGGCCGGTCATCGATGAGCTCTCGCTGGACACGCGGGCCGATGCGTTGGCAGGTCGGGTGGTCTCGGACTCCCCGCTGAACTCGTCCTTGATCGACATCCGCGTCAGCGACCCTTCCCCTGCGATGGCGGCGGCGGTGGCCAACGCCGTCGCCGCGGAGTTCCGCGACGTCGTCTCGGACCTCGAGCAGCCGACCGACGGCGGCCCGTCCAACGTGAAGCTGACGGTGGTCCGCACGGCGTCCGCTCCGACGGCACCCTCCGAGCCGAACACGAGGCTCAACCTGGCGCTCGGGCTCGCAGCCGGCCTGTCCCTGGGGGTGCTCATCGCGGTGCTCCGGGAACTGCTCGACAACCGTGTGCGCAGCGAGGCCACGGTCGAGCAGATCACGGGTGCCTCTGTGATCGGCGCGATCGTCTTCGACGGCGACGCCGGCGCACACCCGCTGATCGTCCAGTCGGATCCGCATAGCCCGCGGGCGGAGGCGTTCCGACGGCTGCGCACGAACGTCCAGTTCCTGGATGTCGCCGACCGCCCGTCGTCCATCCTCGTGACGTCGTCCGTGCCAGGCGAGGGGAAGTCGACGACGACGATCAACCTCGCGATCACCCTGGCGGACGCCGGGACGCGCACGGTCCTCGTCGATGCCGACCTTCGGCGACCCGCGGTGGCCCGCTACCTCGGGATCGAGGGAAGCGTCGGCCTGACGACCGTGCTGATCGGCCAGGCGCAGTACAAGGACGTCATCCAGCCGTTCGGGAACGGTTTCCTCGATGTGCTGCCCTCGGGCCAGGTGCCACCGAACCCGAGCGAGCTCCTCGGCTCCAGCGCGATGTCGAAGCTCCTCGAGACGCTCACGGCTGAGTACGACGTCGTGCTCGTTGACACGCCGCCGCTGCTCCCGGTGACCGATGCTGCCGTGCTCAGCCGCGTGGCGGGCGGTGTCATCGTGCTGGTCGGCGCCGGGGTCGTGACCCGTGGCCAGCTGACGGAGGCGCTGGGCAACCTCGAGACCGTCGACGCGCACGTGCTCGGTGTCGTGGTCAACCGCGAGCCGCGTCGGCAGGACGGCGGCGCCTACAGCTACTACAGGTACGACTCGGACACGTCGCAGCGGCGCAGCGGCAGCAGGAAGGCGCCCGACCGGGAAAGTCGTGCGCGGGCCCAGGCGTCACCGCCGGTGGCGACGGTTCCCACCGACACCGCGTCGACCGCGGTGTGGCCGGGCGAGGTGATCGCGAGCGCTGACGCGCGCGGCCGCGAGAGCATTCCCCCGCAGCACATTCGTGGCGGCGGACGTTGACGTCCTGCCGTGGCTCGTCCCGGTGCGCGCCGGGACGAGCGTGCGCACGCCGCGCCCGGCACCGGTGATCTGACGGGTTCGCGGCTCGGCGCGGTCCCGTTCGTGCGACGCACCGGGGTACCGCTCGCTGCGCGGTCGACGCTGGTCCGGCTGTCCGAGATGTGCTTACGTTGTCGACGTGCTCTGCACACCCGGTGGTGCTGACAATGCAGACGACGCACGGGAGGTTTCGGCGTGGACCGTCGCTCGGTTCGGTTTCCCTCGCTCGATGACGACGAAGGTCGCTCCGACGGTCGGCGGAGTCCGACCCCGCGGTGAAGAGCGCTCCGGTGTCCGCGAACGCCGTCGACGAGCCCACCTTCTCCCTCACGTTCGACGTCGATCCGACCCCCTCGACGATTGTGCTGAGGACCGCGACCGGTGCGGTGGCGGTCGGTCCGCCGACCGCGGCGCAGCACGCCGCGACGCGTGGGTACGTGGACTCGGTCGTCGCGGCGTCACCCGTCCAGGTGGTCGCGGGTACGAGCCGCGCCGGGCTCGACCCGGACCGTCCGGTCATGTTCGTGTCGCCGACCGCCCCGCCGATCGGCGGGGTGGCAGGTGCTCGGCCCGGAGACCTGTGGGAGCGCGCCTGATGCCCGTCTTCCGCGCTGCTGGTGGCCGATGGACGTCGCCCGTCCTGCCGTCCGTGAGCGGTCTGGGGCGTGGTCTGCTCGTTCCGGGAACGTACCTCCCGAGCGCGTCGACCACGGGTGTCGACCCGGGCCTGCCGCTGACCGATGTCACCGAACTGCTGGTGGTGTCCTCGCCGGGCGCCAGCTACTACAACTGCCGGTTCCTCGACATGGTCGACGTCCGCGCGCCGGACGTCACGTTCGTCAACTGCCGGTTCGAAGGTCCGTCGGCCGCGGTCTCGGGGCCGATCGTGCGAGCGACGCACGAACGTGTCCAGAACCTCGTTCTTGAGGACTGCACGATCCGACCGCGAGCGGTCAACGACAAGACCCACTGCTTCTACGGGTGGCGCTTCACCATGCGTCGCGTGGACTCGTCCGGTGGGATCGACTGCGTCTCGATCGTCGCGCCTGCGGGGGAGACGCGCGCGAGCGCGCGCATCGAAGCGTCCTGGCTGCACGACATGGCATTCTTCTCACCGACGATGACCCAGCCCGAGAACGCCACCCACAACGACCTTGTCGAGATCCACGGCCTGTGGGACGTCGAGATCGACGGCTCGCGGCTCGAGGCGTTCGTCGACCCGAGCATCGGTAACGCCTCGGTCCCTCCCACCGGTACGTGGCCGCACGGCCACCTGGGCGGCAACCCGTACTACCCGCACATGTGGGGCCTGTCGGGCGTGATGTGCGCGGCCGGGGACGGCACCTCCATGGGCGACATCTCGGTCCGACGCTCGTGGATCGACGGCGGGCAGGTGGGCGTCAACTTCGCGGCGGCCACTCCGGAGCGCATGCCTGACTGCGGGGAGGTCGTCGGGAACTGGTTCGGCAGCGACTACGGGCGTGGCCCCGACTACGGCGTCCTGGCACGCAATGCGCAGAAGCTCACGCTCGCCGGCAACCACCGGTGGAATCCGAGCGACCCGCTCGACACGAGCGTCCCGTTCAACGTACGGAAGGCGTCCTGAGATGGCTTTCGAGTTCGAGTACCTCCGCAACTCGTTCGAGGGGCAGGTCCCAGGCGCCACGGCGTCGGCGGCCAACAGCGCGAGCTCGGGCTCGGGATTCTCGAACGTCGTGAACGCCGGTGGAGGCGTCGTGACGTACGTCGACCGTGGCGCCGGCGACACGGGCCTGCGGGTGACGCCGGGAACGGCCGAGTCGTACGGCAGGTTCACGGCCGTGACGGCTCGCCGGCGTGCCGTCGCACGTCGTTCCGTGACGGTGCCCGCGGTCCCATCGGTGACTGCCGTCGTCCTGCGGATCCTGGCGGGGTCGACCCAGATGGCCGGGTTGGCCGTCACGACGGGTGGGGCGTGGATCGCCTCGCAGGGGAGCAACATCTCCGCCTCCCTCGGAGGTTCGGTGCAAGCCGGCGCGACGTACTGGGTCGAGCTCGCCGCGACCGCGGCCACCAGTGCCCAGGCCGCCGACGGTGTGGTCGAGTACCGGGTGTACGCGGCCGACGGCACCACGTTGCTGCGCGAGTGGTCCTCGGGCCCCACCCGCTCCCTGACGGTGTTCCCGAACATCCTGCGGTACTCGGGCGTCGGGTCGTCCTCGGGGTGGTCCCACGACGACACCTCGGCCGTCGAAGGGCTCTTCGCCGACAGGTCCGCCATCTGGATCGAGCGGCGTCCCTGGATCGACGCCCAGGCTCCGGTCGCGGTGGACCCGCCCAGCGACGCTGTGGTGCACGCGGGACTGAGCCCGGTCAGCATCGCCGCCACCGGCTACACCTGGCGTATCGTCGAGGGAAACCCGCTCCCGTACGCTCCGCGTGGTGCTGACCTCGTTCTCCATGTCAAGGGCGCCGAGGCGCCGCAGAGCCTCATCCTGGGGGTCACGGCACACTCGCCGTCAGGAATCTCCGAGGGGCAGACGATCGCCGTGGTCGTCGCCGGTGCCACGACCTTCGTCTGCCTCGACGGGCTGTGGGCGCCCGCATCCCGCGGGACGAGGGCGCTCGTCGACGCGCTCCTCGGCTGAGACCTTCGCGTCGGCGCGACGAGCCGGCCGGGGAGCGCGGTGGCCGGGACGGCTGCGAGCCCCGACGGCAGGCCGCCGGCTCACCGGGCGGAGTACCGCCGCGCGCTCCACCGCGGCGCCGTCCACAGCCAGGGCACACCGGCCAGGACGCGGTGCACGACGAGGGCGAAGGCGATCGCGACAGCGGCCAGCGTGGGCGGGAGCGCCGCGGCGGCCGCATGGGCTGCGCTCGGTGCGGAGCTGAGGAGCGCCGCCGCCAGGAAGATCGGGTAGTAGTGCAGGACGTAGACCGGGAGGGTGCGATGACCGAGGCGTGACGCCCAGGTCCCCAGCTTGCCGACAGCGACGAGGCGCTGTCCCAGCAGCACGCCCACGCGGACCGCGAGGACGCTCACGACGAGTCGTAGCCCCGGGATCGACTCGAGATCGAGTGCGATGATCGCCGCCGACGAGGCCGCGAAGACCGGTGCGAGCACCCAGAAGCGCGAGACCGGCGCCGGCCGTGAGATGCGGTCCCCGTAGTGGACCGCGAGCAGGAAGAAGAAGTAGTAGACGGCGATCTTGTCGCCGGCTGTGTTGTGGGTGGTGAGGACGTCGCTCCCGACCAGCGCGGAGAGCACCGCCGTGGGCACGAGCTGAGCCCACACCGGGAGCCGGACCATCAGCCAGCCCGTGATCGAGTACAGGAACAACGCGTAGAGGAACCACAAGGACGAGTTCGGTACCCACAGCGAGCTCCACAGGTCGCTCCACGCGGGTCGTGTCCGGTCGGTCCAGCTCCAGGGGATCACCTGCGTGGCCGCGACGTAGACGACGCACCACAGCGCGTACGTCCACAGGAGGGGCCACGCACGGCGCCGGAACATCGCGGCGAACGGACGACGGAGGGTCTTGGCGGCGAAGACGCCCGCGAGGAAGAAGAACAGCGGCATCCGGAAGGTGTCGAGCAGCGGGTTGAGGGCCGTCCACCGCGACGCGAGCCCGACGTCGTCGAGGAACAGGGTCGAGTGGTAGAGGACCACCAGCGTGATGGCGACGCCTTTCGCGGCATCGACCCACTGGATGCGCGGGGCCGGTGCGGGCGCTCGGTCGGCCACGACCGGGACGACGTCGTCCTCGCTCCCAGCCGCACGGCCGTCGTCGGTCGGGACACAATCCGGTCGTGGGCTGATGCCTTCGCTGTTGAGGCTGCTCATCACGGCTTCCGTCGGGGTCTCTTCGAGGTCAGTGCGTACGTCGCCGTGGTGGCGAGCATGGACCAGTCCTTTCGTACGGGTGGGACGGCGCCTGCGACGACGAGCTGGGTCAGCGCTGCCGCGCCGACGGCGGCCAGCAGCTGAGGCCACGGCGCGGTCAGGACGGTCGACACCGCCCACCCGGCTGCTGCGGACACGCCGAAGCTGAGCAGCACCCTGGTCGCGCTGCTCATCAACGCCCGCAGCGACAGCTGGGTGCGGTGCGAGAGCCACCACAGCGACAACGGCCACGAGATCGCTGTCGCGAGGACGTACCCGGTCGCGACGCCCACGAGCCCGAAGATGCTGCCCACGAGGACCCCCACGATGCGCAGCGCCGACGAGACGAGCGTGTAGCGCAGCAGCACCGACGTCAGCCCGGTCGCGAGATACACCCAGTACCCGACGTACGCCAGGGTCTGGAACACGCCCGCGGCGGCGAGCAGCCTCAGCAAGGGCGTGGTCTGCGTCCACTGGGGCCCGAGGAGCACCTCCACGAGCGGGTCCGCAGCGGCGATGACAAGGAACAGGGCCGCGACGAGGGTGTAGGCCATGGCGAGCTGGCCGCGTTCGACGAACGCGCGGAAGCGCGCCGGGTCGTCGCGCAGGCGTGTGAGCGTCGGCAGCGCCACGTTCGTCGTCGGGACGCGCAGCTGCGAGAGCGGCTGCATGAGCAGGGAGTAGGCGCGGTTGTACAGACCGAGATCGACTGCGCCGAAACGGATGCCGATCGTCACGTTGTCGATGTTGTTGGCGGCGTACTGGATGACCTGGGTCGTCAGCAGGGTCGAGCCGAACCGCAGCAGGTCCCGCATCGGCTCGCCGCGCCTCGGCAGGCCTGGCACCCACCGGCCCATCACGACGACGCCCACCAGCAGCGCGAACGCGGTCGTGAGCTGCTGCACGACCAGGGCCCACCAGCCGGCACCGCCCGCGGCGAGGGCGAGCCCGGCCGCCAGGCCCAGCACCGGACCCGTGACGTCGACGAGCGCCAGCTTGCGGTAGAGCATGTGCCGTGTCAGGTCGGCCCGGTACTGGGTCGCCAGACCGTTGATCAGGAAGACGGGTGACAGCGCTCGCGCGATGTCGGTCAGCGCAGGCTCGCCGTAGACCGAGGCGAGCAGCGGAGCCCCCGCGAGCACGGCGACCCCGAAGACGAGCCCCAGGGCGGTGTTCAGCCAGAGCAGGTTGGTGCGCTGCTGCGTCGACAGCGAGGGCGCCTGGACGGCGGCCGACGAGAGCCCGAAGTCACGCAGCAGCTCCCCGACACCCACGACCGCCACGACCATGGCGACGAGACCGAAGTCGTGCGGCGACAGGAGCCGGGCGAACAGGACGACGCCGCCCATCTGGACGAGGATCCTGATCGCCTGCGCGCTGACCGTCAGAGCGGCACCGCGTGCGGCACGGCGGCCGAGCCCGCCCGTCTGGAGCGATCCTGCGGGTGGCGCGGGGTCCTGCCCCTCGGGGTCGCTCATCTCGAGCGCCCACGCATCACAGCGCCCCGCGCAGCGCGGTCCCGGCCAGCGTGAGCGCCTCCGCGGCGCGCACCCGGAGCTGCGAGACGTCGTCGGCGAGAGAGGTGTCGTCGGCGAACCGCAGGACCTCCCCGACCGGGTCCGTCGACGTGCGCAGGTCGACGGTCGCGGTCCAGCCGAGGTGCGCGAGCAGCGGAGCGAACTTCCGCGAGTATGCGAGCGGGATCGCAGGCGTGCCGACCGACAACGCGTTGAGGCAGGCATGCATGCGCGAACCGATCACGAGCCGGGCGGACGCCACGACCCGGCGCACGTCGTCCAGGTCGCAGGGTACGACGACGTCAGATCCCTGCGCCGCCAGTCGCTCGACGGTCTCGGTGTCGTTGTCGCGTCCGGCGGTGCCGATCACGTGTGCCAGCAGTGTCACGTGCCGCCCCTGCGCCTCCAGGCGGGCGCGCAGGTCGGTCACGGTCGCGCGGTACCCCTCGGAGTCGACGTGCGGCCCGGGGTTCCACAGCAGGCCGGAGACGTTGAGGACGACGTCCCGGGACTTCTCGACGCCGGGGTCGGGGAGCCCGAACACGACGTCGGTCGTCAGGACGTCCACCGGTCGCCCGAGCTTCCTGGACGCATCCGCGCTCTGCGGGTCGCGTGCCATGACGAGGCGAGCCTGGCGCAGCGTGCGCCGCGCGGCGACCCGCCCCGGCCACGTCTCGAACGGCCCGATCGTCTGCGGGCCGAGGACGAGCGGGACCCGTGCCGCGCCGACAAGCTCGCTGAGCATCGTCATCGTCGCGAGGCGGTGCCGCCCGTAGATGTCCGCGAACGAGTCCCCCGAGCGGGTGTCGATCACGATGTCGTAGGACCTGAGCCAGTCCTGCAGATGCGCACGACCGTCGACCCGCTCGCGCAGGAGGCGCTTCCAGCTGCCGATCGGGACCGGTGCGGCGCCCGCGCCGACGCTCTGGAAGTCGACGTCCGCACCCGGGAACGTGCTCCTGACGAGCGCGGCGGTTCCGTGGGCGAGCGCACGCACACCGAGGTTCGGCGATCGGTCGTCGGCCCACAACACAAGTGCTCGCAAGGTGGCTCCACTTTCTTGACGGACGTGGCGAGCGCCGCTGGTCAGCGCTCGCACCGCAGGGGGAAGGAGGAAGATGCGAGCCGAGCGTGACGGTCGGTGACCCGCCACCTCGACCCGTCACAGCAGGTGCAGCGACTCGCCGACCGAGCGTCGCGGAGAGGCAGCGACGAGGAAGTGCTCCCGGAGGCGCCCGAGAGCGACCAGCATGATGACGACCTCCTCGTCCGGGATCGAGAACGCCGTCCTGAGGCGCTGGTCGACCTCTGCCGTCTTGCTCCAGTTCAGGCAGACCGAGCCCAGCCCACGGGCGTGCAGCCCGAGCACGAACGACATCGCGAACATCCCGCCGTCCGTCCAGGGCTGCATGCGCTCGCCGGCGCCCCAGAAGTTGCGGATGTTCGTCGTGATGACCGCGACGGCGGGGACGTTCCCGGCGAAGCCGCGCGCGCCCCCCTGGATCTCGAGGGCACGTGCCACGTCCGCCTGGTCCGTGATCAGGTACACCGACGAGTACTGCCGGTTGCACACCGCCGGGCTCTTCTGCGCGGCGGCGACCGCGAACTCGATGTCGGCCATGTCGACGGGGGTGGGGTCGAACTGCCGGACCGAGCTCCTCAGCTCGAAGAACCGCGCGTCCACTCCGCGCACGGCCGATTCGACGTCCGAGCGCGACACCGCCCTCGTCCCGCCGTGGGCCGGTGGCTCGGTCAGTCTGGCGGCGAGGGTCTCGATCCCAGCGAGCGAGGGGATCGCGTCGTCACCGAGCCCGGCCTCCCGGTTGAACGCGACGTAGGCGAGCAGCGCGGCGGTCGCGGAGCGCACGACGTGGTCCTCGCCGTAGCGCGCGAGGTAGCTCGCTGAGAGCGCCACCGCCCGCGCGACGACCGCCGCGCCGAAGCCCGGCCGCGGCTCCGGCAGGGAGAGCCCTTTCTCGAGATTGTGGTACGACTCGGTGAGCTTGCTCGCCAGGTTCTGGCGGCTCGACTCGACGATCACGGACGTCGAGTACCGGTCGTAGCGGTCGCGGTCATAGACGTAGGCACGCTGCAGCGCCCGACGTGCCCTGTGCCGCCGGACCCGGTCCTTCAGGGGCGCGGGGGCCAGAGCCCGAAGAGTCTGCTTGATCGTCACGTTGTCAACATCCTTGGTCTCGGTCGGTTCCGGCGAGGGCGGACGGCTGGGTCGGCCGCGGCTCAGTCAGGCCCGTGCTCGCGTCGAGGGAGGTCGGGGGCCGCGGGCGCCTCGGCCCCCGAGGTCGTAGCGCCAGCCCGCGAGGATCCCCCGCGCCGCAGCGACGAGACAGGCCTGACGGTCGTCGCTGCGGTAAGCGGTCGCGAGCAGGCTGCGCGTCGCGCGGCGGCCGGGGCCGAGGAGCAACCCGACGCGCGACGCACCCTGCTCACGGCACACGACGAGCCGGTTCCGGTTCACGTAGTAGTGCCACAGGGCGCTCTTGGCCGAGCCGGCTCGACCGGTGCTCGACGCGCCGGCGTCATGGACGGCTCCGGCGCGGTGGTCGAGGATGAGCGGGACGCCCGCCGCTGAGGCACGCCGGGAGAAGTCCGCGTCCTCCCAGTACATGAAGAGGTCCTCCCGGATCGGTCCCACCTCGTCCAGGACCGCGAGTGGCATCAGGAGCACGGCGCCGGTGAGGAAGGTCTCGCGGGTGACGTCTGCGCTCGGCGGTCCTTCCCGGCGCCTCGTGCTCCCGGCGGCGAGATCGAGACAGCCCCCGTCGGACCACACCGAGCCGTCGGACTTCTCGATCCGGGGCGCCACGACGGCACGGTCCGCGGCGTCCGCCAGGGCGGCGAGCATGGACGTCAGGGCGGTCGGCGCGAGGGTCGCGTCGGGATTCATCAGGAGCACGTGCGTGGTGCCCGCCGGCAGCAGGGACAGCCCGAGGTTGACGCCCGCGCCGAAGCCGTCGTTCCGCTCGGCACGGTGCAGCAGGACGTGGTCCACCTCGCCGAGCTGCGAGGTCAGCGACTCCCACTCGCCCGGCCGTGGCGACGCGTTGTCGACGACCACGACGCTGTCCGCTCCGGCGTCCAGGACGGACCGGACGGCGAGCGGGGCGAGCCGGCTCGTGTTGTAGCTGACCACGACGGACGCGACGACCCGGCGGGAGGTCGCGTCGTCACCCGGTGGTGTCGCCTGCACCGTCATCTTCTCCTCCCGGTGGCTCGAGGTGCCGTGGTGGGGTGATCTCGCGCGCCGGTGTCCTGCGCGGGTGCGAGCAGCGCGGCAAGGAAGGCGACAGACAGGAGGTTCGAGTACGCGGGGGAGAACACGACGTCCCACGCCATCCAGATGAGGAACACGATGGGCAGCAGCTGCCTCGTGGCGGCGCCGTACCAGGCGACCGTCGCCTGCGCCATGACGAACAGCACGGCGCCGACGGTCACGAGCCCGACGACGCCGAAGAGGAACCACAGGTCGCCGAACAACGAGTGCAGGCGGACGGGGTCCCCGAGGATGTAGCGATGGACGTAGGAGGCGACCGCCTCGTCCGACGACGCGGACTGAAGTGCACCCAGGACGATCTCGGCCTGCCGGGCACCGGGCACGAACCCCGGGCCGAACCCGAGTGGGCGCTCCGCCATGAGCGCCAGAGTCGCGGGCGTCTCGATCCGTGCCCCGGCGAGCAGCGTGCCCCCGAGCGCCACCTGGCGCTGGCTGCGCAGGGAGATCTCCTCACCGAGCCGGCCGGACAACGCGGCCCAGGCGAACGCCTGGTAGAGCACGAGGACGGCCGCGGCGATCGCGAGGCCCAGCCCGAGGACCCTGGCCGCCGTCAGCCGCCGACGGACGGTGCGGCGCAGCACCCAGGTGAGCAGCGCGCCCGCGGCAAGGAAGATCATCAGCGAGCGGTATTCGCCCAGGACGGCCACCGCCAGGCAGGCGAGCAGCGCGACCAGGGAGTACCAGGGTCGTCTGGCGCGGTACACCAGAGCGAGGATCGCCAGGACGAGGGGCCAGGAGAGCCGGGTCTTGATCCACCACGGATCGGAGAGCCGGGGCGCCTCGGTGAGCAGGACCTGGGCGATCGTGCCCGCGGCGTACGCCAGGGCGGTCCAGCGCACACCGATCGTCCGGACCGCGTACCGCACCACCACGACCGTCAGCGCCGCGCCGAGCGGCAGGGTGAGCCAGAGCGTCCAGTTGGACGTGCGGGGCATGTCGCCGGGGGAGGGGACGAGCGCGAGCAACGCCCCCGCGGGCACGCACGCGACGAACGCGAGCGTGAGCACCGTGAGCCCGCGCGTGTCGAACGCACGCCGGGCGAGCACCGGGGCGAACGCCGCCGCGGCGAGGAGCCCGAGGGACACGAACCCGGTGCCCAGCCCCCCCAGGCCGCTGATCGGCGCGATGAACGTCGTCACCGCTGCGAGCGCGACCTCGGCCGGGGACGCACCGGGTCGTCCTGTGCGCGTCGAGCCGTCGTCCTCGTGGACGGTGGGCCGGGCGGGCCGAGGAGCACGGTCGACGAGGGCGGCGGACGTGGGTGCGCCAGGACGTCGGGCGGGCAGGACCGCGGCTCCCCCCGCGCCGGATGCCCCGGGGCGACGGCGGGCCGTCATCGGCGTCCCTTGACGAGCTCGCGGTACGCCGCCTCGTGCGCAGCGCCCACGGCCGTCCACGTCCTGGTGGGCATGGTCGGCGGCGTCCCGCGGGGTGCGCTCGCCCACTGCGCGGCGGACAGCAGGGTGGCCGTGTCGAGGTCACCGTGGTAGAGCCGTACCCAGTCGTCGCCGAACTCGTCGCGCAGGAGCGCCGCGGTCGGCGAGTGCGGGGCGAGCACCGGGGTCCCGAGGCTCACGGCCACGAACAGGACACCGGAGTTCTCGAGGTGCCGGTACGGCAGGACGGCGAGCTGCGCCGCGGACACCTCCGTCACCAGGCGGTCGTCCGGCACGAAGGCGAAGTCGAAGGAGATGCGGGTGTCGGCCGTCGCGGCGGCGCGGATCGCGGACACGTCGCCGTGGGGCTGCCCGATCACGCGAAGGGTCAGCGCCGGGTCGTCGATCCCGGAGAACGCGCGCACGAGCGCATCGACGCCCTTGTAGGCGTCGATGCGACCGAAGAAGAGCAGCCCCGAGCGGTGCGGGCTCTTGGGGTACCTCTCGAACGGCTCGTGGTAGGAGCCGTGCGGGATGAGGAACCGCGGGACGTCCGGGCGGGTCTCGGTCAGCTCGTTGAGGCAGACGTAGCCGGAGACGAGCCTGTCGAGCGCGTCGACCAGGAAGTCCTCCACGCGGTCCCCGGCACGGTGGGGGCGGGTGTTGTGCATCGTCCGCACCACGACCGTCCCGGTGAGATGGAGGCGGACGAGCAGGAGCAGGGTCGCGATACGGCGAGCGGTCCGCACGGCACGGCTGCGTGAGCGGACGAGCGACTCGGGCCAGTGGACGTGGAAGACGTCATAGCCCCCGAGCAGCGCGCGCCGCCAGCCGAAGAACTCGTGCTGCACCTGGCCGGGATGGCTGACGAGCTGGTCGACGAACTTGGTGGTCCCGTCGGGCCCGTCGGTCGACAGCAGGACCCGTACCGTGCCCCTGGGTGTCCTCACGTCCGTCCCCCCGACGTGCCCTGCGGCTGACCGGTCCGCCGGTGCGGGACCCACAGCCGCGCTCCGACGGCGCCGATCAGCCGACGGGCGAGGCGGGGGCTGACACGTGCGGCAGCGCAGGTCGCGGCAGAAACTGGGTCGCGACGTGCCAGGGCGAGCGCGCGACTCAGCCGGATGCGGCTGCGCACCTCGGCGACCAGCGCGTCAGGGTCTTCGAGCCGTGGGTGGAAGCGCCACACCTCTCGCAAGGTCCGCGCGTAGGTGTCGTACCGGTAGAGCTCCAGAGCGTCGGCCAGTCCCGGCGTGCGCGTCCGCCCCGCGAGCGACGCCTCGAGCATCGTGAGCGCCCGGAGAAAGTTCTGGGGCTCGACGACACCTCCGTTGCTGATGGAGTTCGCGTGGCGCACGTACGTGTAGAGCACCTCGTCGACGACGCTGACCGACCGTACCCGTCCCGCGATCGCGGCGATTCCCGCCCGGTCGGACTTGGACGACATTGCGGGGAACGGCGCGTTCGCGAGCACCTCGCGGCGGAACAGCTTGTTCCACAGGGCGCCGGTGTCGGCCAGCAGGGCGCCGAGGGCGTCGTCACCCACGAGCCGGCCGCTGCGCGGATCCGCCGGGAGCCTGCGCGCACCGTCGCTGTCCCCCCAGACCTGCCGTGCGCGGCACAGCGCGATATCGCTGCCGTCCGACTGGGCCGCGTCGCGCAACCTCTCGACCAGCCGGTCGCTCCAGTCGTCGTCCACGTCCGCGAACCACACGAACGTGCCTGTTGCGCGGCTGAGCCCGACGTTGCGCGCGTGGGCGACGCCGCGGGACTCGGGCACCTGTACGAGGTGGACCTCGTGACGCGAACGGTGCGCCGTCACGAGCGACGCGGTCTCGTCCGTCGAGCCGTCGTCGACGACGACCACCTCGAGCGGGCCCGCCGTCTGGCGCTCGAGCCGGTCAAGCGCGACCGTGACGTGTGCGGCCGCGTTGCGGACGGGGAGCACGATGGACACGGCGTCGCGGTCGGGAGGAGCCACTGCCTCGTCTCTCTGGTCGGTAGGGCGCTCGGTCGGGTGGCCGTGCCGGGGTGCGTCTCTCACGGTGTCATGACCGCAGAAGATCCTGCAGGCGCCGCTCGTACTCGTCGACGGCGCGTGCGGCGTGCCTCAGCTGCTCGATGGTCGCGCTCCGCTCGGCGAGCCTCGCGTCGAGCCACCCGTCGAGGTCGGACGTGACGGCGCCGGGAGGACAGCCCCTGACGTCGAGGTCCAGCCCCGCGGCCCGCATCGTCCGCGCGATCTTGACGTCGTCGTACGCCAGCAGGCCCACGGGCGCCGCACCGCACGACCCTGCGACGATCAGAGCGTGGATCCGGTCGCTGATGACCATCTCGCAACCGAGGTAGGTCTCCCTCGCCTGCCGCTCACGCTCGGCGAGGTCGTGCGTCGAGGCGCCCACGTGCGCGCACCCGAGGAGGCCGGCGAGAGCCTCGTTCGCCGCCTCGTCGCGCTGGACCTGGGTCACGACCACCGGTTCGTATCCCCGCGACCGGATCCAGCTCCCGAGGGAGCGGACCAGGGCGTCGCTCGGCCTGGGGCGGTCGCCGCGCCAGGTCACCGCGACGGAACGCCGCTCGGTGACCTCGCCGTCCCACGCCTCCCGGAACGCCCAGTCGGGCCCCACGCCGCCGTACCCGTACAGGTCGCGCGACACCTCGTCGCGCCACACGACCATGCGGCACAGCCGCCCGGCGACGGCGAGCGGGAGCTGCCAGATCCCGGTGCGGTTGCGGGCGCCGACGCCCACCCGCACCGCCGGGTTGCCCGTCAGGCGGCCCACCGCGAGCGCAGGGATCAGCGCGAGATGCCACGATCCGTCGTGCGGCGTGCACGAGATCTCGCCGGCGTTCAGGACGAACGCGGCACGGCGGGGCACCGCCGCGCCGAGGCTCGCTGCGGCAAGCCACCGGAAGAACGACCGGTAGACGCGCGCGGAGTCCGGCAGTTGCAGCCCCTCGACGAAGTCCGCCGGTGCGCTCCCGACGAAGGCGTGGATCTCGCCGCTGCCGGACAGTGCGTCGACCAGGTGCCTGCGCAGCACGACGTCGCCCACGTTCTCGTGCTGGCCGCCCAGGAACACGTGGATCCGGCGTCGGGGCACCCTGTCACCTCGCGCCATGAGTCCTCCTGCGCACGGACCTGCGGAGCGAGTTCGTGACGATGAGGACCGCCGCCATCGTGTAGATCGCGCCGGTCCCGATCAGAGACGACGTGCGACCGGTGGCGACGTGGTCGCGGTAGAACAGAGCCATGCTGCGATGGAAGTGGTAGGTCAGCCGCGGAGAGCGGACACCGGCGCTGCCGCCCTTCGCGTGGTGGGCGACGACCGTCCCGTTGTAGACGACCCGCCATCCGGCCCGCCGGAACCGCAGGCACCAGTCGAGGTCCTCGCCGTACATCCAGTACCGCTCGTCGAGGAGCCCGACCTGTGCCATCGCCGCGGTGCGCACGAGCATGAACGCGCCGTTGACCGCATCGACGTCGGCGACGTCCTCGGGCGCAACCTCGGGTGCCGTGTAGCGGCCGACGCGCGCCTTGACCATCCGCCCCACGAAGTACGCCAGCGCGTCGCGCGGGCGCGGGATGTTGCGCTTGGCCGCGTGGTCCAGAGTGCCGTTCTCGGTGAGGAGCCGGCACCCGGCCACACCGATGTCGGGGTTTCGCTCCATGAAGTCGACAAGCGTCGTCACGGTGTCCGGGTCGATGCGCGCGTCGGGGTTCAGCAGCAGCGCGTAGGGCGCGTCGACGTCGCGGAGCACGCGGTTGTTCGCGACGGCGAAGCCGTCGTTGGTCGTGCTCCTGACCAGGTCGATCTGGGGGAACTCCGCTGCGATCCGGTCGGCCGTCCCGTCCGGCGACGCGTTGTCCACCACGTGCAGCTCGGCGTGCGGCGCATGGTCGAGGACCGACCGCAGGCAGGTGGTGACGTACTCAGGTGCGCAGTAGGTGACAACGACGACGTCGAGTCGTGGGGTGGTGGTGGGCTCGTGCGGAGTTGACGTCGGGTTGGTCATGCCTGCCAGGGCATCCTCTCGCCGTGACTGCGGCGCGTGGGATCGCTGCGTCGCGCCGCCCCGTACGACGGCACGTCGGCCGGCTGGCGGCGGCTCACGTCGTGCGCGCACGACTCTGGGCACGGTCGGTCCGGTCCCGCTGCTCGTGCACCCGGACGAGGGTGTGCGGGGCGGACGAACAGGACACGGCACCCCCGCCGACGCACTCCAGCCGTCGAGGCGAGGTGCCCGTGTCCGGAAGCGGGCGCGTCGGTGGGGGCCGTGCACGGTGGTCCGCAGGGGCCTGGCCGGCGGGTCGCGACCACGTCGGTCATACGGCGCCGTCGGGCTTGAGCATGGCGCCGATCGTCCGGGCGAGGATCATGATGTCGCCGAAGATCGTCCAGTTCTCGACGTACGCGACGTCGAGGCGCATCGCGGCCTGTGCGTCGAGGTTCGAGCGCCCCGACACCTGCCACAGTCCGGTCAGCCCGGGCTTGACCCGCAACCGCCGGTGCGCGGCGCGGTCGTAGGTGGCCACCTCTGCTGCGATCTGAGGACGGGGCCCGACGAGGCTCATCTCCCCGCGCAGCACGTTGAAGAGTTGCGGCAGCTCGTCGAGCGAGTACCGGCGCAGGACCCGGCCGACGCGCGTCACGCGGGGGTCGTTCTTCGGCTTGTAGAACGCACCGACCTCGTCGACGCCCTCGGCGGCGAGGACCTCGGCGAGGCGCTCGTGGGCGTCGACCTGCATCGAGCGGAACTTCAGCATGCGGAACGTGGTCCCGTCCTTGCCGATGCGCTCCTGCGCGTACAGCACGGGCCCGCGGCTCGTGGTCTTGACCAGGACAGCGAGGGCCACCAGCAGCGGTGACGCGAGAACCGTGATCGCGGCGGCGCCACACCAGTCGAACAGCGACTTCACGACGTACTTCGAGCCCCGGAACTGCGGCGCGTCCACGTACATCAGCGGCAGCCCGTTCACGGGCTGCATGAGCACTCGAGGCCCGGCGACGTCGGTGAGCGCGAGCGTCAGGGCGAGGTCGATGCCGGTGCCCTCGAGGTCCCAGCCGAGCTGGCGCACCGACTCGCTGGTCATGGCGTCGGAACCCGAGACGGCGACCGCGGCCACGTGGTGACGCTTGGCGAGCTCGGCGACCTCGGTGTGGGTGCCGACCACGGGGACGCCGCCGATCTCCTTCGCCTGGGGGCCGATGTTCTCCGGCAGGCAGACCCCGACGACGCGGTACCCGGCGCGCGGGTTGCGGTGGAAGTCCTCGATGAGCGAGGCCGCCTTGTGCCAGGGGCCGACGACGAGCACGGGGCGCTGGTCGTGGCCCGCGTCGCGACGGCGGTGCAGCGCCTTGCGCCACGCGGCACGTCCGGCCAGGAGCAGTGCGAGCCCCAGCGGGGCGGCGATGGCGAGGTACCCGCGGCCGAAGTCCATGCGGAACGCGAACCCGATGATCGCGACGGCGGCGAAGAGGTGCCAGGTGACCTCGAAGACGCGCGTGAACTCCGCCGGTCCTGAGCCGAGCAGGCGGGGGTCGCGTGTCCGGCCGATCGTCAGCATGCCGAACCAGGCGATGAAGAGCGTGACGGACACGGCGAGGTAGCTGGGGGAGAACTCGCCCGAGACGTAGGTCGAGCCGACCAGGGGGAATCGCACGGCGTAGGCGAGGCCGACGGCCAGGGCGACGGCCAAGGCGTCGGTCATCGCGATGCGGTGGGCGAGCGCCGTTGACCAGGCGTTCGGGGTGGTGTCGTCGACCGGGCGCGGGCGTGCGGCGTGCGCGGTGGACCGCGTGAGCGGTCGCGCATGCGTGGTCGACGTCATGAGCAGTTTTCCCCCGGTATATCAGCCAGCGCTGCCAGCCCTTCGGACGGTAGCAGCGGACTCTTGACCAAGCGATACCGGGACCACCCCGCGAGAAGGGTCAAAATCCCCCATTTCGTGCGTTGTGCCAGGTCAGGCCACACGTACGGGTGTAGCAGAAGATGGGGGAAGTTAACCCTGAGGACATCTCACGAAACGCGGACGCGTTGATGGACGGGTGTCCGGAAAATGCACACTGCGGCATCAGGTGCGTTCGCCGGGGGCGGTGGGGGCGACGTGCCGCGCACACCCGAGTGTCACGGCGAGGTCACGGTCGCGGTGGCGAGTGCGCACGTGCCGGGTCCGCTCTGCCATCATGCGCCCCATGGCGACAACTCCCCCGGAGGGACAGGTCACGGCTGCGCCCGCAGCCCCGCGCGGCGCGGTCGACCGGTTCTTCAAGATCACGGAGCGCGGCTCCACCATCGGCACCGAGATCCGCGGCGGTCTGGTGACCTTCTTCACGATGAGCTACATCATCGTGCTCAACCCCCTCATCATCGGGACCATCCCCGACAGCACGGGTCAGTTCCTGGGCGGCGGTGACGCACCGAACCTCGCGATGATCGCGGCGGCGACGGCGCTGGTCGCCGGCCTGCTGTCGATCCTCATGGGTGTGGTCGCGAACTTCCCGATCGCGCTGGCCGCCGGCCTCGGGCTGAACGCCGTCGTGGCGTACACGGTCGCGCAGCTCCCGGGCATGACGTGGGCGGACGCGATGGGCATCGTCGTGCTCGAGGGTCTCGTGATCCTCGTCCTGGTGCTGACGGGCTTCCGCACCGCCGTGTTCCGGGCGGTCCCGCGGGAGCTCAAGGTCGCGATCGGTGTCGGTATCGGCCTGTTCATCGCGCTCATCGGGTTCGTCAACGCGGGCTTCGTGCGTCAGGGCGCGGGGACGCCGCTCGAGCTCGGCTCGGGCGGGTCGCTCGCGGGCTGGCCCGTGGCCGTGTTCGTGCTCGGTCTGATCGCGGCGATCGTGCTCATGGTCAGGAAGGTCCGTGGCGGGCTGCTCATCGCGGTCATCGGCACGACGCTGCTGGCGCTGGCGGTCGAGGCGGTGGCCAAGGTCGGCGCGTCCGGGCAGGACAACCCGACCGGCTGGCACCAGAACGTCCCCGCCCTGCCGGACCAGCTCGTCGATCTGCCGGACCTGTCGCTGCTCGGGCAGTTCTCGCTGTTCGGCGCGATCGGCAAGATCGGGATCCTCGCGGTCGTGCTGCTGGTGTTCTCGATCCTGCTCGCGGACTTCTTCGACACGATGGGCACGATGGTCGCGGTCGGCCAGGAGGCCAAGCTGCTCGACGCCGACGGCAACCCGCCGCGCACGCAGCAGATCCTCGTCGTCGACTCGCTCGGTGCGGTCGCCGGCGGCATGGGCTCGGTGTCGTCCAACACGGCCTACGTGGAGTCGACCTCCGGTGTCGCCGACGGTGCCCGCACGGGCCTGGCCTCGGTCGTCACGGGCGTCGCGTTCCTGCTCGCGACGTTCCTGTCGCCGCTCGTCGCGATGGTCCCCTCGGAGGCGGCCGCCCCCGTGCTCGTCGTCGTCGGCTTCCTCATGGTCGCGCAGGTCGCGGACCTGGACTGGAAGTCCCCCGAGATCGCGATCCCTGCGTTCCTGACGCTCGCGCTCATGCCGTTCACCTACTCCATCACGGTCGGCATCGGCGCCGGGTTCATCGCGTTCGTCGTCGTGAAGATCGCGCTCGGCCGCGCCCGCACCGTGCACCCGCTGATGTGGGGCGCCGCGGCAGCGTTCGTCCTGTACTTCGCGCTCGGGCCGATCAGCGACGCCCTGGGCATCTGAACCTGTACCCCGATCGGGCCGGGACCCCACGCACGCCGTGCGGGTCCCGGCCCGTCGTGCACCCGGCGGGGACCGGGTGCGCCGTCATCGCCCAGGGGAGGTCAGGGGTAGGCGGTGACGAACGACGGCACGCCCGTGGTGGTGTCGTCGACCTGCGCGCCGACGCCGTTGACGACGTGGCGGACGGTCCCGGCGCCGAGGTGGACGGTCATGACGTGCTCGAGGCGCACGCCCGGGCGTCGCGGGACCTGGAAGCCGTTCTCCGTGACGATCGTCGGGTCGTTCCGGTGGTAGACGTACACGCCGCCGCCCCACAGCTCGTGGCGGCGCACGTCGTCGGCGACCGTGTACCCCGCCCAGCCGAGCGTCCCGTCGGGTGTCGTCCACTCGGCCTGCGAGGGTGGGTCGTACGGCAGCTCGTTCTGGTAGAGCACGACGCGCCCGCGCTCGCCCTGCCAGAGCGTGTTGTGCTGCTGGAAGTGCTCGACGAACAGGCCGGTGGCGGTCACGTCGTCACCGGTCACGACGACGCCCGTGCGGCCCACGTTCGTCGTCCAGCGTTCGTCGTCCCCGAGGAACCCGCCCTCGAAGTCCTCGACGCCGTGGTCGGCGCGCCACACCCACGTGTGGTCGACGAGCACGTCGTCCGCGTCGATCCGCAGCGCGGTGTCGACCTTGCCGACGTGCGGACCGCCGACGCGGAAGTACACGTCGTGCAGCGTGATCGGGTCCTTCGCGCGCCCGCGGTCGTGCCTGGCGTGCCCGTGTCCCCGTCCGGGTGTGCCGACCTGCATCAGCGTGCGGGACTCGGTCTCGCCCGCGTCGACGGTCACGCCCGCGACGACGGCCCCGGCGACGTCGTGCACGACGAGCGGGGTCGCCCCGCGCTGCGCCGTGAGCGTCGCGTGGCCCATCCCGAGGACGACCTGGCCGCGGTGACGCACCTGCAGGCTGCGGTCGACGTCGTACACGCCGGGCGTCAGCAGCAGGTGCTTGCCGCGCGCGAGCTGCGCGTCGATCGTGCGTGCGGTGTCGGACGGTGACGCGACGTAGAAGTCGCGCAGCGGGACCGTGCGCCCCGGCGTGACGCCGTCGGCCCAGGAGATCCCGCGGGTGCCCTCGCGGGCCGCCGGGACGCGCACCTGCCAGCGGCCGCGGCCGTCGACGAACAGGTACGGCTTCTCGCGGCTGACGGGCGTGGTGTCGAGCGTCGTGTACGGCGGGTCGGGGAACGCGGCGTCGTCGGGGGCGCCCTCGACGCCCGCGAACACCTGGTTCCAGACGGCGTTCGACCACGACGTGACCACGGAGTTGCGCGTCAGCCACTGCTGCTGTGACCCGTTGACGACCTCGCCGAACCGTGAGTCCGCGATGAACCCGCCGCTCGCGTACTGGGGGCCCGCCGTGCAGTAGTCCATGAGCGAGAACGGCGGGTCGCCCTCGTCGGCGCGCACGTCGAGGCGCCGCACGGACGAGGCCTGCGACACGGCCCAGAAGTTCGCGGTCGCGCGGCAGTCGTCCTGCCCGACGGTCGAGATGTCGAGCGTGAGGTTCGCGAGCGTGCGCCAGAAGTTGACCAGCGCGATGCAGTTCGGGTTCTCCGGGTCGTCGGACAGGCACCGGTTGTACGTCTCGACGGTCCCGTGCACGACGACGTCGCCGGGCTGCTGCCCGAGGCCGGCGACCTCGGTGGAGTACCCGACCTTCAGGTGCAGCGGCTCGTCCGGGGTGCCGTACTCACCGGGCAGGAAGAGGAACGCGTAGCGGTCCGTGCCCATCTCGGCGTCGACCTGGCGCGTGTGCACGTCGTCGAACGCGGCCTGGATCTGCGCCGTCGTCATGGTGGGGTCGACCAGGACGACGCCGGGTCCGAGGTCGGGGGCGGCGGCGCCGGGGTTCCCGTGCCCGCCCCCACCGGCGGTGGCGGGTGCCGCGAGCCCGAGCCCGAGGGCGGCGGTCGCGAGCACGGCGAGCACGGTGCGCGTCCGTGCGGGTGCGGTGCGGTGTGCGCGTGCGGTGCGGGCAGGGGTGGTCCGGTGTTCCATGTGTGGTTCCTCTCCGTCGAGCTCCACAGCGGGGACGAGGGGAGCCAACCACACTGACTGATCTGTTAGTAACCCCATCCGTCGGATTCGTCCGCGGTCGTCGCACGCGTCCGCCGGTCCCGCCACCGTCGCACCGCCACCAGCACCGCCACCCCCACGAGCGCGCCGAGCGTGTTCATCACGACGTCCTGCAGCGTCGAGTACCGCGTCGGCAACCACCGCTGCACGGTCTCGATCAGCGCGGACGTCGCCGCGCCCAGCAGGACGACGGCCCACCAGCGGCGCACCAGCAGGCCGACCAGGACGCCGAACGGCACGAACATCACGACGTTCGCGCCCGCCTCGACGGACTCGTACGTCACGGGGACCCCGCGCTCCGCGAGCCACGCGATCGTCGCGCGCACCACCCCGAACGCGTCGTCCGGCGCGGGCGCCGGCGCCATCGTCACCGCCGCGACCGCGGCGAGGTAGGCGACCAGCAGCACCCGCACGACGAGGCGGGCGCTCCCTGTGACGGGCGTCACCCGCGGGGCGCCGGTCGTGCGCCGGTACGCTCGGGCCGGACAGGTCTCATCGAGGGGGAGTTCGCGTGCGCATCTCGGTCATCGGCTGTGGCTACCTGGGAGCGGTGCATGCCGCCAGCATGGCGTCCCTGGGGCACGACGTGGTGGGCATCGACGTCGACCCGTCCAAGATCGCCCGCCTCTCGGCCGGCACCGCGCCGTTCTACGAGCCCGGCCTGCCCGAGCTGCTCGCCGAGGTCGGCACCACGGGCCGCCTGCGGTTCAGCACGGACATGGCCGACGCAGCGGGCGCCCAGGTGCACTTCCTGTGCGTCGGCACACCGCAGAAGCACGGCGAGTTCCGCGCCGACCTGTCCTACGTCGAGTCCGCGTTCGAGGCGCTGCGCCCCCACCTGGCCGCCGGTGACGTCGTCGCCGGCAAGTCGACCGTGCCCGTCGGCACGGCCGAGGACCTGTCCGCGCGGCTCGTCGGCACGGGCGCGACGCTCGTGTGGAACCCCGAGTTCCTGCGCGAGGGCTTCGCGGTGCAGGACACGCTGCACCCCGACCGGCTCGTCTACGGCCTGCCGACGGACGACGAGGGCGTGCCGACCCCCGAGGGCGACGCCGCCCGCGCGCTGCTCGACGAGGTGTACGCGGCCCCGCTGGCCGACGACACGCCGCTGGTCGTGACGGACTACGCGACCGCGCAGCTCGTCAAGGTCGCCGCGAACTCGTTCCTCGCGACGAAGATCTCGTTCATCAACGCGATGGCCGAGCTGTGCGAGGCCACGGGCGCCGACGTCACGCGCCTGGCCGACGCGATCGGCCACGACGTGCGCATCGGCCGCCGCTTCCTCAACGCCGGCCTCGGCTTCGGCGGCGGCTGCCTGCCCAAGGACATCCGCGCGTTCATGGCGCGCGCGGGCGAGCTCGGGGTCGACCAGGCGCTGTCGTTCCTGCGCGAGGTCGACGCGATCAACATGCGCCGCCGCGTGCGCGTCGTCGACCTGGTGCGTGAGGTCAGCGCGGGCGGCTCGATCGTCGGGCGGCGCGTGGCCGTCCTGGGTGCCGCGTTCAAGCCCGACAGCGACGACATCCGCGACTCGCCGTCGCTGTCGGTGGCCGCGCAGATGCAGCTCCAGGGTGCCCACGTCACCGTCACCGACCCGCAGGCGGTCGAGAACGCGCGCGCCAAGTGGCCGGACCTGAAGTACGCCAGCACGCCGTTCGAGGCTGCGCAGGACGCGGACGTCGTCGTGCTCGCGACCGAGTGGCCCGAGTACCGCGCGCTGGACCCGCAGGCGCTCGGCGAGGTCGTCGCCCACCGTGCGGTCGTCGACGGGCGCAACGTGCTCGACCCCGCCGCATGGCGTGCGGCCGGCTGGACGTACCGCGCGCTCGGCCGCCCCTGACGCCTGCTCGTCCCTGACCGTGCCGCCGTCGTCCCGGCGTCGGGCTCAGGGCCCGACGAGGACGAGGGAGCACACCACGTCGTCACCGTCGCGCACGCACGCCGTCGTGGCCTGCGTGAGCGTCGGGTCCTCGATGTTCGAGCGGTGCCCGGGGGACGTCATCCACGCGTCGACGACGTCCTGGGGCGGTGCCGCGGCGCGCGACAGGTTCTCGGCCGCCGTCGACTGCGGGGCGCACGCCTCCAGGACCGGGTCGAGCGGTGCATGCTCCAGCTCCGCGCCGACCAGCGCCTGCGCGCGGTCCTGCGCGGACGCCTGCGCGCAGGGGGCGGGTTCCCAGGCGGGCTGACCGGCGGCGGTGCGGGCCGCGTCGGCGGCGGTCAGCAGGTCCGCGGCGTACTCGTCGAGGTCGACGTCCTCGATGTCGAAGCCCGTCGACGCGCCCGCCGGGGCGTCCGCATCCGCCGACTGCCCCCGCGTGCCCACGAGCCAGCCTGCCACGCCGAGCCCGACGCCCAGCAGCAGCAGCCCGAGCGCGACCACCTCCGTGCGGCGGTTCGGCCGGCGAGGCGCGCCGGCGGCCGACCCGTCGCCGGCGGTCTCGTCGGTCGTCGTCGCTGCATCGCTCACGTCCACGTACCCCCGTCGAACTCGGACTTCGGTGGCCTATGACACCTCAGAAGCCGCCGAAGTCCGAGTTCGGCGCCCGGGGTGGGGGGTGGGGGCAGGAGGGTCAGGAGGCGGCGGCGCGGGCCCAGTGCAACGCGACGTCGTACCGGTCCCAGCGCTGCCCGAGCGGGCCCTGGCCGTGCGTCGCGTTGACGAGCACGGCGGTCTCGCGCAGCGTCAGGCCGACCAGTCGCGCGCGGTCGAGGAGCTGCCCGCCCGGCGCCGCGACACGCGGTGCGGGGGAGGGCACGGGGTGGCGGTGGAGGTCGATCGCCTGCCGCGTGGCCGTCAGCACCTGGATCTCGTTGCGTGCGGCGTGGTCGAGCACGGACAGGAGAACCGCGCGGTCCGCCGAGTCGATCCGGGCGCCGCGCTCGAGGTGCTCGTCGAGCAGGACGGCGTCGACGGGCAGCTCGTCGAGCGCGGCGAGCGGCTCGCGCCCCGACCCGTAGCCGGTCAGCACGATGCTGTGCCCGCTGGTGCGCAGCGTGCGCAGCGCGGACAGCACCTCGTCGACACCGGCGAACCACGCGGCGACACCGATCCACGCGCGAGGGGGACAGTGGTCGACGAGCACCTGCGCGAGCGCGGGGCGCGCCAGCCCTGTGCTGGACAGGATCGCCGACGCGTCCCACACGACGGGTGCGTCGTCCCGCACCGGGTCGACGAGGCGGCGGACGGCGTCGCTCGTCGCGACCGCCGCATCGGTGAACCGGGGTGAGCGGGTCACCGACATCAGACCCTCGGCGCGTTCGGCGTGCGGTCCGTCGAGCCCGTGCGCGTGCAGCCGCACCTGGCTGCCGAACCGGGAGCCGGTGCGCACGTCCCACAGCGGCCGGCGGGCGACGCCCGTCGCGGACCAGCGGTCCTGCGCGGGCAGCGTGCCGCGCGGCAGCACGAGACGTGCGATCGCCCGTGCGACGACGTCCGACGACTCGCGCGACGGTCCCTGCGCAGCCGACACCAGCGGGACCGGTCCCGGCGCGCGGTCGAGCGCGTTCGCGAGCGCCGGGAGGCTGTCGCGCAGGCCGCGCGCCTCCTCGGGGGTCGTCATCGCGATGTACGCGGAGGCGGCCTCGCCGATCGCGACGACGGCTCCCGGCGGGTCGGCCCACCGTTCCAGCTCACGGCACAGCGCGCGCTCCGCGACGTCGAGGCCGCGGGCGCGGCCGGGCAGGGCGCGCGTCGTCGGTGTGTCGTACGCGAGCGTGACGACCGTGACCACGGCGTCCTCCGCGCGCATGCGCGTGCACTCGGAGCTGAGCGAGATGGGGGTCGCGCGGTTGGTCACCGGGTCGACCGAGGACGCGAGCAGGCGTTCGACGACGAGCGCGTCGTTCGCGACGTCCCAGTCCGGTCTTCTTGTCACGGTTCCTCCCCCGACACTGACTGTCACCCACGACGGGTGGACGGCGCAACCGGCCGAGCGGGGGAACTCCGTCACGTGCGTGTCGTCCCCGAGCGGCGGGACGAACGGCCAACTCGTTGCGCGAGGTAATGATATAGGGTAATGACTTGTGACCAGTGCCTCCCTCCCCGATCTCGCGGACGGGACGCCGGCACCCGCCGACGCCCTCGCCCTCGCTCTCGCCACCGAGCTGCGGGTGACGCTCGGCCGCGCCATCCGCCGCCTCAAGGCCGAGCGCGGTGACGCCGGGCTGTCCGACCCGCAGTTCAACGTGCTCGCGATCCTCCTGCGCGAGGGCCCGACGACCCCCGGCCGCCTCGCCGAGCACGAACGCATCGCCGCACCCGCCATGACCCGCACGGTCGGCTGCCTCGCCGAGCGCGGCCTCGTGCGCAAGGACGAGCACCCCACCGACGGGCGTCAGGTCGTCGTCAGCCTCACCCCGCAGGGGGAGGCCGAGGTGACCGAGACCCGTCGCCGCAGGGACGCGTGGCTCTCGGCGCACCTGGCCGGGCTCGACGACGACGAGCGCGCGACCCTGGTGCGCGCCTCCGAGATCCTGCGGAGGATCGCCGCGTCGTGAGCACCACCTTCTCCTCCCTGTCGTTCCGCAGCTACCGCCTCTGGTTCGCGGGCGCCCTCGTGGCGAACGTCGGTACGTGGATGCAGCGTGTCGCGCAGGACTGGCTGGTCCTGACCGAGCTCAGCGACGACTCCGGGGTCGCCGTCGGCATCACGACCGCCCTGCAGTTCGCGCCCACGCTCGTGCTGTCGGCGTGGGCCGGGCTGCTCGCCGACCGGTTCGACCGTCGCCGGCTGCTCGTCGCGACCCAGGTCGCGCAGGGCCTGCTGGCCGCAGGGCTCGGCGTCCTCGTGCTGTCCGGCCACGCGCAGCTCTGGCAGGTCTACGTGTTCGCCGGTCTGCTCGGTGTCGTCACCGCCATCGACGCCCCCGTGCGTCAGACGTTCGTCGCCGAGCTGGTCCCCGCCGCGCGCCTGTCCAACGCCGTCGGCCTCAACAGCGCGTCCTTCAACGCGGCCCGGCTGGTCGGCCCCGGCCTCGCCGGTCTGCTCATCGCCGCCGTCGGCAGCGGCTGGGTGTTCGTCATCAACGCGGTGACGTTCCTCGCGACCATCGTCTCGCTGCTGCTCATGCGCCGCGCGGACCTCTACCCGATGCCGCACGCGCCGCGCGCCAAGGGGCAGATCCGCGAGGGCATCGCCTACGTGCGACGGCGCAGCGACATCCTCGTCATCATGGTCGTCGTCGGCGTCGTGTCGACCTTCGGCCTGAACTTCCAGCTCACCAGCGCGCTCATGGCCCGCACGGAGTTCGGCCGCGGCGCGCAGGAGTACGGCATCCTCGGCTCGGTCCTCGCGGTCGGATCGCTGACCGGGGCGCTGCTCGCCGCGCGCCGCGACCGCCCACGCGTGCGCCTGGTCATCGGCGCGGCCTTCGGGTTCGGCGTCGCGACGGGCGTGCTCGCGCTGATGCCGACGTACACGTCCTTCGCCATCGCGTGCATCCCCGTCGGCCTCGCGTCGCTGACCATGATGACCGCCGCGAACACGAGCATCCAGATGTCCACGGACCCCGCGATGCGCGGGCGGGTGATGGCCCTGTACATGATGGTCTTCCTCGGCGCGACGCCCATCGGCTCGCCCGTCGTCGGGTGGATCGGGGAGACGTACGGCGCACGCTGGTCGATCGGCGTCGGCTCGATCTCCGCGCTCGCCGTGTCGGTCGGTGCCGCGCTGTGGGCGCGCAGCCGGTGGGGCGTGCAGGTCAGGTACCACGTGACCTCACGGCCGCACGTCGAGATCGTGCACCCCGTGGCGGCCGGGGAGCGCCGTGCGACCGAGGCCCCCGCACGCGTCGCGACGCAGGACGCCGCCGACGCCCAGCACGCCGCCTGACGTCCCGGCACCCGTGCGGTCGGCGGCCGGGTGAATCGTCGGCCGGTCCGGGCGCCCGGAAGGTCGCACATGTCAGGATCGTCCGGTGGCAACGCTGGACGTCGACCCGGGACGGGCGCAGGGGGACGGGGCCGTGGCGCAGGACGCCACGGACGACGACGGCGCGCCGCCGCCGTCCGTCGGGCGGCGCCCGAAGGTCGGTCCCGTCGTCGCTCGCGTCGTCGTCGCGCTGGTGGTCCTGCTCGTGCTCGCCGCCGGGTGGGTCGCCTTCCGCGCGTGGCAGGCGGCCTCCGCGCTGCAGGACGCGCGTGCGCTGCTCGGCGCGGTCGAGCTCGACGCGGCGTCGGCCTCCGACGTCGCCGCCGACCTCGACCTGCTGCACGACGCGACGACGCGTGCGCGCGCGGCCTCGACCGACCCTGTCTGGCGGGCCGCCGAGCTCGCGCCCTGGGCGGGAGACCAGCTGCGTGCCGTGCGCGTGGTCGCAACGTCCCTCGATGCGGTCGTCGCCGACGGTCTGCCCGCGGTCGACGACCTCGCGACGCTGCTCGACGGCGGTCTGCGCGGCGCGGACGGCCGCTTCGACGTCGTCGCGCTGCGCTCGGTGGCCACCCACGTCACGGTCGCCGCTGCGACGACCCGGGACGCGCGCGACGAGCTCGCCACGCTCGACCCCGACGCGCTCGTGGGGCCGTTGACCGGCCCGGTGCGCCAGGCGCAGGACGCGGTCGCACGCGTCGACGCCGCCCTGGGCCCGGCGGCGGGGGTGGCCGAGGTCCTTCCGGCCATGCTCGGCGCCGACGGGCCGCGCACCTACCTCGTGCTCGCGCTGAACTCGGCCGAGGCTCGCACCGCCGGCGGCATCGTCGGCTCGGTCGTCGCCGTGCGGGCCGACGCGGGCGCCGTGAGCATCGTCGACAGCCGCAGCACCGTCGACCTGCAGCCCCTCGACGAGCCGGTCCTGCCGCTGACGGACGAGGAGGAGGCGACCTGGGGGCCGCGCCTGGGACGCTGGGTGCAGAACAGCGTGATGACACCCGAGTTCCCGCGCACCGCCGAGCTCGTCGCCGCGCGGTGGGCCCGCGACGTCGGCGGGACGGTCGACGGCGTGGTCGCCACCGACCCGGCGGCCGTCGCGGCGCTCCTCGGGGCGACGGGCCCGGTGCCGGACCCGGACGGCGGGACGATCGACCGCGCCACGCTGGTCGACGTGCTGCTGCGGGACGCCTACGTGCGCCACCCGGACCAGGTGACCTCCGACGCCTTCTTCTCCGCGGTCGCGGCCACGGTCGTCGGGGCCGTCGCGGACGGGGCCGGCGACGCGCGCGAGCTGCTGCGCGCAGCGCGGCACGCGGTCGACGAGCGGCGCGTGCGCATCTGGTCCGCACGTCCCGGCGAGCAGGAGCGGCTCGCGGCGACCGTCGTCGGCGGCGCGTTCCTCAGCGGGACGTTCTCCGACCAGCCCGGCCTGTTCCTCGACGACGCCACGCAGGGCAAGCTCGGCGCCTACCTCACGACCGGCGTCACGTTCCGCGACGCGCGGTGCACGCAGCCGGACCCGACGGTGACCGCGGTCCTGCGCATGGAGCTCGACCCGCCCGCCGACCTGCTGTCCATGTCTCCGCTCGTCCGAGGCTTCCCCGAGGAGCCCGTCCCGCCCGGCACGCTGCTCACGACGGTCTCGGTCTGGTCGGCGCAGGACGGCCCGCCGCTCGTCACCCGTCGTGACACCGGGGCCGCCACCGGGCGGGTGACGCACGTCGCCGGCCGCACGGTGCAGCAGCTCGCGTCGCAGCTCGCGCCCGGGCAGAGCCAGGAGATCGAGGTCGACCTGCCGCTGCGCGACGGTGCGGTGAGCGTGTGGACCACCCCCACGCACACGTCGCCCGGCGTCGTCTCGTTCCGGTGCCCGTGAGCCCGCGCAGCGGGTGAAGTGGGTCCGTTCTGTCCGATTCACCCGAATGAACGTAGGCTCCACGGATGGCCCGGGGGAGGATAGGGACGAAATGTCCGTATCCGAGTGGGAGCCAGCCATGCGTGCGATCACCAGGGCCTGCGCCGTCGCAGGTCTCGTCCTGACGATGGCGGGGATCGCACCCGCCGCCGCGTCCGCCACCCCGCTGCCGACCGAGCCCGCCGTCGCCGACGACTGCACGCGAGGCACGGACGGCTACGGCGCCGCCCTGCCGTGCGAGCTCGAGGTCACGGTCCTGACGCCGATCTGCGACGGCGACGTGCCCAAGCTCCGCTACGTCGTGACGCCCGTCGGCTCGGACCGCACCACCGTCGACATCACGTGGGGCGACGGGCAGGTCGTCTACACCGACCAGCCGCTGTCCGGGACCGTCCTGTGGCCCGGTGCGGTCGTCGGGGCGGACGGCACGGGCGTCGACTGGCCCGGCTGGTCGCTCGTCGACGGCGAGTGGGTCGAGGGCGACGAGTTCGACTGGGTGCGCCCGTCCGTCACGGTCGCGTTCCACGTCAACCCGGCCGCGTCGGCCGTTGTCGCCTACCCGCCGTCCAGCCCGACGTGCCTCACGGCGCCCGAGCGCTCCGACGTGCTCGTCGCGGGGGACACCCCCGTGGCCGCCGCACCGGCCGCGCGCGCCGAGGTCCTGTCGGCCACCGGCTCGCAGGTCGGCCCGCTCGTGCTCATCGCCTCCGGCCTCGTGCTCGCCGG
Organism: Actinomycetes bacterium; assembly: GCA_023424135.1. Taxonomy (GTDB): domain Bacteria; phylum Actinomycetota; class Actinomycetes; order Actinomycetales; family Cellulomonadaceae; genus Cellulomonas. The sequence goes on along the minus strand of JAFAEH010000148.1, from coordinate 6,127 downwards.
TGCCGCCGGTGTCGTGGCGGCACGCCGCAGGCGCGCCTGACGCACCACGTCACGGGCCCGGCAGCCACGCTGCCGGGCCCGTCGTCGTCCGCGGGGTCCGGCCTGGTCGCGGCCGGGTCGCGTCGTCCGGCGATCAGCCGAGGCGCTCGACGACGTGGTCGATGCACGCCGTCAGCGCGAGCACGTCGTCCGGGTCGACCGCCGGGTACATGCCGACGCGCACCTGGTTGCGGCCGAGCTTGCGGTACGGCTCGATGTCGACCACGCCGTGCCGCCGCAGCACGGCCGTCACGCTCGTCGCCTCGACCTCCGGGGCCAGGTCGATCGTGCCGACCACGGGGGAGCGCAGCGCCGTGTCCGTGACGAACGGCGACGCCCAGTCGCGGCTCTCCGCCCACGAGTACAGGTGCCCCGCGGAGGTCGCGCTGCGCTGCGCGGCCCACCCGAGCCCCCCGTGCTCGAGCATCCAGTCGACCTGCTCGGCCAGCAGCACGAGCGTCGCGAGCGCCGGGGTGTTGAGGGTCTGGTCCGCGCGCGAGTTCGTCACCGCCGTGGTGAAGGACAGGAACTCCGGCACCCAGCGCCCCGCGCCCTCGATGCGTGCGGCCCGCTCGACCGCCGCGGGCGACGCGAGCGCGAGCCACAGCCCGCCGTCGGACGCGAAGGACTTCTGCGGGGCGAAGTAGTAGACGTCGGTCTGCGACACGTCGAGCGTCGTCCCGCCCGCCGCGGACGTCCCGTCGACGAGCACGAGCGCGCCGGCCTCGCGCGATCCGGCGACGCGGCGCACGGGCGCGACCACCCCCGTGGACGTCTCGTTGTGCGGCCACGCGTACACGTCGACGCCGGGCGTCGGCGCCGGCACGGCGACCTGGCCCGCGGGCGCCGTGACGACCTCCGACGCCGCGAGGAACGGTGCGCGCGTCGTCGCGGCCGCGAACTTGGCGCCGAACTCCCCGAACCGGGCGTGCGCGGCGCGGTCCTGCACGAGGCACAGGGTCGCGACGTCCCAGAACGCCGTGGAGCCGCCGTTGCCGAGCACGACCTCGTAGCCGTCGGGCACGTCGAACAGCGTCGCGAGCCCCGAGCGGACCCGCCCGACCAGGCCGCGCACGGGCGCCTGCCGGTGGGAGGTGCCCAGCAGCGAGGTGCCGACCGCGGCCAGCGCGTCGACCTGCGCCGCGCGCACCTTGGACGGACCGGAGCCGAAGCGGCCGTCACGCGGCAGCAGGTCGGCGGGGATCGTGAGGCGGGTGAGGGCGTCGGCATCGGGCACGAGGCGAGGATATCGACGCGCCCGGCGCCCGGAGGGCCCGTCCGCGCCGAGGAGGCGCACCGGCTCGTGGGTGCGGTTCCGTGGGTGCGGCCGACTAGGCTGGGCGCCAGCAACGGCGCCGGTGTTCCGGCCCGTGGGGACGCGACGTGGGAGGCCGAGCGGTGAGCGACCTGATCGACACGACCGAGATGTATCTCAAGACGATCTACGAGCTCACCGAGGAAGGCATCACCCCCCTGCGCGCGCGCATCGCCGAGCGGCTCGGGCACTCCGGTCCGACGGTCTCGCAGACCGTCGCGCGCATGGAGCGTGACGGGCTCGTCGTCGTCACCGGGGACCGGCACCTCGAGCTCACCGACGAGGGTCACGGCAAGGCCGTGCGCGTCATGCGCAAGCACCGGCTGGCCGAGCGGCTGCTGACCGACGTCATCGGGCTGGACTGGCCGCACGTGCACGAGGAGGCGTGCCGCTGGGAGCACGTCATGAGCGAGCGTGTCGAGAAGCGGCTCGCCGCGCTGCTGGACCACCCGCACTTCGACCCCTACGGCAACCCGATCCCCGGCCTCGACGAGATCGGCGAGACCCGCACCGACGTGCGGTTCCTCGACGGCGTCGTCGCGCTCACGGTCGATGGCGCGGGGGCGGGCGGGTCGGCCGTCGTCGCGCGCATCGCCGAGCCCCTGCAGGTCGACGTCGAGCTGCTCGCGCGCCTCGCGGACGCGGGGGTGCAGCCGGGCGTCGAGGTGACGGTCGAGCGGTCGGCGGGTGTCGTGACGGTCGGTGTCGCGGGCTCCGGGACGGTCCTGGACCTGCCCGACGACGTCGCGCGGCACATCTTCGTGGCCGCCTGACGAGACGCACGCCACCGGGTGAGTCCGCTTCGTGCGGGCTCGCACACCGTGCTGCCCGTTCGTCCCGGCGTGTCGCACGGCGTGTCGGGGTGAGCATCGGACGGTCGTCCAGGACGAGACGAACGCGTCGTGACCGGAGCGTGACAATCGGCCGGAGGGTCATGTACGTTCGTCCTGCTTCTCGGAACCCTCCTCCGTGGGAGCCCTCGAGCGGAACGCCGAACCCTGCCGCCGCTCGCAGGTCCGTACGACTCGCCGGCAGGGGCGGGGGAACCACTTGTGGGTACCGGTCACGGTGTCCTTGGGGTGAAGCCGGGCGGACGGCACGACAGCGGCACTCAGGTGCGGCAGGTCGTGACGGACGACCGGCCGGGTGATCTCCCACCCGAACCCGACAGCTCACCTCGTAGGCGCCAGGAGAGGCACCACGTTGTCCGAAAGCATCACCAAGGCGCGCCACCGCGCCGCACGGCGTCCCTCGACGCCGCTGACCGAGCTCGCCAGCGCCGCATCCGAGCAGATGGGCACCTACGGCCGTCGCACGGCCGTCGTCGCCGCCTCGTCGGGCCTGATGGTCTCGATGATCGCCGCGCCGACGCACGCCGCCGAGCGTGACGCCGCCCCGGCCCTCGCCGCTGTCGACACCGCGAACCTCACGGCGTCCGCGCGTGCCGTGCTCAACACCTCGCCCGTCGTGGCCTCGCCCGCGGAGGCCGTGTTCACGGTCGACGCGCCGACCGTCACCGCCGAGAAGCCCGCGCCGCCGCCCGTCGTGGAGCGCACCACGCGCGCCGCGGCCCGCACGGCCGAGCGCGCCGCGACCGCCGAGGTCGCGTCGAACCCGATCCCGCAGTCGGTCGCCGGCAACGCGGTGCTCGAGGTCGCGGCCCGCTACGTGGGCGTCCCGTACGTCTCCGGCGGCTCGACGCCCGACGGGTTCGACTGCTCCGGCTTCACGTCGTACGTGTACGCCCAGCTCGGCATCTCGCTGCCGCGCACGTCCTCGGCCCAGCGCAACGTCGGCCAGGTCGTCTCCCGCGCCGACGCGCAGCCCGGCGACCTGATCTGGAGCCCCGGGCACATCGGCATCTACGCCGGCGGCAACCAGATGATCGACGCACCGCGCCCCGGGAAGACGGTGCAGTTCCGGTCGATCTGGCAGAGCAACCCGACCTTCATCCGGATCGGCTGACCCGGTCCGATGCGCGCAGGCCCCGACGACGTCCACGTCGTCGGGGCCTGCTGCTGTCTGCACACCCGTGCGGTGCGTCGGCGCGCCACGGGCGCGGAAAGGACGTGCGCGTACCCTGGTCCCGCATTCACGCTGTTCCTCGCCCACGGCCGGCAGCCAGCCGGTCCGACCACCGGGAGTGCACCGTGCTGACGACCGCCGCGAACCAGGCCGCCTCCGACCCCGCGCGTGCCGCGATGCCCTCGCGCACGCTGCTGCTCAACGCCAGCGGTGAACCGCTGTGCATCGTGACCCTGCATCGCGCGGTCGTCCTCGTCATGACCGGCAAGGCCACCGTCGTCGAGTCCGACGGGCGCGTGCTGCACTCGGCGCGCGTGCAGATGCCGCTGCCGGTCGTCCTCGTGCTGACCCGCTACGTCCACGTGCCGACGCGCCGCCCGGTACCGCCGACGCGCCGCACGGTGCTGCAGCGCGACGACCACCGCTGCGCCTACTGCGGCGGGGGCGCCGACACGGTCGACCACGTGCACCCGCGCTCGCGCGGCGGACGGCACGAGTGGACCAACGTCGTCGCCGCCTGCGTGCGCTGCAACCACCGCAAGGCGGACCGCACGCTGCACGAGCTGGGCTGGGAGCTGCCGTTCCTGCCGCGCGCACCCCGGTGGTCGTTCACGGTCGGCGGCGCCGCGGGCCGCGCGGACCCCGCGTGGTCGCAGTACCTCGTGGCCTGAGTGCCCGCGTCCCGTCCTCCGTCGTCGTGACTGTGCCACGATGGCGGAGGACGGACTTCCCGGCGCAGGTCGCGCCGGGCGCGACCCGGAGGGCGGCATGACGCGCGACCACGAGATCCTTGTCGGGGCCGACGGCTCGGCGGCCAGCCTGCACGCCCTGCGCTGGGCGGCGGCGGAGGCGCGGACCCGGGGCCTCGGCCTGCGGGTGCTCGTCGCGTACTCGCTGCCGTCGTTCACGGCGGCGTCGCTCGACGGCGGGTACGCGGCGCTCGACGACCAGACGATCCGTGCGGGTGCCCAGGCGGTGCTCGACGAGGCGCTGGCCCACGTGCAGGACGCGGGTGTGCCGCTGCAGGGCCGCGTCGTGGCGGGGGACGCCGCCGCGGCGCTGGTCGACGAGTCGCGGCACGTCGAGCTCGCGGTGGTCGGCACGCGCGGCCGCGGCGGCTTCGCGGACCGGCTGCTCGGCACCGTGTCGTCGGCGCTGCCCGCGCACGCGTGGTGCCCGACCGTCGTCGTGCCGCTGCGGGGGCCGGACGGTGAGCCGGTCACCGACGGTCAGGCGCCGCCCGTGCGGCCGGTGCGGCGGATCGTCGTCGGTGTCGACGGGTCGGCGCCCGCCGAGCGTGCGCTGCGCGCCGCGATCCGTGAGGCCCAGGCCTGGGACGCCGAGATCTTCGCCGTCTCGGGTGTGCCGATCGCGTCGATGACCGGTGCGCTGGCCTGGCTGCCGTCCGCCGTGGACCACGAGCAGGTCCTGGGGGACATCGCCGAAGGGCTCGACGTCGTCGTCGACCGGACGCTCGCAGACCTGCCCGGGACGTCCGTCGAGGTCAAGCGGCGGGTGCTGGACGGGACGGGTGCCGAGCTGCTCACCGAGTTCTCCGAGGCGACGGATCTCGTCGTCGTCGGCTCGCGCGGTCGGGGAGGGTTCGCGGGCCTGCTGCTCGGGTCGACGAGCCAGGCCGTGCTGCACCATGCCAAGTGCCCGGTGATGGTCGTGACGGCCCGCGCGGACGCGGCCGACGGCTGACGGCGCGTCAGGACCCCTGCGATGTCCCGCCGACGTCGGCGGGGACGTCGGTGCGGCGCACGAGCGCGGAGAGGACGACCGTCGAGCGGGTGCGCGCGACGAACGGCTCGGCGGCGAGCCGCTCGACGACCTCCTCGAGGTGGCGCATGTCGCGCGCCCGCACCTGGACGACCAGGTCGACGTCACCCGTGACCGTGCTCGCGGAGACGACCTCCGCGTAGCGCTCGACGGCCGCGCGCATCGTCGCCGGGCTGGTCGAGCCCTGGCAGAAGATCTCGACGAACGCCTCGGTGTGCCAGCCGAGCGCCGCCGGGTCGAGCCGGACCGTGAAGCCGCGGATGACGCCGCGCTCGCGCAGCCGGTCGACCCGCCGCTTCACGGCGGGTGCCGACAGCGACACCTGCGCCCCCACCTGCGCGAACGTGGCGCGGGCGTCGCGCGCGAGCGCGTGCAGGATCTCCTGGTCGAGGGCGTCGAGGCGGTCGCGGTCCACACCCCCATCGTCGCCGATGACGGGGCTCGCCCTGGTCGCCCGTTCTGCACGGATGTGCAGGACATCTGACCATATGTGCCCCGGATTGCGACATGGACGCTCACGTCGGACGCTGCACGTGCCGATGCGTCCAACGTGACGCGACACACGCCGACCGGGGGGAACCGATGAGCGGACGGCCGGACACCGGCGCGCGCCGGGACACCGACCAGCCGGGCACGACCAGCACCCATCGCAGCACGCCGCTGATCCCGACGCAGGCCGCGCACACCGCGTCCGGTCCCGTGCCCGTGGTCGACGCACCCGCGGCGACGCCGCGCGTGCCGTCGCAGGCCACCGCGCCACCGGTGTCCGCCGCGACCCCGGTCGTCCCCGCGCCGCGCGACCTCGCGCGGACGTCCGACGCCGACGCCGCGCAGGACGTCGCAGCCGTGCCCGTCGTCGAACCGGCACCCGACCTCGCGCCCGCACCGTCGGCGGCCTCGCCGGAGGCGGGCCGCGGTCACGGCCGTCAGGTCGTCGCGATGCTCACCGCCGCCGCCGTGCTGATC
>JAFAEH010000349.1 GCA_023424135.1 Actinomycetes bacterium | reverse complement strand
CCTCCTTCGGTCCGGCCGGCCGGCTCGCGTCGCGCGTCGCGACCGCGGCCACGGGCGTCGAGCTGCCGGGCGGCGGCCAGCTCGTGTTCCCCGCGGGCGCCGGTGGACCCGGCAAGCGGTACGTCGCGCTGTACGGCACCCCGGGGTCGGCGGCGCTCGGTGTGCTGGGGGAGCAGGACGTGCCCGCGACCGTCGCACGCGCCGCGCAGCACGCCGAGCAGTACCGCCCCCTCACCTCGGACACCGTCGTCCCCGCCGTCGAGATCATCGCGACGATCGCGTCGGCGGGAGCCGAGGCCGACGGCTCGTACTCGCGCAAGCGGCCGTCGGCGGAGCTGCGCCCGCTCGTCGAGGCGGCGGGTGAGGCGGGGCAGTACGTGGTCCTCGACCTGCAGCCCGGACGGCAGGACTTCGTCACGCAGGCCCAGCTGTACGCCGACCTGCTCGAGCTGCCGCACGTGGGGCTCGCGCTGGACCCGGAGTGGCGCCTGGCGCCCGACCAGGTGCACCTGCGCCAGATCGGGTCCGTCGGCATCGACGAGGTCAACGCGACGGCCGCGTGGCTCGCGCAGCTCACGCGCGAGCGGCACCTGCCGCAGAAGATGTTCGTCCTGCACCAGTTCTCGCTGCGGATGATCTCCGAGCGTGAGCGTCTCGACACGTCGCACGACGAGCTCGCACCCGTCATCCACGTGGACGGGCAGGGTTCGCAGCCGGCGAAGGCCGGCACGTGGGCGACGCTGCGCAGCGGCGCACCGGACGTGCACTGGGGCTGGAAGAACTTCTACGACGAGGACGCCCCGATGCTCGACCCGGCGCAGACCTACCAGGTGCAGCCCGTACCGGACCTCGTGACCTACCAGTGAGCCGGTGGGCGGGCGCGACGCCGCTCCGCGACCTACCGTGGCGGTCATGACCGACGGCCCCGTTCCCACCCGCACGCTCGTCGACGGGCTCGAGCTGCCCGTCATCGGCTTCGGCACCTACCCGCTCAAGGGCCAGGACGGTGCCGAGGTGGTCCGCAGCGCGATCGACGTCGGCTACCGGCTGATCGACACCGCGTACAACTACGAGAACGAGGGCGCCGTGGGGCGGGCCGTGCGCCGCAGCGGTGTGCCGCGCGACGAGCTCGTGCTGTCCTCGAAGCTGCCGGGGCGCTACCACCGGCACGACGACGCGGTCCGCACGGTGCACGAGTCGCTGTGGCGCGCGGGCCTGGACCACTGGGACCTGTACCTGGTCCACTGGCCGAACCCCCGCCAGGGGCTGTTCGTCGAGGCGTTCGGTGCGCTGCTCGAGCTGCGCGACGCAGGTCTGATCCGGTCGGTCGGTGTCTCGAACTTCCTGCCCGAGCACCTGCAGGCCCTGCTCGACGCGTTCGGCAGGGTCCCGAGCGTCAACCAGGTCGAGCTGCACCCGTACCTCCCGCAGGTGCAGCAGCGCGCCGTGGACGCCTCGCTGGGGGTCGTCACGCAGTCGTGGAGCCCGTTGGGGCGGGCGAGCGACGTGCTGGCCGACCCCGTGGTGGTCGACGTCGCGCGCGCTCACGGCGTCGGGCCCGGCGAGGTGATCCTGCGCTGGCACACCCAGCTCGGTGCGGTACCGCTGCCGAAGTCGTCGACGCCCGAGCGGCAGCGCGCGAACCTCGGCGTGCTCGGCTTCACGCTCGACGACGAGGAGGTCGCGGCCATCACGGCGCTCGACCGCGCCGACGGGCGGATCGCCGACCAGGACCCGGCGATCTACGAGGAGTTCTGAGCGGGCCGGGGCTAGCGTGTGCGGGTGACCGAGATCTCCACGGCCGGTGTGCGCATCGGCGTCCAGCTCCAGCCCCAGCACGCCGACTACACGCAGATCCGTGACGCGGTGCGCCGCGCCGAGGACCTCGGTGTCGACGTCGTCTTCAACTGGGACCACTTCTTCCCTCTGAGCGGGGAGCCCGACGGCAAGCACTTCGAGTGCTGGACGATGCTCGGCGCCTGGGCCGAGCAGACCGAGCGGGTCGAGATCGGTGCGCTCGTGTCCTGCAACTCCTACCGCAACCCCGAGCTGCTGGCGGACATGGCCCGCACGGTCGACCACATCAGCGGCGGTCGCCTGATCCTGGGGATCGGTGCCGGCTGGTTCGAGCGCGACTACACGGAGTACGGCTACGAGTTCGGCACCGCGGGCTCGCGCATCGCGGACCTCGCGCAGGCGATGCCGCGCATCCGGGACCGGTGGGCCCGGCTCAACCCGGCGCCCCTGCGGGACATCCCCGTGATGATCGGTGGCGGGGGTGAGCGCAAGACGCTGCGGGTCGTGGCAGAGCACGCGGACATCTGGCACTCGTTCGGCGACGTGGACACGCTGCGGCGCAAGAGCGCGATCCTCGACGAGCACGGTGCCGCCGTCGGCCGGGACACCGCGACGCTCGTGACGCGCTCGGTCGGGGTCGACGGGTCCGACCCCGAGGAGGTCGGCGACGAGCTCCTCGCGGCCGGGGTGCGGCTGCTCACCTGCAGCACGAGCGGACCGGACTACGACCTGACGCGCGCGCAGAAGTGGGTCCGCTGGCGCGACGAGCGCTCCTGACGGCCCGCGGGGACGGTCGTCAGGCCGTCGCTGCGCGCGCCAGGTGCGCGCGCAGCCCCCGCTCGCCGGTGCGCATCGTCGCCGCGTGCGACGCCACGAACACGGGTGCCAGGACCGGCGCGAGCAGGGTCATCCACCGGCGCGTCGTGCGGACCCGCCACGCCACGTCGACGCGCGTCGACCCGGGCGCGGGCGACGACAGCCGCACGTCGCCCGTGCCGTGGAGGTCGCCCGTGACGGCGACGCGGACGCGCGTCGGCTCGTGCGCGTCGACGACCCGCAGGTCGAGGACGAGCGCGTAGCCGAGGGGCGCACGGAACCGCAGGCGTGCGCGCGACCCGACCGGGCCCGTGCCCTCGGCCGTGCGCACGCCGAGGGACTCGACGCCCGGCCACCACGCGGGCCAGGACATCCGCGGGTCCGCGAGCACGGCCCAGCAGCGCTCGGGCGCAGCCGCCAGGTGCCACACCGTGGCCAGGTCGTAGGCGCGCCGTCGCACCCGGCCGAGTCTAGGCTCGGTGCCGATGGACGACCCGACGAGCGACGCAGCGGCCGGTGCCGCAGACCTGCCCGCACATCCCGCCCCCGCACCACGACCCGCGCGCGAACGCGCCGCCGGTGCAGGCGGACGAGTCCTCGCGACGCTGCGTCGCACGGGCGCCGCCGTCCTCGCGTGGCGTCCGCGCCGCCCGCGGCACGGCTGGTGGTCGGTCGTCGGGCTCGTGCTCGCCGGGCTCGTCGTCTCGGTCGTGTTCGGTGTGACGACCGCGTCGGTGCAGGGTGCGCTCGGACCGCACGTCACGCGGTACGACGTCACGACGGACGCGACGGTGACGATCGACTTCGGCCCCCTCGGCACGTTGCAGATCGACTCGCCGCTGCCCGCCACGCTCGGCGTGCGGGCCACGGTCCAGGAGATCCCCGCGGCGGTCACCGAGCTCGGGGAGGCCCGCACGCTGCAGGCGCTCGCCGACGACGCGCAGGCGTACGTCGCGTTCTTCTCCGGGCCCGCCGCAGCGGTGCGCGACGTCGCGGTCGCCCTCGTCACCGACGTGGCGCTGCGCAGCGCGGGCGCGTTCGTCGTCCTGGTCGTCGTGTGGTGCGTCGTGCGTGCGCTGCTCGGACGGACGCGACGCGACGAGCTCGTCGGGTGGCTCACGGCGCACGCCCGGCCCGTCGTGGCCGGCGGTCTCGCGCTCGTCGTGGGGGCGACCGTGCTGACGTCGAGCGTCGCCCCGGGGGACCGGCCCGTGACCTCCCACCTGTCCTCGGCCGTGTTCGACGGCACACCGCTGCAGGGCGCCCGCGTCACGGGACGGCTCGGCGGTGTCATCGACACCTACGGTGCGTACGCGGTCAACGCGTGGCGCGCGAACGAGGAGTTCTACCAGAGGGCCGACCACGAGCTCGTCGTGGCGTGGCGGCAGTGGGAGCTCGACGCGGCGCTCGAGGAGGCCCGGCGCGCGGCGCAGGACGCGGCGCAGGAGGAGCGTGACGCGGCGTCGGACGACGAGGATGACACCGGCGCGGACGACGGCACCGGCACGGACGACGACGGCACCGGCACGGACGACGACGGCACCGGCGACGGTGGCACGGACGGTGACGGGACGGACGTCACGGACGGCGACGCCGGTGGTGCGGATCCCGGGCAGGGTGCCGGCCCGGACGGGCAGGTCGACATCGGGTCCACCGTCGACGAGGTCACGCCCGACCCGTCGACCTCCCCGTCCCCGTCCTCGGTAGCCCCGAGCCCCGAGCCCACGACCCCCGAGCCGGAGGTCGAGCCCGTCGTGCTCGTCGTCGTCTCGGACCTGCACTGCAACGTCGGCATGGCCCCGCTGATCGGGACGCTCGCGGAGCTGTCCGGCGCGGCCGTGGTCCTGGACGCGGGTGACACCACGATGAACGGCACGTCGGTGGAGCAGTACTGCGTGACGTCCTTCGCGCGCGCCGTGCCGCCGGGTGTCGCGCTCGTGACGTCGCCGGGCAACCACGACTCGCGCGACACGTCGGCGCGGTACGCGCGGGCCGGGGCCACCGTGCTCGACGGGTCGGTCGTGGACGTCGCCGGGCTGCGGATCCTGGGGGACCACGACCCGAACGAGACGCGCGTGGGCGGCGGCGGGACGACCGCGACGTCGACCGAGACCGTCACCGAGGCGGGTGTGCGCCTCGCGCAGGTCGCGTGCGACGACGCCGCTGTCGACCTGCTGCTGGTCCACACGCCGACCGTGGGCGACCCGGCGCTCGACGAGGGCTGCGTGCCGGCGCAGGTCTCCGGGCACTACCACCGGCGCGTCGGTCCCGACCAGGTGGGGCTGGGTGTGCGCCTCATCTCCTCGAGCACCGCCGGTGCCACGCTCAACCAGCCGACCGTCGGGCCGTTGCGCGGGGTCGCGGAGCTGACGGTCCTGCGCTTCGACCCGGTGACGCGCCTGATGGTCGACTACCAGGTCGTCCAGGTGACGCCGCAGGCGACCGTGGTCGTGGGTGCGCGCCAGCCGTGGCCGCAGATCGTCGAGCCGCAGGACGAGGACGTCGAGGACCTCGAGGACCGCGCGCGGGAGGGTTCGCAGGACGACCCGTCGGGCGACGACGCGACGGCCCCCGACGGCCAGGACGAGGACGTGCCGGCCCGCGACCCCGACGACGCGGAGACGGCGCAGTCCGGCTGAGCCCGCCGCGCCGCCGCGTCACGCACGGGGACGCTCCGCGGATGAGAAACAGCCCCGAAGGGTTGCGCATCCGTGACACCGGTGTTCGCCTGGACGGTGCGCGGACGTGCCCCGGTGCGTCCGACGCCCACGAGCGGGACCACGGGGGGAGGCGCGAGGGTGCGACGTCGGACGAGCAGCCGGTCAGGCGCAGGCCGCGCCGTGGTCGGTGCCTGCGCCGTGCTCGTCGCCGCGGGTGGCCTGCTCGCCGGTGCTCCGCCCGCGACCGCCGGGTCGGGCGAGGACGTGCTGCGTCCCGGTGAGCACCTCGACCCCGGTCAGGCGCTGCTCGCACCCGGGGGTGTGCACTCCCTCGTCGTCCAGCCGGACGGTGCGCTGGGCCTGTACGGGCTGGACGGTGCGGCGCGCTGGTCCTCGGGGTCGCGGCGCACCCGGCGCGACGCTGCGCGCCGAGCCCGACGGGGACGTGCGGCTCGTCGCACCCGACGGCACGACCCTGTGGACCACCGCGACGGGCGGCAGGGGCGGGGAGCTGCGGCTGCTCGACGACGGCGACGTCGTGGTCACGGACGCCGCGGGTGCCGTGGTGTGGCGCAGCGAGACAGCCCAGGCACCGTCCGCGCTCGCGGGCCCGGGCCGGCTCGGGCAGGGCGACGTGCTGACGTCGCCCGACGGGCGGCACGTGCTGCTGGTGGACCCGGAGCAGGGCGTGCGGCTCATCGGTCCCGACGGCGCGGTGCGCTGGGAGCCCGAGCCGGCCGGGGTCGCGTCAGGTGCACGGACGGGTGCGCGCGCGTCCGACGACGACGTCGCGGTCGGGCTCGAGCTGCGGGCGGACGGCAACCTCGTCGCGGTCGGCGAGGACGGGGACCGGCTGTGGCGCAGCCGCACGGCGGGCCGGGGTGCGACGTCGCTCGAGGTCCGCGACGACGGCACGCTGGTGCTGCTCGACGAGGTCGGCGGGACCGTCTGGAGCTCGGGGGCGCCGATCGGACCGGCCCGGCTCGGGCCCGGCGCCGCACTGACCGCGGACGTGTCGCTCGGGTCGCCGTCCGGGCACCTCGGGCTCGCGGTCGCGGACGGGGCCCTCGTCGCGACGTGGGACGGGGAGCCGTTCTGGCGCGCGCCCGCCGACGGGGTCGAGGGCGCCGTGCTGCAGGACGACGGCAACCTCGTCCTGCTCGACTCCACCGGCTCGGCCGTGTGGGACACGGGGACGGCGGGCCGCGACGGTGCGGCGCTCGTGCTCGAGGAGACCGCTGCGCTGCTGCTCTCGACGCGGGGCGAGGTGCTCTGGCAGGTCGCGGTGCCCCCGGCGCTCGTGCCGACGGGCGTGCAGCCCGCCGACTGCGACCTCGTCGACGGGCCGGTCGCGCACGGGGACACGGTGCTCACGCGCGCGGGTGTGCGCGTGCACCCGTGCCTGGCCGACGCGCTCGACGCGCTGGTCGCCGCCGCCCGGGCGGACGGGATCGAGCTGCGCGGCGGCGGCTGGCGCAGCCCGGACCAGCAGATCGCGCTGCGCCGGGCGCACTGCGGGCCGAGCGACGAGCAGGTCTACGACGTGCCGGCTTCGGCGTGCACGCCGAGCACCGCACGCCCCGGCACGTCGCGGCACGAGCGCGGGCTCGCAATCGACTTCACGGTCGGGGGCCGCACGCTGACGTCCGGGTCGACGGCGTACGGGTGGCTCGTCGAGCACGCCGGGGCGTACGGGCTGGAGAACCTGCCCGGAGAGCCGTGGCACTGGAGCACCGACGGTTCCTGACCCGTGGCTGGACGCCGATCGTCGTCGCGGCGGTCCGGCCCCTACCCTGGTCGTCGTGACCACGACCCCTGCACCCCTGACGTCGGTGAGCCAGGACTACCTCAAGGTCATCTGGGGTGCGCAGGAGTGGTCGGACGCGCCGGTGACGACCAAGCTCCTCGCGAGCCGGCTGGGCGTCGGCGCGTCGACCGTCTCGGAGACGGTCAAGCGGCTCTCGGACGCCGGGCTGGTCGACCACCGCCCGTACGGTGCGATCGAGCTGACCGACGAGGGGCGGGCGCACGCCGTGACGATGGTCCGCCGGCACCGCCTCATCGAGACGTACCTGGTCGAGCGGCTCGGCTACGGGTGGGACGAGGTGCACGACGAGGCGGAGGTGCTCGAGCACGCCGTGAGCGACCGGTTCGTCGAGCGCGTCGCCGAGGTGCTGGGTCACCCGGACCGTGACCCGCACGGCGACCCGATCCCCGCGGCGGACGGCACCGTGCGGCTGCTCGACGCGCGCACGATGTGGGAGGTCGAGCCGGGCGAGTACCGCGTCGCGCGGATCTCCGACGCGGACCCGGAGCTGCTGCGCTACCTCGGGGACGTGGGCCTGGTGCTCGACGTGCCGGTGACGCTCGACGAGCGGCGCGCGGTGCTCGGTGTGGTGCACGTGCACGTCGGCGACGGCGAGCGCATCCAGCTCGGCGAGGTCGCGGCGAGCGCGATCTGGCTCACGGCACGCGGCTGACGTAGTCTCGGGGCATTCCCTGCGAGTGGACGACGACGCCCCTCACCCTGGTTCGAATCGATTCGAGGATCGTCTGTGAGCTCCACGCGCACCGCGCCGACCGACACCGGTCCGGGCGCGCTCCCCGGCTCGTCCCGTGGTGCGCTGCCGGGCGCCGGCCTCGCGCTGCTCGCGCTCGCGCTCGGCGGGTTCGGCATCGGCACCACCGAGTTCGCCACGATGGGACTGCTGCCCGAGATCGCGTCCGACCTGGACGTCAGCATCCCCGTGGCCGGGCACGCGATCACCGCCTACGCGCTGGGCGTCGTCATCGGCGCACCCACGCTCGCGGCGCTCGGCGCCCGCCTCGACCGCCGCCGGCTCCTGCTGCTGCTCATGGTCGCGTTCACGGTCGGCAACGTGCTGTCGGCGTTTGCACCGACGGCCGAGACCCTCATCGGCGCGCGGCTGCTCGCCGGGCTGCCGCACGGCGCGTTCTTCGGCGTCGGCGCCGTCATGGGCACCGCCGTCGTCGGCCCCGAGCGCCGGGGACGTGCCGTCGCCGCGATGATGACCGGGCTGACCGTCGCGTGCGCGGTCGGTGTGCCCCTCACGGCCGTCGTGGGGCACGTCGTCGGCTGGCGCTGGGCGTTCGTCGGGGTCGGCGTCATCGGCCTGCTCACCCTGCTCGCGCTGCACGCGTGGACGCCGTCACTGCCCGCCGACCCCGCCGCGAGCGTGCGGCGCGAGCTCGGCGCGCTGCGCAACACGCCGCTGTGGATCGCGTTCGCGGCCGGTGCCGTCGGGTTCGGCGGCATGTTCTCCGTCTACTCCTACGTCAAGCCGCTGCTGACCGACGTCACCGGCCTCGACGTCGCGCTCGTGCCGATCGTGCTCGCGCTGTACGGCGTCGGCATGACCGCAGGCACGCTGATCGGCGGGCGGCTCGCCGACCGGTCGGTGCTCGGCACGGTGGTCGGCGGCATGGTCGCGACGATCGTCGTGCTCGTCGCGATCGCGCTCGTCGGCCCCTACCCGGCCGCCGCGATCCCCGCGATCGTGCTGCTCGGTGTCACGTCCCAGGTGCTCGGTCTCTCGCTGCAGACCCGGCTGATGGACGTCTCGCCCGACGCGCCGTCGCTCGGCGCCGCGCTGTGCCACTCCGCGCTGAACCTGGGCAACGCGGCCGGCGCGTTCCTCGGTGGCCTCGTCATCGCCGCCGGGTGGGGGCTGCTCGCACCGGCCTGGGTGGGTGCGGTGCTCACGGCCGTCGGGCTGCTCGTCGTCGTCACCGTGGGCCGCACACCCCCTCCCGCGGCGAGCGCGCCGACGGGCCCGGGCGTGTCAGCGCCGACGGGTGCCGAAGATCGTGCGCGTGATCTCACGTCCGAGCTGCGTCCCGGCTGACCGCAGGAACGAGTCCAGCGGGCTGGTCGGACGACGCGTCGACGCCGAGGTGGTCCGCGTGCCGCGCTGCGTCCGCTCACGCTCCTTCTGCGCGCGTGCCGACTCCTTCTGCTCCCGGGCCGACCTCTCCGCATCGGCGTGCGCGGCCTGCGCCTGCGTCATGCGCGCGGACAGCAGCTCGTGCGCCGACTCGCGGTCGACCGGTGTCGCGTAGCGGGCCGTGAGCCGGGACGCCGCGAGCGTCGCCTGCACGGTCGCGGCCGTCGCCGCTCCCATCGACGCCTCGGGTGCGTACAGCCGCGTCCACGCGACCGGCGTCGGCGCGCCCTTCTCACCCAGCACCGTCACCACGGCCTCACCCGTCCCGAGCTGCTGGAGCACCTGCTCCAGGTCGTAGTCCGACGTGGGGTACGTGCGTGCGGCCGAGCGCAGTGCCTTCGCGTCGTCCGGCGTGAAGGCCCGCAGCGCGTGCTGCACCCGGCTGCCGAGCTGGCCCAGCACGTCCGCCGGGACGTCCTTGGGGCTCTGCGTGACGAACACGATGCCGACACC
This sequence comes from Actinomycetes bacterium, assembly GCA_023424135.1. Classification (GTDB taxonomy): domain Bacteria; phylum Actinomycetota; class Actinomycetes; order Actinomycetales; family Cellulomonadaceae; genus Cellulomonas. The sequence goes on along the minus strand of JAFAEH010000349.1, from coordinate 1,078 downwards.
CTTGGACCGGATGAGCCGCACGGTGCGCACGACCTCCGCCAGGAAGTCCTTCGAGGCGTCCGCGAACAGCAGGTGCGCCTCGTCGAAGAAGAACACGAGCTTCGGCCGGTCCAGGTCGCCGACCTCGGGCAGCACCTCGAACAGCTCGGCCAGCAGCCACATGAGGAAGGTCGAGAACAGCGCAGGCCGGTCCTGCACCCCCGGCAGCTCGAGCGCCGACACGACGCCGCGCCCGTCGGCGGCCGTGCGCAGCAGGTCGGCGACGTCGAACGCCGGTTCGCCGAAGAACGCGTCCGCGCCCTGACCCTGCAGCGCGACGAGCTCGCGCAGGATCACGCCGGCCGTCGCCTTCGACAGGCCGCCGATCCCGGTGAGCTCGGCCTTGCCCTCGTCGCTCGTGAGCCACTGCAGCGTCGTGCGCAGGTCCGCGAGGTCGAGCAGCGCGAGCCCCTGCTGGTCCGCCCAGTGGAACACCAGACCCAGGCTCGACTCCTGCGTCGCGTTGAGCCCCAGCACCTTGGCCAGCAGCAGCGGGCCGAAGTCGGTGACCGTGGTGCGCACGGGCACACCGTCACCGGTCCCGCCCAGCGCGTACAGCTCGACGGGGAACGAGGTGGGCGACCAGTCCTGACCGAGCGCGGCCGTGCGCTCCGTGAGCCTGTCGGACGGGGTCCCGGGCTCGGCCAGGCCCGTCAGGTCACCCTTGACGTCCGCGACGAAGACGGGGACGCCGGCGGCGCTGAGCCGCTCGGTCATGAGCTGCAGCGTGCGCGTCTTGCCCGTGCCCGTCGCGCCGGCGACCAGGGCGTGCCGGTTGAGCATGCCCAGCGGCAGGCCGACGCGTGCGGCGGGCTGCGGCACACCGTCCTCGAGGAGGACGCCGAGGCCGAGCGTCGGACCGTCGAACGCGTAGCCCGCGGCGACCTGCCGGGCCGACGGCGAGAGCGTGTCGTCCGTGCCCGGTGCGGTCGTCGGCCGGTCGTCGTCGGGTGCCGGGGGTGCCGGTGCGGCATCGGGCGGGACGACGCCCGGGGGTGCCTCGGGGCCCGCGCCGGCGCCCCGGCGGGCGGCCTCGAGC
>JAFAEH010000291.1 GCA_023424135.1 Actinomycetes bacterium | reverse complement strand
CGTGGAGGCCGCGGCGCCCGCGCAGCGCGTCGAGGCCGGCCGCGACGCCGAGGGCGGCGGCCGGCAGCACGAGGAGCAGCACACCGGCGCGTGCGAGGTCGATCGAGCCGAGCCCGATGCCGGTCTGCAGCGCGACGACGCCGGCCGCGGCGAGCGCCCAGCCGCGCGCGGTCGGGCGGTGGCGCATCAGACCGGCGTGCGTCGCACGCGGGCGACGGGCTCGGGGGACGGCAGCGGCGTGCGCGCGACGATGTCGGCGACCACGTCCTGCGTCGTGCGGCCCGACAGCCGTGACTCGGTGCTGGGCAGCAGGCGGTGCGCGAGCACGGGCACGGCCAGCGACTGGACGTCGTCGGGCAGGACGTGGTCGCGCCCGGACATCGCCGCGAGCGACTTCGCGGCCCGCAGGAGCTGGATCGCGGCGCGTGGCGAGGCCCCGAGCCGCAGGCCCGCGTCCTGCCGCGACGCCGTGACGAGGTCGACGACGTACCGCTTGACGGCGGGGGCGGCGTACAGGTGGCGCACGACGTCGACGAGCCGGCGCACCTCGGCCGCGTCCGTGACGGGGCGCAGGTGCGCGAGCGGGTCGGACGTCTCCTGCAGGTCCAGCATCTCGAGCTCGGACTCGACGCTGGGGTAGCCGACGGTCAGGCGGGCCATGAACCGGTCGCGCTGGGCCTCGGGCAGGGGGTAGGTGCCCTCCATCTCGACCGGGTTCTGCGTCGCGACGACGAGGAACGGGCGGGGCAGCGGGTAGGTCCGGCCGTCGACCGTGGCCTGTGCCTCCTGCATGCACTCGAGCAGCGCGGACTGCGTCTTGGGGGAGGCGCGGTTGATCTCGTCACCGATGACGACGTGCGCGAAGACCGGTCCGGGACGGAACTCGAACTCGTGGGTCTGCGCGCGGTAGATGTTCACGCCGGTGAGGTCGCTCGGCAGCAGGTCGGGCGTGAACTGGATGCGGCCGACGTCGGCGTCGATGCTGCGCGCGATGGCCTTGGCGAGGGTCGTCTTGCCGACGCCCGGCACGTCCTCGAGCAGCAGGTGGCCCTCGGCGAGCAGGACGGCCAGCGACGTGCGGACGAGCTCGGGGCGTCCGGTGACGACCGACTCGATCCCCGCGCGCAGGCGGGCGGTGACCTCGACGAGCCGGGCGAGCTCGTCCGGCTGCGGCAACGACGGCATGTGTGCGACTCCCTCGGCGGACTGGGACGAGCGTACGCACAGGTCGACGCCGTCGGGGGCAGGTTCACCCGCGATCGTCGTGCGGAGCCGGACGCCGGTCCTGCTCGTCGTCGCGCGTCCCCCGTCCGGGTGGTGGGTGCGGCGCGTCGTGAGCGCCCCCCACTTCCCTCCCCGTGCCGAGGCCGTCGGTCGACGACGTCTGGCACGCGCGCCGATCTGCCCCGCACTGACCGGTTCGTCCCCGCGACATGGCTCGGTGAGCGATCACACGCGCTGCGTGACGCGCCGGGCCCTCCACTTCGCTCCACCGCTCTGACCTGCAACAACGCGAACCAAATGGGTGAACTTGGCCTCTTGACAAGATGCGGGTGGAGGGAAGTGGAGTACCGTGGAGGCACGTGGAGAGACCGGGGGCACACCCGGTCGCGAAGGGTCGGACGGCTCGCCGGACCGTCCCGCACGTGGGGGGAAGACGACGCACGCGGGACGGCCAGGAGGGGAGTGAGGTGTCGCATGAGTCCACCGGCGCATTCGGCTCCTTCGCGCCGTTCCTCGGGACGTACACGCCGCGCCTGGACGACAAGGGTCGTCTCATCCTCCCGGCGAAGTTCCGGCCCCAGCTGGCCGGCGGTCTCGTCATGACGCGCGGGCAGGAGCGATGCCTGTTCGTGCTGCCGATGGACGAGTTCCGGCGGATGCACGACCAGCTGCGGACGGCACCGGTCACGAGCAAGCAGGCGCGTGACTACCTGCGCGTGTTCCTCTCGGGGGCCAGCGACGAGCTGCCCGACAAGCAGGGACGCATCTCCATCCCGCCGATCCTGCGCACCTACGCGGGGCTCGACCGGGACGTCGCCGTCATCGGCACCGGGACCCGCGTCGAGATCTGGGATCTGCCGGCGTGGGAGTCCTACCTGTCCGAGCAGGAGGCGGGCTACGCCGACACGACCGAGGAGGTCTTCCCGAACGGCCCGTTCTGAGCCGTCGGTCGGCCCCCGGGGCCGTCGTCGCCGTCGCGACACCGCACGTCGTCCGTCCCTCCGTCCGTCGCAGCACCGCGGACGGTGCGGTCCAGCACACCCTGCGTCCCACCCGATCCCGCCCGACGAGACCTCCTCCCGTCCTCTCTGACGCACTTCCCCGGTGTCAGAGGGTCGGTGGGGGATCTGGCCGGGCGGTGGAGGGACCGACCCGGCCACACGCATGTATCACGAGTCACACCAGCAACTCCTGTCACACCGGCACCACGACGACGAGCACGAGGGAGGGTCCGTGAGCGAGACCAGCGACACCGCAGCACGGCACACCCCCGTGCTGCTCGCACGGTGCCTCGAGCTGCTCGGGCCGGCGCTCGAGCAGCCCGGTGCGGTCATGGTCGACGCGACGCTCGGCATGGGGGGCCACACCGAGGGCGTGCTGCGCGCGTTCGAGGGGGTCCGCGTCGTCGGGATCGACCGCGACCCGCAGGCCCTCGCTCTCGCGTCGGAGCGCCTCGCGCCCTTCGGCGAGCGGTTCACGCCCGTGCACGCGGTGTACGACGAGATCCCCGACGTGCTCGAGCGGCTGGGGTTGTCCGCGGTGCAGGGCGTCCTGATGGACCTCGGCGTCTCCTCGCTGCAGCTCGACGAGGTCGAGCGCGGGTTCGCGTACGCGCACGACGCGCCGCTCGACATGCGCATGGACCCGACGACCGGGCCGACGGCCGCCGACGTGCTCGGCACGTACGACGAGCGCGCCATCGCCCGCGTGCTGCGTGAGTACGGCGAGGAGCGGTTCGCCGCGCGCATCGCGCGCCTGGTCGTGCGCCGTCGCGAGCAGCAGCCGATCACGCGGACGTCGGAGCTCGTCGACGTCGTGCGCGCCGGCGTGCCGGCGGCGACCCGCCGCACCGGCGGGCACCCCGCCAAGCGCACCTTCCAGGCGCTGCGCATCGAGGTCAACGGCGAGCTGGCCGCGCTCGAGCGCGCGCTGCCCGCCGCGGTCGAGTCCCTCGCGGTCGGTGGACGGATCGTCGTCGAGTCCTACCAGTCCCTCGAGGACCGCCTCGTCAAGCGGACCCTGGCGGCCGGCGCGACGTCGAGCGCACCACCCGACCTGCCCGTCGAGCCCGCGACGCACGCGCCGTACCTGCGCCTGCTCACCCGCGGGGCCGAGGAGGCCGACGAGGCCGAGCTCGCCCGCAACCCCCGTTCCCAGTCCGTCCGCCTGCGCGCCGCCGAGCGCGTGCGGCCCACGCCCGACCACCTGCGCACCCCGAGGAGAGCCGCATGAGCGCCCAGGCCGCCGCCCGTACCGGTGCCGCACGTGCGTACCCGCTGCCGTCCCGCCCGGCCGTCGCGCCGCCGCCCCGGCTGCGCGTCGTCCGTGCCCCCGAGCACGCCCGCTCGCGTGTGCCGTTCGTGCTCGCGTGCATGGCGGTGCTCGGCGGCGCCCTGCTCGCGGCGCTGCTGCTCAACACGCAGATGGCCTCGCTGGCCTTCGAGCGCTACGAGCTGTCCAACGAGCTCGGCCGGCTGCGCCAGGACCGCATGGACCTGGTCGCCGACCTCGACCAGCGTTCGTCGCCCACGCAGCTCGCCGAGCGTGCGCGGGGGCTCGGCATGGTCGAGGCGAACGGTACGGGGTGGCTGCGACTCGCCGACGGCAGCGTCCAGGGGGCGCCGGCGCCGGCAGGCGGATGACCGCCCGCACGCACGTGCGGGG
>JAFAEH010000062.1 GCA_023424135.1 Actinomycetes bacterium | reverse complement strand
TGGTGACCGGGCCTTCGACCGTACCCCCGACCGGATTCGAACCGGCGCTACCGCCGTGAGAGGGCGGCGTGCTAGGCCGCTACACAACGGGGGCCTTGCTCACGTCCCGAAGGCCGTGTGCCGAGTGGATACTCTACCCGACGATCACCGCGAGTCGAAAACTCGCGCGCTCGGCAGGCCTGCCGACAGGGCAGATGCATCCGTGCTGCCACCTCGGGAACCGAGATCGCAACGCTGGGGTACCAGGACTCGAACCTAGACTAACTGAACCAGAATCAGTCGTGCTGCCAATTACACCATACCCCAAGGGGGTATGACTGACCCTCGTCCGGGCTGGTCACACCGCCTCCGGTGCGCCACCCGCGGGCGCCGCACCGGCCGTGAACATTACCCGAGCAGAGGCCGCCGGGTCCAACTGGCCCCGGGTGGCGCGGATCACGCCGTCGTCGCCGCGCCGCGGCGGTGAGGACGTGACGTCCGCACGGCTGCGGCACCCGCACCACCGCCGCTCAGCCGCGCGGGATCTGCTGGACCTCGCTGACGTCGTACCAGAGCAGGTCGCGCTCCTCGAGCCGCTCGAGCGCCGCCTCGTCACCACCGGCCGCCGCCGCGACGTCACCGGCCGCCTCCGGCTCGTCGACGTGCACGCTGACGACCTGGTCCAGGCCGACACCACCGTCGACCTCGACCATCGACGGGACCGCCGGGTCGTCGGGCACGCGCACACCCGCCTCGGGCACCTCGGCCGCCACGACGACCCGCAGGCGCGGCGCACCCGGGTCGGCTGCGAGCAGCACGAGCGCGTCGTCGCCCGCCGCAGCCTGCGCCGCGTACTCCCAGCCCTCGTCGTCCTCGTCCGGCCAGACGCGGCGCAACGAGGACGTGACGGCGTGCGCCGTCCGCGGGCCGAGCAGCACGGGTGAGACGTGCTGCAGCTCGTCGAGGGTCGCAGGCAGGTAGACGCGCACGGCACCAGTGTGCCGTGGCGCGGGCGTCAGCCCACCGGGACGCGCGCGTCCACCCCGAGCGTCGCGACGACCTGGGCCGCCAGCCCCGCGATGCTGCGGCGCGCGGGCGACCCCGGGGCGACCTCGCGCAGCGCACGGCCCTCGAGCATGGCCGCGTCGACGGCCGCGCGGTCCTCGGGCACGAGCACGACCTCCGTGACGCCCGCGTAGCGCGACAGGGCGGCGGCGACCGCCTCCCCCGGCCGCGTGCCGGCGACGGTCGGACGGACCCGGTTGACGACGACCTGGCGCGACGTCGCGAGCCCGCGGTCCGCGGCGTCCGCGAGCGCACGCACGAGCCGCTGCACCCCGACCGGGTCCGCCGCCCCGACCACGACGACGAGGTCGGCCTGCTCGAGCGACGCGAGGGTCGCCGCGTTGCGTGAGGGTGCTCGCGTGTCGTAGCTGAGCACCTCGTCCTGCTCGAGGCAGAACCCGGTGTCGACGACCGTGACCTCGGCCAGGGCGCGCGCCTGCGACAGGACGGCCTCCAGGGAGCTCGCCGGCAGCTCGGGCCACCGGTCCGCGCGGGAGATGCCCGACAGCAGGCGCAGCTCCGGCAGCACGACCGGTGCGAGCCGCGCGAGCGTCGCCAGATCCAGCACGCCCTGCCCGGCCGCACGGGCTGCCGCGGCGACACCGGGCGCCTCGTCGAGCACGCCGAGCACCTGGGCGAGCACACCGCCGTAGGTGTCGGCGTCGACGAGCAGCGTCGAGCGCCCCAGCCCGGCGATCTCGGCGGCGAGGTTCGCCGCCAGGAACGTGCGCCCCGGGGCCCCGGTCGGCCCCCACACCGCGACCGTCGTCCCGCGCCGGGTCGTCGTCGGCGGCACCGGCGCCGCCACGGCAGGTGGCGACCCGTCGCCGAGCACGGCGAGCGCCTCGCTGACGACCTGCGGCACGTCGCCGTCGCCCGTCATGTCGACGACGAGGTCCGCGCCGTGCGCGGTGAGGCGCTCGGCGAGCCACGGCCGGCCGGGGTCACCGAGCCCCACGACGCGCACACCGCAGCGGTGCAGCGCGGCGACGGCCTCCCGGTCGAACCTGTCCAGGTCCCCGGACACCACCGCGAGGCCCCCGAGCCCGGCCTCCGCGGCGGCCAGGAGCTCGGTCAGGTCGGCGCAGCGGCGCGTCACGGACAGCCGTCCGCCCGAGCCCTCGACGGCCTGCACGATCGCCGACTCCGCGGCCCCCTGGACCGCGCACAGCACCCCGACGCCCATCTCAGGCGCCCGGCACGGGGACGACGTCGACCTGGCCCTTGCCCGCGAGCGCACCCAGCACGTCGGGCAGGTCGTCGACGGGCACCAGGACGTGCACGGTGCGCGCACCGCCGCCACCGAACGCGCCGTCCGCCGCGCTGAGCTCGGCCACCGTCAGCCCCTCCGCGAGCATGCTCGGCGCGGGGGCCTGGGCGTCCTCACCGGCGGGTGTCCACCACAGGTCGACGCGCGACCCGGCGACGAGCCCGCTGGGCGCCGGTCCCGACAGCGCGACGGGGATGGGCCGCACGTCGAGGTCGGCGGCGGACCCGACGGCGGCCACCGGCACGATCTCGCCCGCGCCGACCGTGCGCAGCAGCACCGCGTCCTGCGGCAGCGGCTCGTCCGCACGCAGGTACCCGTCGACGCGGTCACCGAGCCGCACGTCGGCGACCACGAGCGCGGACGACGTCAGCACCGCCCCGGGGACGACGACGTCCCGCGCCACGTAGACGGGGACGGTGCGCTGCGCGGTCGTCACGACCCAGCTGCCGAGCGCCACGGACAGCGCGACGAGCGCGATCCCGACGAGCAGCCGGGGGTCACGCCACCCGGGCCGGCGCAGGCGCGTCGCGGTGGGGGCGGGCAGGTCGAGCACGGAGGTGTCCACGGGGGCTCCTGGTCGGCGACGGCCCGGTGCGGGTCGTCGTGGGGACGGGCAGGGCGTCCGGCAGGGCGCCCCGCGTCGGTCGTGCGCGCCGCAGGTCGGACGCAGGACGAGTGTGCAGTGCGGAGGGCACGTGCGACAGACCCGCGACCGGACCTGTGGACAACCGTCCGGGACCGGGTGCGCGTGGAAGACTGCGAGCATGGCACCGAGGTTCCTGACGCTCGCCGACGTGTCCGAGATCCTCAACATCTCGGCACCGCAGGCGTATGCACTGGTCCGTACCGGCGACCTGCCCGCGATCCAGATCGGCGGTCGCCTGCAGTGGCGCGTCGAGGCGAGCGAGCTCGAGCGGTACATCGAGCGCATGTACGCCGAGACCCGCGCGCGCAACACGCACGGCGTGACGTCCGACGGCTCGCTCTGAGCGCGGGGCGGCGGCCCGGTCTGGTCGTCGGCCCGTCGTCATCGTGAGACCACGGCGACGATCGCGTGGAAGGGCACGGCCGTGACGCGACCGGCGGGCATCTCGAGGGCGAGGTCGAGGTGGTCGGCCCCCACCCGCTCGACGCGCCCGACGAGCACGGTGGCGGACGTGCGCACGGTGGCGACGACGCGGTCGCGTGCGAGCGCGCGCAGCACGTGACCGAGCCCGAGCGCCGACTCGAGCCGGCCCGCCGGCGGAGCCGCTGACGCACCGAGGCCGTCCACGGCGCGCACGGCGGTCGTCGGCACGACCGCTCGACGCCCCGCGCCGACGTCCAGCAGGACCCACTGCGCCGCGGCCTCGACGACGAGCCCGTCCACGGGGTCGCCGTACCCGGTCACGATGCGCACCCGGTCGCCGACGGCACCGCGCAGGCGGTCGGCGAGGGTGACACGTGCACGCTCGGCGCGCGTGAGCTCGGCGACGTCCCACCGTGCCTCGTCGGCGCGGCCGGCGGCGAGCTGGGCCTCGAGGTCCGAGAACAGCCGCTCCCACCGCCCCGGCGTCGCGCGCGGTGTCGCGCCAGTCGTGTCTCCGGTCACGGAGCGGACCTTACTGGACATACCGCCCTCGGTGGACTACATCTATGCCCATCACGTTTCATCAAACGACATCAAACTGCATCATCGAGGAGAACCGTGTCGCCCGATCTGACGCCCGCCCGACGACGCTCCCGAGGGATTGCCGGTCCCGCCGTCGGCCTGCTGCTCGCCGGCCTCGCCGCTCTCGCGCTCGCCGTGGCGCTGGGCCTGTGGGTCGCCGACCACGTGACCTCCGTGCGGCTGTGGCGCGTCGAGGACGTCGTCGCACCCGCCGTCGTCGCGCTCGGCGTGCTCGCCGCGGCGTGGGTCGGAGCCGCGTCGGTGCTGGCCGGCGCGTGCGCACTGGTCCGCGCGGCCGGTGGCGCGTGGAG
>JAFAEH010000023.1 GCA_023424135.1 Actinomycetes bacterium | reverse complement strand
CTGCTGCACCGTCGGCTCCGTGACGTCCGCGGAGTGCCCGTGCATGAGCGCCTCGTGGACGGCCGGGTCGAACGGCTCCCCGGCGGCACCGTAGCGCTCGATGCCGAAGCGCTGCAGCGTGCCCTCGAGCTTCTCGGCGATCGACGAGAACGGCCCCGAGAGGTCGCCGTGCTGACGCGCGAGCTCGATGTCGTCGAGCACCGGGATGAGCGCCTCGGCCACGGCCGCCACGCCACGGTCGTGCGAGGCGAGGGCCTCGGCCTTCGACCGCTTGACGTAGGCGTTGTACTGCTGCTCGAGGTTGTAGTGCGCCGCCTGGGCACGCTGCAGGTCGTCGAGCCGCTCGGCCGCGAGCTTCTGCGCCTCGACGAGTCCCTCGAGCACGACCGCCTCCTCGGCGCCCGCCGCGGCCTGCTCGGCCTCGGCGAGGACCGCCTCCTCGGGGGTCGGCTCGCGCAGCTCGCCCGTCTCCGGGTCGAGGCGACGCTTGTCCGTGACGCGGGGGGTCTCCTCCGGGTCGGGGGTGCCCGACCCGGAGGAGGTGCGGTCCTCGGTCACTTCTTGTCGTCCTCGTCGTCGACGATCTCGGCGTCGACGACGTCCTCGTCGGAGGTCGTCGCGCCCGCGTCGGCCGCCGGGGCGTCACCCTCCGGTGCCGCCTGCTGCTGCGCGTACAGCGCCTCGCCGATCTTCTGGGAGGCCGTCAGCAGCTCCGCGTGCTTGGCCTTCACGGCCTCCACGTCGTCGCCCTCGAGCGCCGTCTTGAGCTCGGTCACGGCACCGCCGACCTCGCCCTTGACGTCGTCGCTGAGCTTGTCGCCGTTGTCGGCCAGCAGCTTCTCCGTCTGGTAGACGAGCTGCTCCGCGGAGTTGCGGGTCTCGGCCTCCTCGCGGCGCTTCTTGTCCTCGGCGGCGTGCTCCTCGGCGTCCTTGACCATGCGGTCGATGTCCTCCTTGGGGAGGGCCGACCCGCCGGTGATCGTCATCGACTGCTCCTTGCCCGTACCGCGGTCCTTCGCGGACACGTGCACGATGCCGTTCGCGTCGATGTCGAACGTGACCTCGATCTGCGGGACGCCGCGCGGCGCCGGCGCGATGCCGGTCAGCTCGAACGTGCCCAGCGGCTTGTTGTCCCGCGCGAACTCGCGCTCGCCCTGGAACACCTGGATGAGGACCGACGGCTGGTTGTCCTCGGCGGTCGAGAAGATCTCGGAGCGCTTGGTCGGGATGGCCGTGTTGCGCTCGATGAGCTTGGTCATCACCCCGCCCTTGGTCTCGATGCCGAGCGACAGGGGCGTGACGTCGATGAGCAGGACGTCCTTGCGGTCGCCCTTCATGACACCGGCCTGCAGCGCGGCACCGACGGCCACGACCTCGTCCGGGTTGACGCCCTTGTTGGGCTCCTTGCCGCCCGTGAGCTCGGTGACGACCTCGGAAACCGCCGGCATGCGGGTCGAGCCGCCGACGAGCACGACGTGGTCGATGTCCTTGACGGAGATGCCCGCGTCGCGGATGACCTGGTGGAACGGCGCCTTCACGCGGTCGAGCAGCGACTGCGTCATCTGCTGGAACTGCGCTCGCGTCAGCTTGGTGTCGAGGTGGATCGGGCCGTTCTCGCTCATCGACAGGTACTGCAGCGAGATGTTGGTGCTCGTCGCGGACGACAGCTCCTTCTTGGCCTGCTCGGCCGCCTCACGCAGACGCTGCAGCGCGATCTTGTCCTTCGACAGGTCGACGCCCGTGGTGTTCTTCACCTCGTTGACGAGGTGCGCGACGATCGCCGCGTCCCAGTCGTCACCGCCGAGGCGGTTGTCGCCGGCCGTCGCACGGACCTCGATCGTCGAGAACCCGTCGTCGTCCTTGCCGACCTCCAGCAGGGACACGTCGAACGTGCCACCACCGAGGTCGAAGACGAGGATGTTCTCGTCCTCCTTGCCGCGCTCGAGCCCGTAGGCGAGGGCCGCGGCGGTGGGCTCGTTGATGATGCGCAGGACGTTGAGGCCCGCGATGGTGCCCGCGTCCTTCGTCGCCTGACGCTCCGCGTCGTTGAAGTACGCGGGGACCGTGATGACGGCATCCGTCACCGGCTCGCCCAGGTACGCCTCGGCGTCCCGCTTGAGCTTGCCGAGGATGCGCGCGCTGATCTCCTGCGCCGTGTACTTCTTGTCGTCGACCGTCGTCGACCAGTCCGTGCCCATGTGGCGCTTGACCGACGAGATGGTGCGGTCGACGTTCGTGACCGCCTGACGCTTCGCGACCTCGCCGACGAGCACCTCGCCGGTCTTGGAGAACGCGACCACGGACGGAGTCGTGCGCGACCCCTCCGCGTTCGCGATGACCGTGGGCTCGCCGCCCTCGAGGGTGGCGACCACGGAGTTCGTGGTGCCGAGGTCGATGCCGACTGCTCGTGCCATGTGTGTGCCTTCTTCCTGGAGCCGTGGGCTCCTCGTGCATGGAGTGCTCGACGTCTTGAGCCCGCCTGGCTCAAGTCTGCGACGGCTGGTGGCCGAACGCCAACTCGAGGCGGGAGAAGTTGAGTCTGATGGGCTCAACTCTGGTGCGGGTCGAGTTGTTCCCGCGAGCGCGTCGGCGCATGAGGGCCCCGTTGGGGTGCTGAATCCGGCGGTAAGACGCAGGTGATCCCTCGGGAAGACGTCCCGATCGCTCGGAAGAGCGGGCCGATCGCTCGGCAAGTGATCCCTCGGGAAGACGTCCCGATCGCTCGGAAGAGCTCGATCCCCCGGGAAGACACGTCCAAGGGCTCGGGGAGACACAGAATCGCTCGGCACGCACGCACGCACGAGTGCGCCCGGCCGATCCCGTGGGAAGACGCGCCTGAGGGCGCGGGAAGTAGAGGCGCGCCGCCGGCTGGGCGCGCTTCCCCCGGCGGGGTGCAGCGCCAGCGGCGTGGGAGCTCAGACGCGAGCAGCCCTCGCCGGCTGCGGCGAGGGCTGCTCGGTCGTCGGACGGTGGGCGCTAGCTGAGAGTCGCGGCGTCGATGACGAAGCGGTAGCGGACGTCGGAGGCCAGGACGCGCTGGTAGGCCTCGTTGATCTGGGAGGCGGGGATGACCTCGACCTCGGCGCCGATGCCGTGCTCTCCGCAGAAGTCGAGCATGTCTTGGGTGATCGGGATGCCGCCGATCATGGAGCCGGTGAACGACTTGTGCCCTGCGAGCAGCGCGCCGTTGACGGGCATGGGGCCGGGCGCGGCGCCGACGTTGACCATGGCGCCGTGCAGGTCGAGCAGGCCGATGAACGCGTTGGCGTCGAGGTCGGCGCTCACGGTGTTGATGATGATGTCGAACGTTCCCGCCAGGGTGGTGAAGGTCTCGGGGTCCGAGGTGGCGTAGTAGTGGTCGGCGCCCAGGCGCAGCCCGTCTTCCTGCTTCTTGAGGGACTGCGAGAGGACGGTGACCTCGGCGCCCATGGCGTGGGCGAGCTTGACGGCCATGTGGCCGAGCCCGCCGAGGCCGACGACGGCGACCTTCTTGCCGGGGCCGGCGCCCCAGTGCTTGAGGGGGTTGTAGGTGGTGACTCCGGCGCAGAGCAGCGGGGCGACCTGGACGGGGTCGATGCCGTCGGGCACGGCCAGCACGAAGTTGGCGTCGACGACGACGTGGGTGGAGTAGCCGCCCTGGGTGACGGTGCCGTCGCGGTCCGGCGAGCCGTAGGTGAAGACGGTGCCGTTGAGGCAGAACTGCTGCTCGCCGCGGGTGCAGTTGGCGCACTGCCCGCAGGAGTTGACCATGCAGCCGACGCCGACGCGGTCGCCGACCTGGTGGGTGGTGACCTCGGGACCGACCTCGGTGACGAGGCCGACGATCTCGTGGCCGGGGGTCAGGGGGTAGGGCTGGGGGCCCCAGTCGCCGTTGACGGTGTGGATGTCGGAGTGGCAGATGCCGGCGTACTCGATGGAGATCAGGACGTCGTTCGGGCCGACCTCACGACGCTCGACGGTCGTGGGGACGAGGGGCTGACCGGCCGCCGGGGCGGCGTAGGCGTGGACGCGCATGGGTGCTTTTCCTTACTTCGGTAGTTGATGGTGTTGAGGAGGGGTGTCAGGAGACGGCCGGGGCCTCGGCGTACTCCTCGTCGGTGACCGGAGCCAGCCACTGGACGACGGCGTGGTCGTCGTCGCCCTCGTTGATGGCGACGTGGACCATGAGCCGGTCGGGTGCAGCGCCGTGCCAGTGCTCCTCGTCGGCCTCGAAGAGGACGCGGTCACCGGGGCGGATGACCTCGACGGGCCCGCCGCGGCGCTGGCAGAGCCCGACGCCTTCGGTGACGAAGACCGTCTGGCTCAGCGGGTGGCGGTGCCAGTGGGTACGGGCCCCGGGCATGAAGTGCACCAGGTTTGCGCTCACGCGCGAGGGTGCGGGTGCGGCGGCGACGGCGTCGATGTAGACGTCGCCGGCGAACCAGTCCGCCGGGCCCTTGACGGTCGCGACGGTGCTGCGTGTGATCTGCATGGTGAGTCCTCTCCTGCGAGACGCCGTCACCAGGCGTAGGCCTGGGGGGCCGTACCGGGGCCGGGCCAGATGTCGTCCAGGCGATGCAGGGTGGCCTGGTCGAGCTGGATGTCGAGCGCGCGTCGCGAGGCGCGCAGCTGGTCGGTGGTGCGCGGGCCGACGATCGTCGCGGTGACGGCGGGCTGGTGCAGGAGCCAGGCCAGTGCGACGTCGGCCGGCTGCTCCCCCAGGTCCGTGCAGAGCTGCTCCCAGGCCTCGAGCTGCGGGCGCAAGGCGGTCACGCGCTCCTGGAGGCCGCTGCGACGGCTGCCGCCCGAGCCGTTGAGCACGCCGCCAAGCAGTCCACCGCCGAGCGGGCTCCAGGGGATCAGGCCGATGCCGTGGTGCTCGAGCGCGGGGATGACCTCGAGCTCGAGGGCGCGGATGGTCAGGTTGTAGAGCGACTGCTCCGCGACGAGCCCGTAGAGGCCGCGACGCTCGGCCGCGGCTTGCCCGGTGGCGATGTCCCAGCCGGCGAAGTTGCTGGAACCGACGTAGGTGATCTTGCCCTCGCGGATCAGCTGGTCCATCGCCTGCCAGATCTCCTCCCAGGGGGTGGACCGGTCGACGTGGTGCATCTGGTACAGGTCGATGTGGTCGGTGCCCAACCGGCGCAGGCTCGCCTCGCACGCCCGGCGGATGTGGAACGCAGACAGGCGTCGGTCGTTAGGCCCGGTTCCCATCGGCTGGTACACCTTCGTGGCGAGGACGATGTCGTCGCGCCGCCCGGTGCGGGCCAGCCAGCGGCCGATGATCTCCTCGGAGATGCCATAGCCCTTCTCCATGTCCGGCGACTGCGGACCGCCGTACACGTCGGCGGTGTCGACGAGGTTGATCCCGGCCTCGAGTGCGTCGTCGAGGATGCGGTGGCTGTCGGTCTCGTCGGTCGTCATGCCGAAGTTCATGGTGCCCAGGGCTAGCCGGGACACCGTCAGGCCGCTGCGGCCGAGGTTCTTGTACTGCATGGTCCGTCTCCGTTCTCGTGGATGCTCTGCCGGCTCGTGCAGGTTCAAGCCGGTTCGAGCCGCTGGGTCGTGGTGGCGGCGTCGGGTGTCGTCATCGCCGCGCCGTAGCCGCGACGCCCGTACTTCGTCCAGTAGGCCTCGTCCACGCCGGGTACGCCCGCCCCGACCTGTTCCAGGTGCACCCGCAGCGCGACGCCGGCAGCGCGCAGGTGCGCGTACGGGTGGCGCCGGGCCTGGTGGTACCAGGAGCCGCCTGGGCCGTTGTAGGAGCGGATGTACAGGTCGTTGCCGACGCGCACGACCCAGATCGGCACGGCCCGTCTGGTGGTGCCGTCCGGACGTTCGGTGGCCAGTGCGATCTCCGAGGCGCCGCTCAGCGCGGTGAGGTCGTTCGCGTTCCACGGCATGTCGCAGCTCCTCAGTAGTCGGTGAAGTCGAGGACCAGGCGCCCGCGGAGACCTCCGTGGTCCAAGGCCTCGTGGGCGGCGGCCGCCTGCCGCGCCGGCAGGACGTCGGCGACGCGGTAGGTCAGCGCGCCCTTTTCGGCCAGGTCCCGCAGGCCTCGGATCGCCCGGTCGTCGTGAGCGCGTGTGCGCACGTTGAGCTCGTGCACGCGTATCCCGCGATCCGGTGCCGGCCCGGCCCACCCGCGCAGCGACCCCACCTGACCGCCGTCGCGCAGTGCGGGAAGGGCCCCCGCGCCGAGCACCGCCGCGTCGGCGACCGCATCGACGCCCTCCGGGACGAGGTCTCGCACGCGTGCGGGCAGGTCCTCGCCGCGGGCCACGAACAGCGCCGCGCCGAAGCCGCGGACGGTGTCCTCGTCGGCCGGGGACGCGACGGCGACGACACGCAGGCCGTCACGGGCGGCCAGCTCGGTGACGTAGCCGCCCACCGCGCCGGCTGCGCCCGTCACGAGCAGCGTCGAACCGACCGGCAGGCCGAGCACGTCGAGCGTGTTGCGTGCGGTCAGAGCGTTGTTCAGGAAGGCCGCCGACTGCGCGCTGCTCGCGCCGTGCGGCGCGCGCGTGACGGAAGCAGCGGGCAGGACGACGACCTGGCTGTACCCGCCGTGCGCACCGTGGAAGTCGACGAAGCCGACCACCTGTGCTCCGATCGCGAGATCGAGAGACGCGTCGACGTCCGGGCCGAGCTCGTCGACCGTGCCGGCGACCTCCATGCCCGGGACGAACGGGGGCTGGACGCCCTCGTAGCTTCCCGACAGCAGACCGGTGCGCATCATCGCGTCGACGGGATTGACGCCCGCCGCGTGCACATGAACGCGCACCTCGCCAGGTCCGGCGTGGGGTTCGGGCAGGTCGACGGCGTGCAGAGCCGGCGGTCCGCCGTAGTGCTCGATACCGATAGCCGTGATGCTCACGTGGCTCCTCGAGGTGGGGTGGGTCGTGCGCCGCTCAGAACGTGAGCAGCACCTTGGTGGCGCGGCGCTCGTCCATGGCCCGGTAGCCCTCGGCGGCCTCCTCGATCGGCAGGGCGAGGTCGAAGACCTTGCCGGGGTCGATCGTGCGGTCCCAGATGAGCTGGATGAGCTCGGGCAGGAACCGGCGCACCGGGGCGGGGCCGCCGTGCAGGTGGACGCCCGAGAAGAACAGCTCCTCGCCGGGCAGTGCGACCTCGTGGGAGACGCCGACGTAGCCGACGTGGCCACCGGCGCGCGTCGAGCGGATTGCCTGCATCATCGATTCCTGCGTGCCGACAGCCTCGATGGTCGAGTGGGCGCCGAGCCCGCCGGTGAGCTCCTTGATGCGGGCCACGCCCGCGTCGCCACGCTCCTCGACGATGTCGGTGGCGCCGAAGTCGCGGGCCAGGGCCTGCCGGTCGGCGTGCCGGGACATTGCGATGATCCGCTCGGCGCCGAGCTGCTTCGCGGCGAGCACGCCGAGCAGGCCGACGGCCCCGTCGCCGACGACGGCGACGGTCTTGCCCGGTCCGGCCTCGGCGGCGACGGCCGCGAACCAGCCGGTGCCGAGCACGTCGGACGCGGCGAGCAGCGACGGGATCAGGTCCGCGTCCGGCATGCCGGGGGTTGCGACGAGCGTGCCGTCGGCGTTCGGGATGCGGGCGTACTCGGCCTGCGCGCCGGGCACGGCACCAGGTCCGCGGTGCACGCAGTGGGTCTGGTAGCCGGCCTGGCAGATCTCGCAGGTGTTGTCGGAGGAGAAGAACGAGCCGACGACGAAGTCGCCGACCTTGACGTTCTCGACCGCCGTGCCGACCTCGTCGACGACGCCGACGTACTCGTGGCCCATCGGCTGGTGGTCGACGTGGTCGGCTCCGCGGTAGGGCCACAGGTCGGAACCGCAGATGCAGGTCGCGGCGAGCTTGATGACGGCGTCGGTCGGCTCGACGATCGCCGGCCGCTCGGCCTGGTCGACCCGGACGTCGCCCGGGGCGTACATGACGACTGCGCGCATGGTGTGGTGCCTTTCGTTGAGAGCGGGGAGCTGGTCGAGGACGGCAGGCGTCATCGAGGAGCGGTGAGTTCGAGGGTTGCCCTCTTCTCGAGGGCGGGAGCGTCTCCGAGCGCGGGGTGGACGCGCTTGGTGAGTGCCACGAAGACTCCGGCGGCGAGCGCCAGGCTGACGAGGGTGACGATGCCGAGGGGCAGGATGCTCGCCGCGCCTGCGACGCCGACCAGGGGTGCCGCCAGGCCGCCGAACCCGAAGCGGACCATGCCGAGCAGCGAGGACGCCGTCCCGGCGATCTGGGGGTAGCCGGCCAGAGCGAGCGTGGTCGCGGGCGGGGAGCTGAACGCCACACCACTGGCCAGCACGAACAGGGAGACGATGACGACAGCCACCGGCACGTGAGTCAGCCCTGCCAGCAGGAGGCCGGCCGCGCCCGCGGCGGCCAGCGCGACTCCGGCGAGCAGCGTGCGCCGCTGGCCCCACCGGCCGGCCGACCGTGCGGCGAGGTGGCCGAAAAGCATGAAGCCGGCGGAGTTGAGGCCGAAGGCGAGGGCGTACCCCTGCGGGGACAGGCCGTAGATGCCCTGCAGCACGTAGGTGGCGCCGGAGAGGTAGGCGAACAGCGCCGCGTACACGAAGCCCTGGCTGAGCACGGCCCCGAGGTAGGTGCGGTCGGACAGCAGGAGGGCGTAGTCGCTCCGCGTGCGGGCGAAGCCGCCCGTGGTGCGCTGGTCGACCGGGAGCGTCTCGGGGAACAGCACCAGCGCGGTCACCAGCAGCAGGGCGCCGACGGCGGCGAGGAAGACGAACAGTCCGCGCCAGTCGGTCAGGGTCGTCAGCCACCCGCCGAGGAGCGGGCCGACGACCGCCGCCAGGCCGCCGACCACGGTGAGCTGGCCGTAGAAGCGCAGCAGCCGCTGGCCCGTCAGGACGTCACGACCCGCCGCTTGGGCGATGACGATGCCCACGCCACCGGCCAGCCCTTGCACCAGCCGGGCGGCGACCATCAGCTCGACGCTCGGACTGACCGCGCACAGCACCGACGTGACGACGTAGGCGACGATGCCGACCAGCAGGACGCCGCGGCGTCCGTAACGGTCGGACAGCGGGCCGGCGATGAGCTGGCCGAGTGCGAGGCCGATCAAGCAGGCGGTGACCGTCAGCTGCGCGGTCGACGTGGCGGCGCCGAGCTCGGTGGTCAGCGCCGGAAGGGCGGGCAGGTACAGGTCCATCGAGATCGGGCCGAACACCGTCAGCAGCAGCAGCAGCGACGGCAGGGCGCGAGCGACGGAGGACCGTGAGGTCGTGGGGGGCATGCGACCAGCAAACGCGCGGTCGACGTGTCGCGGGAGTCCCTGACGAGGGGTGTACCCGCGGTACACCTCTCGTCCCGGCCTCCCTCGCCGGCGCCGCACGACTTACCGTCGTGAGCATGGACAACCGAGCGGACGTGCGCGAGTTCCTCATGTCGCGGCGAGCGAAGGTCACGCCGGAGGACGCCGGCGTGGTCACTGGCGGAACCCGCCGCGTGCCCGGCCTGCGCCGCAGCGAGGTGGCGGCCCTCGCCGGGGTCAGCGTCGAGTACTACGCCAAGCTCGAGCGCGGGGCGATCGCCGGCGCCTCCGCGTCCGTCCTGGACGCGGTCGCCCGCGCGCTGCGCCTCGACGACACCGAGCACGCCCACCTGCTCGACCTCGCGCGCGCCGCCGACGGCATCCCACCCTCGGGCCGCGATCGGCGTCGCGCCACCCGTCCCTCGGAACCGCGCCCGAGCCTGCAGTGGGCGCTGTCGGCGATCACCGACGGCATCGCGGTCGTCGCCAACCAGCGCCAGGACGTCCTGGCCACCAACGCGCTCGGACGCGCGTTCTACTCCCCCGTCATCGGCGACGGCGGCCGCACCCCCAACCTTGCGCGCTTCCAGTTCCTCGACCCCGCCGCGCGCGAGTTCTACCCGGACTGGGAGCGCTTCGCCGGGATGTGCGTGGCGATCATGCGCGCCGCCGCGGGCCGCGACCCGCACGACAAGGGCCTGCAGGACCTCGTCGGCGAGCTGTCCACCCGCAGCGACACCTTCCGCCGGCTCTGGGGCGCGCACGACGTGCGCACCCACGGGTCCGGCACCAAGCGCTTCCACCACCCCGTCGTCGGCGAGCTCGTCCTCGCCTACGAGGAGCTGGCCATCACCGCCGAACCAGGCCAGGTCCTGATGGTCTACACCGCGGAGCCCGGATCTTCCTCGGCCGAACGTCTGCGGCTTCTCGCCTCATGGGCGGCACAGCCAGCACCCGCCGACACGCCCCACTGACCCGGCGCAGCGGCCCGTGTGACGCCGCGCAGCGCGTCGTCGAGGCGCGAGCCGAGGATGCGCGTTGGGACGGGAGACTGGCTCACCGCTCCGAGGATTCGGACAGGTAGGTGAGACGTCGGCCCTCTCACCTACCTGTCCTCTCGCAGGCCATCGAGTCGGGCATCTGACAGGTCCGACGAGTTCCTACACCCCCGTCGCGCGTACTCCGACAACGCGTGGCCGCGCCACGCATCCGACCTGTCCGCTGCATCTTCCGACGGGGGCGCGCGCCACCCATGGGGCGAGCCGCTAGTCGCCCAGCACGTCGTCGATGTCGCTGAGGCCACGGATGAACGTCACGAAGTCGGGCGCGAGAGGGAGGATCCGGTAGTCGGCCTCCTGGTCGACGTGCACCACGGCGGGCTCGCCCCGCGGACCGCAGGCGCGGTAGTCGAGCATGACGAGCTCGTGCCCCGCGCTCGGTGTGTCGACGACAACGACTCCGAGGTCGGGGTAGCCCCACTCCTCGAGCCAGAACCGGGTGGAGTAGGTCCCGAGCAAGGAGTGCGGAGCCGTGCGACCGATCGCGTAGAGGGCCTCGACCTCGACAAGGTCGTCCGCCCGCCCGAAGCTCTCGTCGACGAGGAAAGCCGTCCGCGCCAGCGCGCCACCGTTGCGCACCTGTGCCAGCTCGACATAGGCGTCCGGCAGGCGCACACCGAGCTCCGCTTCGACCTCGCGAACGAGTGCCTCGCTCGGCGAGGGCTCGGTGTAGCTCTCACGGAAGTAGTCGCTGTCAGTCCAGAGCGCGTCGGGATGGAGGCCCAGCCAGTGGCCACGCGTCCGTGCTGCGTCCATGTCCACATGCTTCCACGACGGCTGGGGGACACGTCCTCGCCAACGGAGTTCGGGCGCTCGATCGAGCCGACCCCCTGGGGTCGACGCCTGGCCACACAGCCTGACGTGGATCACCGCCCGCCTCGGCGAGCGGCTCATCGGCTTCGTCAACGTGGTCGGGGACGGGGTGCACGCCGTCCTGCTGGACACCTGCGTCGCACCGGACGTGCGGGGGCGCGGCGTCGGGCGCGCACCAGGGCCGGCCCGTTGCGACTCGGCGGCCCCCGGGCGTCGTCTGAGCCTCCGGACACGAAGGTGAGACAGCGGTCGTGTCCCGCTCCTGCCAGGGCACAGGTCACAGCGTCGGCGGCGGACAAGTCCGGTGAGGTCCTGCACCTATCGCCGTGGATGGCCTACGGTCCGATCGTGCCGAGCGAGTGGAGAGCGACCTTCGAGCGGACGTTGCAGGAACGGCTGCGGGTGTCGCTCGCGGGCCAGCCGCGCCTGGTGGTGAGACGCAACGAGGTGCGGGTGCTCGCCTCGTCGAGCACGGACGTCGCCGGGACCCTGGCCCTGGACCACCTCACGAAGTCCCAGAGCTACGCGCTGGTGGCCTATGCGGCGGAGCCCGCAGCGCTCCGGGACCTCCGCCACGCAGCATCACCGCCCTACGCGTCGCGACTGCTCACCGAGTACGCGATGGCGTTCACGAGCTCCGGCGAACGGTCGCGGACCTTCGCCCCGACCGCAGGAGGTGCCGTCGGCGTGCCCCGCGACGCGGTCGGTGTGACGTCCACCTGCGACTGGATCGCCGAGCGGCTCATCGACATCTTCATCCCGCGGGTGCTCGACCTCGTGGACCTGAGGCCCGGCGTCGTCGCGAACGTGGCCGAGAACCCTGACGACTACGCCTGGCCGGTCCTGACCGCGGTGGCCGCGATGCGCAAGCACGGCATGACGCGCGCCGAGGTCGACCTCGGTCGCCTCCTCGGCCGAAAGGTGAGCCGCAACCGCGCCTTCGACGCCGCACTCCTCGCCTCTGCCGACCGCGCTGCCGGTGGCCCGATGTGAGAGGGCACCCGGTCGGTGTCGGCCGTCCGGGTGTCAACCCGTCGCCGTCGCGTCACCACGGGGGCACTCGATAGAGTCCCCGGCGTGACCGTCTCCATCCACGTCGGCGCGTGGCCCGGCAACGCCGCACGCCTGACCTGCGACCTCGGCCGCCTGAGCATGCTCCTGGCCGATGAGGGCATCACCTGGAGCGCGCCTCCTCGTGACACCGCTGTCCCGCCCGTCCGGTCCGCGGTCCGGGGCTTCCCGGCCTCGTGGATCCAGGACCTCAAGCGCATCGTCGCCCTGGTCGAGACGGGAGCTCCCGTGACACCCGCCGACAGTCCTGGGGAGCAAGAGCGCGGGCAGGCGCTGGTGCGCGAGGAGGCCGCGATGCTCTCGTCCCACCTGATCTGCCACTCCTCGGCGGAGGGCTACTTCGTGCCCGTCGACCTGAGCACCCCCGTCTTCCTGCCCGAGGGGTCAGGTGTTGCCGGAGGTGGCGTCGTCGGCTCGAGCCAGGGCCTGATGCGGGAGCTCAGGCGGTGCGCCGACGGCCTGGGCATCACGCTCGACGACGACGGGACGCTGGACGACGCCGAGGCAGCACGCGTCGCGACCCTGCCGGACGAGCACCCGTTCGCGGTCGAGTGCGTCGTGTGGCTCGCCCTGCACGAAGCGTGCCGAACCAGCATGGCGAGCGGGCACGCCGTGGTGCTGGCCTAGTCAGGACGGCACAGAAGACACCGACGACACCCGACCCGGACCGGGTCGGCCCGCAGACGCCCGGGGCTCGGAGCCGAGACGCGGAGATCGCCGTCCTCACGGCCCTGCGCCGCGGTTCTCTCCCACGACGGTGGATCCCTCGTCGGTGCGAGAGCGCTGCTACCCGGCGAGCGTCGCGCGGAGGCGGTGCAGCCCACGCAGGACGGCGGCGCGGTTCTTGCGGCTCTTCATCCACGCGGGCAGCCGGCTGGCGAGGGACGCGTTCCCCGCCTCCTGCTCACGCAGGCCGGCGGCGACGTACCGCTCCAGGAAGTCCAGGTGCGCCTCGTCGCAGGCCCACAGGACACGGCCCCCGCACGGGGTCTGCAACCAGAGGTCGAGCCCGCGGAACCGCGGGCCCTCGGGCACGCCCTCGCCTCGCACCCGGAGGACGCCGTGACGGGTGACGGCCCCGCATCCCTCGCAGCGCACGGGCACCGGGCTCACCGTCCCCCGCATGCTCCGCTCGACCACCGCCTTGCGCCCGCACCGGCCGCACCGGCCCTGCACCACCGCGGTCACCTGAGCACCGAGCGGCACGGGGCCGCGTCCCGTGCGGGAGAAGCCGCAGGCCGAGCACGTCACCGACGACGGGGTCGCCACAGCTCGCGCACCACATCGGGGGCATCGGACCAGGACCGTGGAGGGCCGCAGGTACCGCACCGGCTCGTCGCGGTCCTGGAACCGCGGTCGCGCGGGAGTCACCGCAGCATCATGGAGGCCCACCTGTCCGTCCGTCACCGGAGATCACGACGTGCGCCTGGCGGGCGTGGTGAAACCGGTGGCCTACGACGCCTCGTCGACCGCCGTCTTGCCGTGGCGTGCGAGGAGCTCGCGGAAGTGCTCGTCGTCCTTGATCCGGGGGAACGTCGAGCTCAGGTGCCGGACGGATGGCTTCTCGAGGAGCGGCGCCAGCCCGGCAGGGGTCATGCCGGTGTCGACGAGCCGGACGTCCTCGAGGTGAGGCGCGGCAGCCAGCCCCGAGACGTCGGTCAGCCCTGTGCACCCCCAGACGCGCACCGTCCTCAGGCGGTCCAGCGCCCGGAGGTCCGGGAGCACCAGCTCCCCGCGCACGTTGAGCAGGTGCAGCTCCTCGGCCTGCGTGAGCGACGCCAGGAAGCCCCAGCCCGTGCGGAACCGCGCCTGGTTGAGGAACAGGCGCCGCAGCGTGCCGATCTCGGGCAGCGCACCGGGGTCGTCGACCCGGACGTTGACGAGGCTCAGGTCCGCGAGCCCGGGCAGGTCGAGCAGGAACGCGAGCGACGCGTGCTGCGCCCGCCACACCTCGACCGTCGACCTGGTCGCGCAGAGCCGGACGAGGCGCTGGCGATCCGGCTCCGTGAGCGCGCCCTCGACGACGACCGTGCCCTTGATGACGGAGACGTTCGTCGGCATGGGCTCTCCGGAAACGGGCGTGCGGGTGAGCGGTTGGCGGGGAGGCGCGAGTGTCCGCGGACCTCCCCGCCCGCCATCGTGCCGGCGGACGGGGCTGACATGGAGCACCGTCCGCCGGCGGTCGCGCCGGACCCGCTCAGGTGGTCAGAGCGTCAGGACCACCGTGGAGATGCTCCGTGCGGGGACGTCGACCGTCACCTGGGTGCCGTTGACGGTCGTGGTCCGCGGTGCCCGGCTGGAGTACTGCGACGTCATGGTGTGCAGCGCCGACCGAACCTGCTGCGGCGCCTGGACGACGGCTCCGTTCACCGCGCTGGTCGAGCGGTTGAGGATGACGAGGGTGATCGTGCCGCCGTCGCCCTCGTAGGCGGTGACGTCCAGCGGCGACGCCTTCGCGCTCTCGGTCACGCCGATGCGCTGGTCGCCCGGACGCACGTACTTCGAGTACTGCGAGAACGCCCAGCCGCGCTTGAGGACCGCGCCGCCCGTCGTCCCGAACGCGGACTCCCCGTCACCGATGAAGGAGTAGTAGCGCCGCCCGTACCACCAGACGTACGCGCTCCAGTTGGCCTCCATCGTGCGGTTGACCGACGGCATGATCACGTCGAGCGTCTCGTTCCACACGGCGGCGTTCGACGGGTCCCCCCAGATGTTCGACCCGTTGCCGTCGGCCTGGTGGTAGTTCCACTCGGTCATCCACTGGTTCTTGCCGTGCTGGGCGGCGAGCGGGTACCGGGAGAGGTTCGGCCCGTTCTCCTGGCCGTAGATGTGGCCGCCGATGTACCCGATGTTGTTGCGTGCGGCCGCGTCGTTGAGCGTGGGGTCGGTGTAGGCCCGGTTCGTGCCCAGCGACTCGGCGACCATGAGCCTCGTGCCCGTGATCTTCGCGCCGTGGTCGCGCACGAAGGTGCGGAGCGTGTCGCCCGTCCACGCCATCGAGTCGTAGTCGGGGTGCCAGTCGGGCTCGTTCTGGACCGACGTCACGTCGATCGTCACGCCCTGGCCCTTCATGTACTGCACGTAGCTGTTGAGGTGGTTGGCGTAGTCGCCGTAGCGCGAGGTCAGCAGGGTGCCGCCGTTGATCCGGCTGTTGTTCGACTTCCACGCGGCCGGCGCCGTCCACGGCGAGGCGAGGATCTTGACCTCCGAGCCGTACGACTTCGCCGTCCGCAGCGCGCTGACCTGGGCGTTCCACTCGCTCTGCACCGGCGAGATCCCGGTGCGGACGATCGACAGGCCGAGCTGGTTGTCGCCCATCCCGACGAGCGTCTGCGTGTCCGCGGTCGACCAGGCGCCGCCCCAGATCGACACGGCGGCACCGAAGCCGTCGATCGTCTGGTACCTCGTGCCCGTGTTCACCGTGAGGTCCGCGGGTCCGCCGACCGGCGGGGTGGGCGTCGGCGTCGGGGTCCGGGTGGCGGAGGGCATGGGGGTCGGTGTCACCGTCGGGGTCGGCGTGGGGGTACCGCCGACCGACCCCGTGCAGGTGGTGCCGTTGAGCGCGAACGAGGTGGGCGCCGGGTTGGTGCCGCCGGACGTCCCGTTGAAGCCGAACTCCGCCGACGCCCCGGTACCGAGCGAGCCGTTGTACGACGCGTTCCTCGCGGACACGGCGGCGCCGCTCTGGGTGACGACGGCGTTCCAGGCCTGGCTCACGGTCTGACCTGCGGGGAAGGTCCAGGCGAGCTGCCAGCTGCTGACCGCGTCACCGAGGTTGGTGACCTTGACGCCGGCCGTGAACCCGCCGTTCCACTGCGAGGCGACGACGTAGTCCACCCGGCAGCCGGTCGCGGCGGACGCCGTGGGCGCCTCGGCGACCATCACCCCCGTGATCAGCGTCGCCACCGCCAGGGCGAAGCCCCAGGTCCGGCGTGATCGTCGAGCTCTCCGCATGATCCGTCCCCTCGTCGTCGGTCGTCCGATGCGCGCCCGACCGTCCCCGCTCGCAGTCGGCAGGCAGGATCCGCGCCCGCCGGTGCGCGTGACCTCGGCGAGGGCGGGATCCGTCCTGCCCGGGACCGGTTGTGAACGATCACGGTGCACCACCGCGCACTGTGGCACGAGCCTCGGAGCGCTCGCGATCGACCAAACGATTAGGTTGCCGCGGGGCCGCCGAGGGGTGGCTCACCGCCCGTGGGCTTAATCGATTCGAGGGCACCGCTCGCCCCGCGAGCGCGTGCCAGAGTGGGGCCCAATCTCGCCGAGTGATCGTTCACATCGCCGTGATCTCACCGCTCCAGGCACGTCACCGACCCCGAGCACGTCCCGACCGCACGGCACCGTCCCGCGGCCGCGGGGCGCGCCCGCAGCGCGCCCAGGGTCGTGCGCGCCGCCATCCCAGGAGGCAGATCCCATGCACAGACTCGGCCGACGGCTGCTGCTCGCCGTCACGCTCTGCGTCGCACTGGCGGGCGGTGTCGTGGCGCCGTCCACGCCCGCGTCCGCGGAGAGCAACGGGGGCACGCGCGTGATGCCCCTGGGCGACTCGATCACGGACGGCGTCGGGATGGGCGGCGGCGGGTACCGCGTGGGGCTGTGGCAGCGGCTGGCGCAGAACGGCTACACCACGGACTTCGTGGGGTCGGGCTTCAACGGGCCGGCGAGCCTCGGGGACCACGACCACGAGGGGCACTCGGGCTGGCGGATCGACCAGATCGACGCCAACGTCGTGAGCTGGGTGCGAACGTACCAGCCGCGGACCGTGCTGCTGCACATCGGCACCAACGACATCACGCAGGGCCGTGACCTGCCGAACGCGCCCGCGCGGCTCGCGTCGGTGATCGACAAGATCACGAGCACGTCCCCGCAGACCGACGTGTTCGTGGCGACGCTGATCCCGGTGTCGTTCGCGGACGCGCAGGTCCGGGCCTACAACTCCGCGATCCCGGGCATCATGTCGAGCCGGGCCGCCGCGGGCAAGAAGGTGCACCTCGTCGACATGTACCGGGCGGTGACCACCGCCGACCTCCCCGACGGCGTGCACCCCAACGCGGCGGGCTACGACAAGATGGCGGCCGCCTGGTTCACCGCGCTGCGCGCCGTGCCGGGGAGCATCGGCAACCCGGCCGGCAACCCGGGGAACTCCGGCCCGGTCGACACGGCCGCCTGGTACACGCTGGTCAACCGCAACAGCGGCAAGGCCATCGACGTCTACAACCTGTCGACCGCGGACGGCGCGCGCATCACCCAGTGGGCCCGCAACGGCGGCACCCAGCAGCAGTGGCAGTTCGTCAGCTCCGGCAACGGTTACTACCGGCTGAAGTCGCGGCTGTCGGGCAAGGTCCTCGACGTGGCCGCGAAGTCCACCGCCGACGGTGCGGCCGTCCAGCAGTGGAGCGACAACAACGGCGCCAACCAGCAGTTCAGCATCCAGACCATCGACGGGTACGTGCAGCTGATCAACCGCAACAGCGGCAAGGCCGTCGAGGTGCAGGGCGCGTCCACCGCCGACGGCGGCAACATCGTCCAGTACACCGACTGGAACGGCACCAACCAGCAGTGGCAGCTCGTGAAGGTCGGCTGAGCCCTCCCGCGTCGGGACGCCCTCCGCACCGCCGTGACGACGGCCCGGCGCGGAGGGCGGATGCGGATATCCGCATCGACGGGCGCCGGATGGTTCTCTGCACGGATATTCGTGTCATGCTGGCTTCCGACAGGACTCACACGGATATCAGCAAGCCGACGGAGGCGACGGTGGCGCACGAGAGCTCGGCGACGCCCGCGCGGACGCAGCGGCCGGAGGACCAGGCCGTCGCGCGCCTGGCGCAGCGACTGCGCGAACGCCGCCTCGCGCTGGGGATCACCCAGGCCGACCTCGCCGACCAGCTCGGGGTCACGCCCGCATACCTCTCGCGCCTCGAGACCGGCGAGGCGACCACCCAGCTGCGTCGGCTCGTGCGCGCCCTGTCCTCCGTCGGGCTGGACCTGCTCGCCCTGCCGCGCAACCACCCCGTAGCACGTGAGGAACGTCTGCGCCCCGTCACCCCGCCGAGGCGCGCCCGCGGCACCGACCTCGCGCAGCTGCTCGACGCGCTGGACGGGCTGGACCCGTCCCACGTCGGGTCTGCCGAGCTCGCCGAACGGTTGCGGGCGCTGCATGCGCTGCTCGCGGACACGGCAGGTGCGGACGCAGACCGGGTGCGTGCACTGGCCCGACCGGTAGCCAGGCTCGCGCGCAGCGACGAGGCCATGTCGATCGCGCACCCGGCGCTGCGCCGCGTGCTGGTGCAGGTGCGCGACACCTTCCCCGAGGCGGCGGACACCGACGAGGGGTCCGCGCCGGCGCTCCCGCCCCGGCCAGGCGCCGCATGACGGGGACGCTGCGCGTCTGGTTGAACGACGTGCACGTGGCCGACCTGCTGGACGCCGGCATGGGCGCGGTCTCGGTGCGGTACACGGACGAGGCGGTCGAGCGGTACGGACCGGGGGCGATCGCCCTGTCCGTCCGGATGCCCCTCCGTCCGGAGCCGTACCCGTCGGTCGTCGCGCAGCACTGGCTCGACGGGCTGCTCCCCGAGGAGAGCCTGCGCACGGCGCTCGCCGACCGGTACCGGATCGCGGAGAACGACACGACGGGCCTGCTCAGCAGGATCGGCCGCGAGTGCGCCGGCGCCGTCGCGATCACCCCGCCGGAGGCCGGCCCGCCGGTCAGCGCCGGGGTGCACTGGTTGGACGAGGCGGCGCTGGAGCGGACCGTGGACGACCTCGCGGTCGCGCCCTTCGGGGTCGGCGCCGACGAGCACGTGCGGGTGTCGCTCGGGGGCGTGCAGGAGAAGCTCGTGCTCGTGCGCGACCCGGCGGGCCGGCTGGGCCTGCCGCTGGAGGCCACCCCCTCGACGCACATCCTCAAGCCCGCACCGGTGAGGGCCGACGGTGAGGAGCGGTGGCCCGGAGTCGTCCACGGGGAGCTGTTCGCGATGCGTGCGATGCGGCTGGCCGGTGTGCCGACCGCGGACGTGCAGCTCCGGCGCGTCGGTGCGCGGCCGGGAGTCCTGGTGGAGAGGTACGACCGTCGACGCGTCGACGGTGGGCTCGTCCGGATCCACCAGGAAGACATGTGCCAGGCGCTGGGCATCTCGCCGACCAGCAAGTACCAGCAGACCCAGGACCCGATGTCGCCGTCGCTGGCGAAGATCGCCGCAGTGCTGTCGTCGCACGCGGACGCCCCGGTCCAGGAGCTGCGCGCGCTCGCCGCGCTGGTGACCGGATCGCTCGTGCTGGGCAACTGCGACCAGCACGCGAAGAACATCTCGCTGCTGCTGGACCCCGATCGGGGCGTACGGCTCGCACCGGCGTACGACGTGGTGCCGACGACCGCGCTGCCGGGGACAAGCACCGAGCTCTCGATGCGCATCGGCGGCGAAGCGTTCATCGACGACGTGTCCGGGGAGTCGCTGGTCGCCGAGATGCGCGCCTGGGAGATCGGTGAGCGGGCGGCCCGCCGGATCGTCAGCACCGCCCTCGACCGGCTGGAGGCGACGATCGAGGACGCCCGTGCACAGGTCGCGGACGAGGCCGGCGACCACCCGGTGCTCGCCCTGGCCGTGCGCCAGGCGCGCGAGCGGATCACGAGGCTCCGGCGGTAGAGGGCGACGGCGGTCGCGGCGTCGCGCCTGGGAGACGTGATGGCGTCGACCCGGCAGGATCAGCGCGTGCGCGTCAGGGTGGTGTCCGCCGACGGAGCCGCGGTGCGGTGCTCGACGCCCGCGGGCGACGTCCTGGTCATGTGGCGCGGCCCGGTCACGCCAGTGGTGGGAGACGACGTGGACGTCGAGCTCGACGCCATCGGGGCGCTGGCGTGGGAGACGGTGGAGCACCCCGTCACCGGACCGACGGACACCACGGGACTCGACGCCCTGGTCGGGATCCTCGAGCACGTCGACAGCGACTGCGCGGTCCTGCGGGTCGGCGGCTCCGTCGCCCTGCTCGAGCTGACCGGCGAGGCTCCGCCTGCCGCGCTCGGCCAACCGGTCCGCGCCCGCCCGGAGCGCTGGGAGGCGTGGCCGACGAGCATCTGACCGGCAGGTGCCCGCCGCTCACCAGACGCTGGGGAAGGACGCGCGGGCCGGTGGCGGTCAGTCGCGGGTGGCGTCGGTGCCGAAGCCGGGGCGCTCGGTGCGGGCGTCGAGCGGCTCCAGCTCCTGGAAGACGGTGACCTGCAGGCCCGCGGGCGCCTGGAGGCGGGCGTTGAGCGACCGCCACGGGGTCTCGGTCGGCTCGGCGATCACCTCGGCGCCGGCGTCGGCCAGGGCCTCGGTGGTCGCGACGGCGTCGTCGACCTCGAACGCGACGCGGACGGCAGGCGCGACCTGCCGGCCGACCTCGACGTCGTCGATCATGCGCTTCTGGGCGGGGTTGGCGATCTCCAGGGTGGCGCGGCCGGCGTCGAGGATGACGACCCGGGCGTCGTCGTCCCCCTGGAAGGCGGCCTGCTCGGGCAGGCCGAGGACGTCACGGTAGAAGCGCACGGCCTCCTCGTAGTCGGCGGCCTCGACGACCAGCCGCAGCTGCCGTGCGCCGCCGGCCCTGCGCAGCACGCGCACCGCACTGGCCGGCGTTCCCTGCGCGCGGTTCGATCACGCCTCCACGAGGCGGCAGTGTCCCGGCCGCGCCAGTGGCCAGCTTCCTGAGCGGGACGCGTGCCCGCACGGCCGATTGCAAAGGACTACAAACGGAACGGGAGCCTTCGTGGTGCCGTCGTGTCGGTGGTCCGTGGCAGGCTCCACCCACCATCGGCAAGAGGGAGAGTCTCGAGTGGCATCGTCCGTCTTCTACAGCTTCCACTACGAGCGCGACGTCAACCGCGTGCAGCTCGTGCAGAACATCAACGCGCTTGAGGGCCAGCCGCTCCTGACACCCCAGGCGTGGGAGTCGGTGCGTCGACGGGGCACGGCCGCCGTTGCCGAGTGGATCGACGAGCGGATGAAGTACAAGAAGGCAGTCATCGTTCTCGTCGGACGCGAGACGGCGTCTCGCGACTGGGTCCAGTACGAGATCAAGAAGGCGTGGGCAGACCAGCGTCCGCTGCTGGGGATCGCGATCCACGGCCTCTCGTCCTTCGGGTCGGTCGACTCCGCCGGACCGAATCCGTTCGAGGCTGCCGGCCTCCCCGCCTCGAGCATTCCGCTCTTCGACCCGACCCAGCGCGACTACCTCGGGCGGATCGACTCGAAGGCGACGTACGCTCGGCTCGCAAACAGCCTCGTCACGTGGTCGACGATGGGAGTGGTTCGCAAGTGACATCGCCGGGTTGCCCGTTCTGCCAGATCGCGGCGGGCCGGGTGGCCGATGCGAGGGTCGTCTACGAGGACGAGCACACCATCGCGTTCTTTCCAGATCGGCCGGCGACCCGCGGCCACACGCTGGTGGTGCCGAAGCGCCACGCCCCTTCGGTCTGGGACCTAACGCCCGAAGAGGGTGAGCAGCTCGCCCGGGCCGTCCTACGGGTGGCAAACGCAGTGCGCGAAGCCGTGCACCCCGACGGCATGAACATTGTGCAGTCGAACGGAGCCGTCGCGACACAGACCGTCGAGCACGTGCACGTTCACGTCGTCCCTCGCACGCGACGCGATCATGTGACTTTGCGTTGGCCCCGTCGGGCCGCCGAGTCTGGTGACGCCCTCGACGAGACGCGCCGCGCTGTGGCTGGTCTTGCGGGGCCGCAGAGCGGCAGCGCAGCACCTCGGAGCCGTGCTCCCGATCCGATCTCCCCGGAGGATCGCCGCCAGCACCTCGAGTTCATCCAGTCAACGATCACCCGGATGTCGACGGCGTCCGCGAACGTGAAGACCTGGCTCTTGCCGATAGTGACGGCCGCCTACGGCTACGCAGCAATCCAGCGCTCATGGGGTGTGGCGGCGCTGGGGGCGGCTGCCGTGATGGTCTTCGCTGTCCTCGACGCCAACTACCTCAAGCAGGAGCAGGCGTTCCGTCGCCTGTACGACTGCGTCGCCGCGGGCGACCCGATTCCGCAGTTTGCGATGAACCCCACGCTCGCGGCGCCAACGGGGGCTCGTCGCGACTACTGGCCCGGCTGGGACCAGTTCCGGTCGTGGTCCGTCGCCCTCGTCCACGGCCCGATGCTGTCGATCGGTCTCGCCCTGGTGGTCTGGGGCGTCGTTACAGGCCCGCGATGAAGCACCGACGCCTGAGAGCGATCGCCGTTGCGCGTACGCGCGCTCTCGACGTACCCTCTCTCCAACACGCCCAGCCTTCCGCCTCGTTCTCGAGGGGGGAGGCTGGTTCTCTTTGTCCGTGACCTTCGTGCCCTACGAGAAGCCGTACCTCACGGTCGATGAGCAACTCGATCTGCTGGAGACACGCGGCCTCATTCTCGGTGACCGCGCGGACGCCGTGGCGTGGCTGCGACGGGTCGGCTACTACCGGCTGAGCGGCTACTGGTACCCGTTCCGCGAGAGTCGCAAGCCAGCCGACGCGCGTCGCGAGATCCTGGACACGTTCGCCCCGGGAACCACGCTGACGATGGTCACGGACCTGTACGAGTTCGACCGCAAGCTCAGGCTGCTGGTCCTCGACGGCATCGAGCGTGTCGAGGTCGCTGTGCGGTTCCACGTAGGCCACGTCCTCGGACGCCGCGGGGCGTTCGCCCATGCCGACCCCGAGGCGATGTCAGATGAGTTCGCCGGCAAGGCACCGAGCCCGCCCCCTGCTCTGGCGCGCTGGATGGGATCCGACCACGCCAGCTGGCTCCGCCGTCGCGCCGACGAAGAGAGGCGCTCCAAAGCCGACTTTGTGAAGCACTTTCAGGCGAAGTACGGGCCGCCCCTGCCCGTATGGGTCGTCACCGAGATCCTCGACTTCGGGGGGCTCTCGATGCTCTACGCCGGCATGCTGCAGCGCGATCGCGACGAGGTCGCGGCCGCACTCGACCTGTTCGATGCATCCGGCGCCGGCAACAGCGGAGCGCTCAAGGACTGGCTCAAGAACATCACGTACATCCGGAACGTCTGCGCGCACCACGGACGGCTCTGGAACGTCAACGTCACTGAGCGGCTCAGCCCGAGCAAGCTGCGCCCGTTCGTAGAGCTCAGCCACATCAGCCAATCGGGAGCGACGTCGAGGCTCTACCCCACGCTCGCGATCCTGTCGCTGCTCACCGCGCGCATCCACCCCGGCGACGACTGGTCGCGCCGCGTGACGGCGCTCATCGCACAGCTTCCCTCGGGCCGCACCGAGGCAGAGATGGGCTTCCCTCACTCCTGGCGCGACCTGCCAGCATGGTCCTCCCGGCGCGAGGAGCCCACGCCCGAGCGCCCGCGCGAGGATTCGGACAAGTAGGTGAGACCGCGGCGATCTCACTGACCTGTCCATCCGCAGGTCAGCGAGTCATCGTCAGGACAAATCCGACGAGTTCCTACATGTGGGTTCGCATCCGACTTGTCACTTTCGCGCGAAGTTGTCGTCGACGTGGCGCGTGTCGCGGGAAGTTGTCATCCTCCAGGTCACAGCCACGCAGGGAGGATGCAGTGACGACGAGTCCCACTCCGGACCAACTGCGCGCTGCCGTTGCGATGCATCGCATTCGCGAGACGTACGAGTCGCTCGACCGTTGGCGCGAGCGGTCCAAGACAGTGGAGGAGCCTCAACCCGGCAGCGAGCTGCACGGGGACGCCGCTATCTGGCCCGGATATCCCGCACACCAGGTGGCGCGGGTGAGCCTGATCGCAGGGGTCCAACACCTCAACCTCGCGCGAGTGGCGATCGAGCAGCGAGAGGGCTTCCCGATCGCGCATCCCACAGTCATCCGCGGTGCGCTTCTTGGGGCCTCCCGCGGAGTGTGGCTCCTCAGTCCCGATGATCGGCATGAGCGGCAGCAGAACGCCCTGCGCACGATCTACGAAGTGCACCGTCGGATGCGCCAGTACATGGACTCCGGCGCGACCGGCCTTGAGCCGGACGCCGTGGCGCAGGCGCTGTCGGAACTCGACTCGCGGCTGGACGCGATCAAGGCGCTTTGGACTGCGACACCAACCCTCACCGCGAAGGAGAAGCCAGAGGAAGGGAAGATCGTCCGGCTGGCCGCGCTGGCCGTCTTCGCCGACCCGAAGCAGCAGATCGCGCTGCCGGCGCTCTGGATGCAGCTCAGCGGCGACGCTCACGGGCTCAGTTGGCCGATGCTGACCCGCTCGAGCACCTCCGTGCAGTCAGTCGGACGGCTCCCCGGCTACCCAGCCCCGATGGCCACCTTCAGCTCTGGCGCCGACCTCTTCGAGATCGCGGAGGGCTTCTCCGCGGCGTTCACGCTACTGCGGCGTGGATGGAGCCTGTTCGACCAGCGCTGCACGGCTCCCTAGACGCAACGCGCCGCAAGTTCGGACAAGAACGTGAGACGCACTCAGCGGTGCGTACCTGTCCGGCCGCAGGTCAAAGACCCGGCCGGCGGACAACTCCGCTGAGTTCCTACAACGCTCTTGTGGGTTCGCATCGGGCTTGTCCGATTCGCAGGAGCATGTCCGGGCCCTGTCCGATGTCGCACCAACGCGTCAGGACGGTCCACGACGTCCGCCTGAGCGCCCGTACGGTGAGCGGGTGCACTCTCCCCACGCTCCGTTCGACTCCGGGTGGATCAGCCGACCACGGGACGTCCGGCTCTACTGGGAGACGTCCGGTAGTCCCCAGGGGCGGCCCGTCCTGTACCTGCACGGCGGACCCGGGAGTGGCCTCGGTGGCGGTGGTTACCGACGCCGGTTCGACCCCGAGCGCTACCTGGTCGTCGGGCTGGACCAGCGAGGCTGCGGACGCAGCACTCCGTGGGCCGTCGACGACCTCGATCACCTCGACGACAACACGACCTCTGCCCTCATCGCGGACATCGAGGCCCTGCGTACCCATCTGGGTATCGCCAGATGGCTGGTCCACGGCGTGTCGTGGGGGTCGACGCTCGCGCTTGCCTACGCCCTGGCCCATCCGGATCGCGTCACCGAGCTCGTGCTGACCGCAGTCACGACCGGGGGCCGCGAGGAGATCGACTGGATCACCGAGGGCGTAGGCAAGGTCTTCCCCGAGGCCTGGGAGCAGTTCGCGGCGACGACGCCGGCGGGCGAGCGCGTCGTCGAGCACTACGCGCGTCGGCTGCGTGACACGGACCCAGCCGCGCGGTCCGCGGCCGCGGACGCGTGGGACACCTGGGAGTCGACCCACATCTCCCTCGACCCGAACTGGGAACCCGGTGCGCTGCACGACGACGTGCGTGAGCGGGCGAACTTCGCCACCCTCGTCACGCACTACTGGGCGCACGACTGCTTCCTGCCCGGGAACGCGAGCATCATCGCGCGTGCCCACGAGCTCGAGGGGATCCCGGGCGTCCTCGTGCACGGGCGTCGCGACATCAGTGGTCCGGCGATCACGCCGTGGAAGCTGCACAAGACGTGGCCCGGCAGTGAGCTCCACGTCGTCGAGTCGGAAGGTCATGGAGGCGACGTGGAGATGGAGCTCACGTGCCGGGCGATCGACGAGTTCGCGGATCGGTGAGCTCCCCGAGCATCCGCGGCGTGCCGGCCCGCTCACGCACGTCGAGGACTCGGACAAGCAGGTGAGACGAACGGCGTTGCGTGAACCTGTCCAGCCCCAGGTCAACGCATCGCCCTGCGGACACCTTGGACGATTTCTTCCTACAGCCTTGTTGTCGGATCGCACCGGACCTGCCACTTTCGCGTGAAGCTGTCATCGGCGCGTGGCGTTCTTCGCACCAGCCGGAGAGGTCGGCGTCGATCGACTCCCGAGCAGGCGGGGCGCATGTCCCAGGCTGAGGCCGCCGGTACTGGGAGAGCGCGACATCGCCACGCGAGACCAGGACGGGATCGCCGCCGGCACCGTCATCGGGGAAAGCACCGTCACGCGCTCGTTGGTGAGCAGCGTCCCTGCAGACGTCGTCGAGGAAGCTCAGGTCTGGGACTGCGACGTCGCCCCGGACGGGTCGACCGTGTGCACGCCGTGACCTGAGGATGTGGACAGGCAAGTGAGACAGGCCACCTCTCACCCATCTGTCCGCGCGGCGGCCGGCTGGCCCTCCAACGCCTATAGGTTCGGTGGATGGGTGAGCCGTTCGGCCAGGGAAGTTACGCGGTGCGCCTCGACTGGGGACCGGTCGGCGCCGTGAGGTGCGGCGCCGACGTGACCGCGGTGGTAGACGTCCTGAGCTTCTCGACCGCCGTCGACGTGGCGGTCGAACGTGGCACGCGGGTGTATCCCTGTCGTTTTGTCGGCGACCACGCCCGGGCCGTCGCGACCAACCACGGGGCCGCCGTGGCCGTGGGACGGCTCGAGGCCATCAAGGACGGTGCCGTCGTCGCACCGTCCCTGTCTCCAGCGACGCTCCTCGAGATCCCAGCCGTCGAGCGTCTGGTGCTCCCCTCGCCCAACGGGTCGACCATCGTCATGGAGGCGATTGGTGCCGGATCGACGGTTGTCGCCGGCTGCCTGCGCAACGCACGCGCGGTCGCCGCTCGCTTGGCGCGCGCCTTGGACGCCGGGCAGAGCATCGGGGTGATCGCAGCCGGAGAGCGGTGGGACTTCGATCGCTCCCTACGCCCCGCGCTCGAGGACCACGTCGGCGCCGGGGCGATCCTCGCGCACCTGGAAGCGATGGGGTACGGGGACGCCTTCAGCCCCGAGGCGAGAGCCGCGAGTGCACTGTTCCGCGCATCGGCCGAGTCACTCGAACGGCTCCTGCACGAGTGCGTCGGCGGTCGCGAGCTATCTGAGATGGGCTTCGCGGCCGACGTCACCGTTGCCGCCGCCCTGGACACCTCAGCGACCGTTCCGGTGATCGTCGACGGAGCATTCGTCGACGATCACGGCCCGCTCAGCCCGCCAGGAACGCCGACTCGGCACGACGCCCCAGCAGATGACGTACCAGCGCGATCGTGATCAGCTCGCTCCCGCCAGAGATCCGCAGCACGCTGCCGCCGGGCGCCCTGAAGATCCTTGACCTGCTGCGACGCGCGTCTTGCAGTAGGTGTTCCAGTACCCGACTGCTGGCTCCACGGACCAGCGACTCCATCAGGGTGATCGGCGGGCACGACCCGCTCATGACATCGCGCGGACGCCAGCGACCGGCACCTTGAACGGCTCCGACGGGGAGATCGCCGCGCGCACAGCTGCAGGACGGTCAGCAGGCAGTGGCGTCCCTGAGAGAGGTGTCGCCGCGGGACCGTGGTCGTCGTCGACGACAGACGGCGCGGTCATCGCGTGATCCTGCGAGTGAACCTTTCACAGCACCCTCGAACGGAGCATCAGGCCCATCAGCCGCGGGTCGTGTGGAAGCGGCAGGCGAAGGCGGTGTCGAAGCGGGTCTCGCTGGTGCGCGCGTGCAGGCCGTACATGTCGAACACCGACGCGGTCACGACAGCGTCGAACGCCGGGGCGGCACGCACCCTTCGCAGCGTGCGCGGCAGCGCCTCGGGCTGGGCCGCACCGCGACCGCGCCACGCTGCCGCAGCGGACGAGGGCGTGCTGGTCGGTGTCGTCACCCGGCGGGTGAGGTGCCTGCGGTCGACCCGGTCTCCGTGGGTGCCGTGCGGTCCGACCCTGCCAGCCTGTGGAGGAGCGCCAGGTCGGCACGGTCGATGTCGCGGGGCTCGTAGCCGCTGTGGAAGAGCAGCTGCTGCTGCACGGAGAGGCAGGCCACGTCCCGCCCGGCGATGGTGCCGGTGGTGAAGCACTCGGCGGGGTAGGCGAAGGAGGTCCCGTCGAGGCCGGCCTGACGGCCGTTGCCCGACTCGTCGAAGCTCAGCGGGTGCAGGTCCACGCGTCCTCCCTCTGCCGCCACGACCTCCACCCGCACCGGACGCCAGTCCGTCTCGATGCGGTAGCCGCGGTCCGCG
The DNA here is from genome assembly GCA_023424135.1 of Actinomycetes bacterium. Lineage (GTDB taxonomy): Bacteria > Actinomycetota > Actinomycetes > Actinomycetales > Cellulomonadaceae > Cellulomonas. Next base: position 15,235 of record JAFAEH010000023.1, on the reverse strand, counting down.
AGGACGCGTAGGGCGGCACGCTCCGCTTCGGCGACGATGAGCAGGTCGAGGTCGCGGTGCGGGCGGGTCTGGGCGCCGACGAGAGCGTCGACTCCCCATCCACCGCCGATCCACGCCTGGCAGCCGACTCCAGCGAGAGCGTCGAGCACCGCATGCACCTCGGTGGCGGTCATGTCCGGCGCGGTGATCATGGGTGCTGTTGTAGCGGGGGCGATCGCTCCCGTGCCACCGGATTGCGGTGCACGCACGGCCGCGGGACGACGCTCACCCCGCAGAGGTGCCGCCCGCGGCGCGGCGCATCCTCGCCGCGAGGCGGTCGAACGCCGCCGCGAGCGCGTCGCCGTCGAGGACCTCGATGTCGGCGTCGAGCCGGGTCAGCCACAGCGCCAGCTGGTCCGGGTCGTCCGCGCCGAGCTCGAACCGGCACGAGGACTCGTCGACCGCCTCGATGTCGAGAGGGATCGGGAACATCTCCGTGACCCGGGCAGCGGGGGCGTGGACCAGGACGCGAGCGCGGTAGGGCCAGGCCGCCGTGGTGACACGCGCGACGACGAGCGCGACGGCGTCGTCCTCGTCGACCGCCCGCGGCCGGAACCGGGCGCCCGTGGGTGGACCGGGGGTCATGCGGTCGACGCGGAAGACCCGCCAGTCGTCCCGGTCGAGGTCCCACGCGAGCAGGTACCAGAGCGGGCCCCAGCCCACGAGCCGTTGCGGCTCGACGTGGCGGGCGCCGACCGTCCCGCCGCGCGTGGTGTAGCCGAACCGGAGCCGCTCGTGGCCGCGGACGGCGGCGGCGACCGCACCGAGTGCCGACAGGTCGAGCGGCGGCCCCACGGCCGGGACGGCGCTCGTGGAGTCGCGCACCGCCTCGACGCGGCGGCGCAGCCGCGAGGGCAGGACCTGCTCCAGCTTCGTGAGGGCGGTGAGCGACGTCTCCGCCACCCCGAGCCCGCGGCGTGCGGCCACGCCCAGCGCGACCGCGACGGCGACCGCCTCGTCGTCGTCGAGCAGGAGCGGCGGCATCGCCGTCCCCGCGGCCAGCCGGTACCCGCCGGCCGTGCCGGGACGCGCCTCGACCGGGTAGCCGAGCGAGCGCAGCCGGGTGACGTCGGCCCGCACCGTCCTCGTGCTGACGTCCAGCCGGCCGGCGAGCTCGGTGCTCGTCCAGTCGCGCTTGACCTGCAGCAACGAGAGCAGCCGGAGCAGCCGAGCCGAGGTCTCCACCATGGCGGCGATCCTGGCACCGATCGCGGAACGGAACCTGCCGCATCGCGTGGGAGCGTCCCGTTCCATGACCGAGAACAGCACGCTCACCCCGTTCCGCATCGACATCGCGCAGGACGACGTCGACGACCTGCGTCACCGCCTGGCACGCACACGCTGGCCGGACCCCGTGCCGGGCCGGGACGACCGCACCGACGTCAGCCGCGGCATCCCGCTCGCGTACCTCCGAGAGCTCGCCGAGTACTGGCAGGAGGAGTTCGACTGGCGCACGCAGGAGGCGCGGCTCAACGAGAACGAGCACCTGACGACGGTCGTCGACGGCCAGACCTTCCACGTCGTCCACGCGCGGTCGGCGAACCCGGACGCGACGCCGCTGGTGCTCAACCACGGCTGGCCCGGCTCGTTCGTGGAGTACCAGCGCCTCATCCCCCTGCTCACCGACGACTTCCACGTGGTGGTGCCGTCGCTGCCCGGTTTCGGCTTCTCCACCCCGCTGTCGGGGACGGGCTGGGAGCTGGCGCGGACCGTGGCGGCCTACGCGGAGATCATGACGCGGCTCGGCCACGAGAGGTTCGCGGTCCACGGCACCGACATCGGCTCGGGCACGACCAGCCTCCTGGCGGCACGTCACCCCGAGCGCGTCATCGGCACGCACGTCGGCTGCGACCAGCGGTTGCTCGCGATGGTCGGCGACACGCTCCCCCTCCCCGACGGGCTGTCCGCCGAGGAGGTCGCCGCGATCGAGGCGGTGCGGGCCGGGTTCGCCGGCGACCGCGGCTACCTCGAGATGCAGAACCACCGCCCCGACACGATCGGGCCCGCGCTCACCGACTCGCCCGTCGGCCAGCTCGCGTGGATCGCCGAGAAGTTCAGCCCCCGCGGGAGCGCCGGGACGCCGGACGGATCCGTCGACCGCGACCAGCTCCTGACGAACGTCAGCCTGTACTGGTTCACCCGCAGCGGCGCGTCGAGCGCCCAGCTCTACTACGAGGGTGAGCACTCGACGACCGACTACTTCGCCGTCGCACCCACCGTGCCGTCCGGGTGGGCCGTGTTCGACACCCACCCCCTCATGCGCCGCGCGCTGGACCCGTGGGGCGCGATGGCTCACTGGAGCGAGTTCACCGAGGGCGGCCACTTCCCCGCGATGGACGCGACGGAGCTGCTCGCCGACGACATCCGCACCTTCTTCCGCAGCCTCTCGTGACTCAGCGCCCAGGCCGGCCGCCGTGGAGGGGTCCCCGGGACGCGGCCGGCCCGGGGAGCATCGCCACCGACGCGGAGATCACGCGGTACGAGGTCACGGCCGACGTGTGTCTCGCCCTGCTCGTCGCCGGGACCGTCGCCGGGACCGTCGCCGCGATCGCGGGTCGGCGCCCCGCCCCAGGCACAGGCGGGTGGTCGGCCGTGCCGGCATGCGGGTGTCAGGCGGTCACGCGGGCGGTGCTGCGCAGCACGAGGACGGCGGCGACCGCGGACGTCACCTCCCCGGCGGCGACCGCGACCCAGATGCCCGCGGTGCCCACGGTGTGCCCGAGGACGAGCACGAGGGGGATCTTGATGGCGACGAGCGTGCCGACGGACAGTAGGTAGGACGGTCGGGGTCGGCCGAGGGCCTGGAAGTAGGCGGAGACCAGCGGGGTGACACCGGCGGCGGCGAAGCCGATCGCGATCAGGCGAAGCGCGTCGACGGCGGTCGCGTGCACGTCCGGTTCGTCGACGAAGGCGGCGACCAACGGTCCGGCGGCCAGGGCGACCGCTGCGGCGGCCAGGACGCTGTAGGTCAGGGTGGCGCGTAGCGACAGGGTCAGGGTGCGCTGCACCCGCTCGAGCAGCTGCCGGCCGGCGTTGTACCCGATGATCGGCTGCATGCCCTGGCTGATGCCGAGCTGAGGCATGGCGACGAAGGTCTGGATGCGGGCGCAGATCGCGAACGCGGCCAGGGCGGTCGCGCCGCCGGTCGCCGACAGGGTGGTGTTGACGACCACGGCGAGCAGGGTGGCGCCGAACCCGGCGAGGAACGACGGGGTGCCGATACCGAGGACGGTGCCGACGACGGTCGCTCGTGGGCGCAGCTCGCGCAGGCCGACGCGGTAGGGACGGTGGCGCTGGAGGAAGAAGAACCACAGGCTCATGGCCGCAGAGACGGCCTGCCCGCCGACGGTGCCGAGCGCTGCTCCGCGCACGCCCATGTCGAGGCCGAAGATCAGCAGCGGGTCCAGGGTGATCTGCACCAGCACGGGGATGACCCACAGCATCGTGGAGAACCGCATCCGGCCCTCGGCTCGCACGAGGCTGGAGAACCCGGTGGACACGATCGCGCCGGCCAGGATGATGACCGCGTAGTCGCGGGCGTACCCGAGGGTCGGCCCGTGGGCGCCGAGCATGCGCAGCAGCGGGTCGAGCGCGAGCAGCCCGACGACGGTGGTGGTGATCGCCGCGGCCCAGAACACGGTGAAGGCGTTCCCGGCCGCGCGCCCGGCTCCGGCGGTGTCGCCGGCGCCGAGGCTGCGGGACACGACCGAGGCGGCCCCGACACCGAGCGCGGTCGAGACGGCGCCGAGGGCCAGCAGCAGCGGCGCGACGAGGTTGACCGCGGCCATCGCGGTGGCCCCGACGCCGCGGGCGACGAACCAGGCGTTGGTGAGCGCGTAGATGCCGTAGACCCCGACCGACAGGGTGGTCTGCGAGCACGCGTGCCACAGCAGCCGCCCGATCGGGCGGCTGCCGAGCTGGTCGGCGTGAGTCGCGGTGATGGTGCTCACGTCGTGGTTACTTGGTGCGCCCGAGCAGGCCCATCGCGATGTCGAGCTGCTCGCAGGCCCACTGGTACTGCTGCAGGGTCTGTCCGCGGTAAGTGGTCTCGACGAGCATCACGGCGGCCAGCCACAGGGTGTACAAGTGGCGGCGGGTGCGCTGGTACTTGTCGAGCTGCGTGAGTCCGAAGCCGCGCATGAACGGCGCCGGGTCGGGGAAGAACGGCAGGTCCAGACCGGTCAGGCCGGCCTCCATGAGGGGGTCGCCGAACATGGCGCGCTCGTGGTCGATGATCGCGACGATGCGCCCGTCGCGGATCATCGAGTTCTTCATCCAGAGGTCGACCTCGATGAGGCGGGGCTCGGCGACGTCGTCGAGGACGTCGCCGTGGGCGTCCCACGCCTCGCGGACGTCGTCGTACGTCCAGCCCAGGTCCACGGCAGCCTTCTCGCCGTCGGTGAGGACGTCCTCGAACCATGCGGTGGCGGCCTCGCGCCAGGTGGCGAAGCCCGGTCCCTCGATCGGGCCGAAGTGCGGGCCGACGATGGCGTTCAGCTCGCGGTTGACGGCTCCCAGGTGCTCGAAACCAGCCTCGACGGCCTGCGGTGACAGCTCGCCGGCCTCGGCGGCGATCCCGAAGCACGCGGCGTCGATGTACTCCATGAAGAAGAAGTCGGCGTCGATGAGCTCACCGGTCAGGTCGGCGTGATCCACCCGCGGGACGGGCACGTGCGACTCGCGCCGCACGAGCTCCATCGCGGCGAGCTCGTTGCGCATCATCTGGTGCTCGCGCGACATCACCGGGACGTCGGACGGGGGCGCGATCTTGAGGACGACCTGCGCGCCGTCGCGCAACCGGATCCGGTACAGGGCGTTGAAGAAGCCGTACGACAGCTCTGTCGCGAAGTCCTCGCCCTCGGGCACCTGGGCGGGGCCGTAGGCGCGCTCGATCATCGCCCGCAGCGTCGCGGTCGACTGGCGGTTCTTGGTGATGCTCTCCACGCGCGGTGCGCTCCTTCGCTGCATGTCCGGCGGTGCCGGCGTCGTGGTCGTGGCTCAGGCGGGTTCGTGCGGCGCGAGCGCGCGTCGTGTGACCGTGTCGACCGCTCGTCGGACCTCGTCGGCGTCGTGCGGTTCGGTGTCGAGCGCTCGGTGGATCGTCAGCCCTTCGATGAGCGCGTCCAGCAGCCGGGCGGCCGTCGGGTCGAAGTGCCGCTCGAGAGCCTGGCGACTGCGCGCCATCCACGCGTGCGTGAGCTCGCGGTACCGAGGGTCGCGCGCGGCCAGCGTGTACAGCTCGTGGGTCAGGACCAGCTCGTGGGGGTCGGCGAGCACGTCGATGTCGATCAGGTCGACCACGGCCTGCCTAGCCTCGTCCAGGGTCGTGGCGCGGGCCATGTACGCCTCGAACCGGTCGCTGACCTGGCGCGCGAACCGCTCGAACGCTGCGCGGAGCAGCTCGTCGACGTCGGTGAAGTGGTAGCTGATCGAACCGAGCGGCACGTCCGCGGCTGCGGCGATCCGGCGCGTCGACGCGCCCGCGACCCCGACCTCGCCGATCACCAGCAGGCACGCGTCGATGATGCGGTCACGCCGTTCGGGGTCGAAGCGGCGGCGACGGCCCGGGCTTGCCTCGGGCTCCACGGTCAGCCCTTCTCGCCGATCTCGCGCACGACGCGTGCCGGGTTGCCGACCGCGACGACGTTCGCGGGCAGGTCCTTGGTGACGACGGCCCCCGCGCCGACGACGGTGTTCTCGCCGATCGTCACGCCGGGGCACACGATCACCCCGCCCCCGAGCCAGACGTTGTCGCCCAGGGCGATCGGCCGGGCCGCCTCGAGCTTGTCCCGGCGCGGCTGGGGGTCGACAGGGTGCGTCGGTGTCAGCAGCTGCACGTTCGGGCCGATCTGGCAGTCCGCACCGATGGTGATGGCCGCGACGTCCAGCGCCGTGAGGTTCGAGTTGACGAACGTGCGCGCGCCGATGCGGATGTTCTCGCCGTAGTCGACGAACAGCGGCGGCTTGACGTAGGCGCCCTCCCCGAGGTCGCCGAGCAGCGCGACGAGGTGCGTGCGCGCGTCGGGCTCACCCGCCGCCTCGGCGCGGTGGTACTCGTACGTCAGCCGCAGCGCCTCGCGCGCGATCCGCTCGTTGTCCGGGTCGTCGGCGATGTACAGGTCGCCTGCGAGCATGCGCTCCCGGTTGGTCCGGGGATCGTCAGCGAAGTAGTCGACACTCATGTGGTCGATCGTACACACTGGTCTGTACGATCGACCACATCCCGCTGACGGACACGTCGACGCCGTGTCCACGCCCTCGTCGGAGCCCCATGCCGCCCTCGTTCCTCTCCGTCCCTCCCGTCGCGCGCCGCGCCCGCGCCGCAGTCTCGGTCGTGTTCCTCGTGAACGCGGTCCTGTACGCCAACCTCGTGCCCCGTCTGCCGGAGGTGAAGGAGAGCCTCGGGCTGAGCAACGCAGCCCTCGGGACCGCCATCGCCGCGATGCCGCTCGGTGCGCTGCTGGCCGGCCTGCTCGCGCCGCTGCTGATCCAGCGCCTCGGGTCGGCCGCCGTCGCCTCGTTCGGTCTCGTCGCTCTCGCGGCCGCTGTCGCCGTGATCCCGCTCGCCGGCGGGTGGGCGGCCCTGGCAGGACTGTTCCTGCTCGCCGGTGCCCTCGACGCGATCATCGACGTCGCGCAGAACGCGCACGGCTTCCGTGTCCAGCGCCTGTACGGGCGCTCGATCGTCAACGCCTTCCACGGCCTGTGGAGCGTCGGTGCCGTGCTCGGCGGCCTCCTCGGGTCGGCCGCCGCCGGCCTCGCCATGCCGCTGCCCGTGCACATCGCGACCACCTCGGCGCTGTTCAGCATCGTCGCGGTCGTCGCCTACCGGTTCCTGCTGCGCGGCCCCGAGGACGCGGAGCGAGCCGAGATCGACGCCGACCAGGCAGCGCCCGCGTCGCGGTCCCTGCGGCACGTCGCAGGGCGCACCGTTCTGATGCTCACCGCCCTCGGCATGCTGGCTGCGTGCGGCGCGTTCGTCGAGGACGCGGGGTCGTCGTGGGGTGCGCTCTACCTGCGCGGCGAGGTCGGTGTCGGTGCGGCGGCCGCTGGGTTGGCGTTCGTCGCGCTGCAGGTGGCCATGACGATCGGACGCCTGACCGGCGATCGTGTGGTCGACCGGTTCGGGCAACGGCGCGTCGCGCGCGTCGGCGGCGTGGCGATCGCCGCCGGCATGGGCCTCACGCTCGCCTACCCGTCGCTGGCCTCGACGCTCGCCGGCTTCTCCCTCGCCGGCCTCGGCGTCGCGACGCTGGTGCCGGCCGTCATGCACGCAGCGGACGAGCTGCCTGGCCTGCCCGCGGGGGTCGGCCTGACCGTGGTGAGCTGGCTGCTGCGGGTCGGCTTCCTCGTCTCGCCCACGGTCGTCGGGCTCGTCGCCGACGCCGCCAGTCTGCGGGTCGCGCTCCTGACCGTCGTCGCCGCGGGCGTCGTCGTCGTGGTCGTCGGCCGCGTCCTGCTCACCGGGTCCCCGGCCGACGTCGAGACGCAGGCCGCAACGCCGGCCCCGAGCGGTCCCGCTGCTGTGCCGACCAGGTAACGACACCGACTGGTGGGACCTGCCCAGTGCGGCCGCTCGCCGTGCGGCGCGCCCAGGGCGCCGGCCCACCGAGCCGCACGCGGAAGGACGCCGATCGCGCAGAGGATCTCGCCCCGGTGCACGCCCTGCCGCAGCCGACTCACGCAGGCCCGTCGGTGCGACTCGCGCCTGCCTCCACGAGCGCGTCCCGGACCAGTCGGGCGTCGTCGTCCAGCGCGGACCTGTCGCGCTGCGGCGGCACGGCCGTCAGGGACGACCAGCCGTCGCGCGCGTAACGCGGGATGACGTGCAGGTGCAGGTGAAAGACGGTCTGGTACGCGGCCTCGCCGTCACACAGCAGGAGGTTGATGCCCTCGCAGCCCAGGCGCGAGCGCCGCAGCGCCCGCGCCATCGTGCGGGCGACCGACCAGACGTGCACACCCGTCGTCGGGTCGAGGTCCTCGAGGCCCACCGCGTGCGCGCGGGGGACGACGAGGAGATGCCCGCGCGTGACGGGGTGCAGGTCCGTGAAGACGACGACGTGCTCGTCCTCGTGCACCACGCTGGCCTCGGCCCGGCCGGCCGCGATGGCGCAGAAGACGCACTCGTGCCCGGTCGTATCGACGTGCTGGGTCATGCGCGGCATGCTTCCACGTCGCACCGTCCGCGCCCAGCGCCGCGACGGCCCCCGACGCCCGGCCCGACCACCCTGCCAAGAGGATTCGCAGACCGCCCGGCGCACGATCCCCGCCCCTGACCGCGCGCGCGGGTGCAGAGTCTGCCTGTCCGTCACGCACCAGGAGGAGTCGGCATGACCAGGCAGAGGAAGTCCGTCGGTGGAGCCGCGTGCTCGCCGTGCTGCTCGCGGGGACCGCGCTCGTCGCGGGGCCTCGGGGCACAGTGGCGAGACCTCGCCGCATGCATGTGCACATCGGCGGACGACCGCAGCGCAGCGATCTCCGAGAGACAGATGACATGCACCGATCGGCCCGACGGTTCCTGCTGGCCGTCACGCTCAGCCTCACGCTGGTCCTCGACGTAGTGGGACAGCGCCTCAGACCAGACGAGGACGCCGTCGGTGTACTCGCTGGCGCCGTTGTGCCGGCCGCAGAACCTGCACGGCGACAGACCCATGAAGCGCCGGAGATGCGTACCGGACTTGAGATAGCCCACGACATCGACGCGGTCGTCCCCGTCCCAGCTCGTGTCGACCATGTCGTGCGGATCGGGGTACTCGGGGTGCTGGTCGTCGCGCCAGTACCCGATCAGTCGCAGAGTCACTCCTGCCGTTCCTCCTGGTCGCACATCCTGAGATCGCCGACAGCCGGATCATGGCACGGCGGTACTTCGCCGTCTTCACGACCTCGGCGCGCCGGTCTTCCTGCCAGCGGGGTGGGGCTGGACAGCCCCTCCCTGTCGGACGACGAGGCCTCAGGGAGTCCGGCTGACCCAGCGCAGGGCGTCGGGCAGCAGGACGCCACCGTGGTTGGGGCTGTGTCCTCCGTCGCCCAGCACGAGCCGGAAGTCGTCGCCCGCCTTGGCCAGGGCCGCGGCGACGGCGAGGTTCTCGGCAAGCCAGTTGCGCTCCGGGGCGTCCCAGTTGAGGTCCCGATGACCCGCCTGCTGGAACACCCGTAAGGGCTTGCGCGCCGTGCGGGTGATGAGGTCGGGGTACGGGTTGCCGCCGGGCATCTGCACGAAGCTCGACAGGTAGCAGATGACGCGTCGGAAGCGGTCCGGGCGCATCCAGGCGGCGGTGAACGCCGCGTTGCCGCCGCTGCTGCCCCCGCAGATCCCCCACCGGTCGGGGTCGTCCGTGATGTCGTGGCGCGCGGTGACCATGGGCAGCACCTCGTCGAGCAGGAAGGTCACGTAGCGGTCGTCGAAGGCGTCGTACTCGACGTTGCGGTTCTTCGGCTGCTCGCCGCCCACGATGACACCCGGGTCGACGAAGACGCCGATCGTGTACGGGATCTCCCCCCGGTGCACGAGGTTGTCCAGGACCGTCGCACCGCGGACCTCACCGGCCGGGTCGAGGTACCACCAGCCGTCGTTGAACACCATCAGCGCCGCCGGACCGGCGTCCGCCGCGTGCGCGGGGACGTGGACCCAGATCCGGCGCGACGTCCCCGGGTAGACCACGCTGCCGGCCCAGTCCAGCTCGACGGTCTTCCCCGCCGGGACGCCGGGCCGCAGGAGGGAGTCGGGGCCGTGCTCGTACCTGACGTCGCGGATGTCGAGCGGGAGCGGGCGGTACGGCACGTTCGTCGACACAGCACCGACGCTAGAGCAGGGAGCGGGCCGGACGCCTCAGGGCGTCGACGTGTGGTGCGCCGTCAGCGGGCCGCCCGTTCCGCCATCGCCTGCACCCACGATGCGATCCGACGGGCGTGCAGCCCCGGGACATCGGTGATCGCCAGACGTTCGAGGAGCAGCGACGGGTCGAGCAGACCCACCTCGACCATCGCGTACACGAACTCCTGGTCCTTCTGCCGGCCGAGCACTCGAGCGGCCTCCCCGGTGGTGAGGGGCGTGTCGGCGAACCCCGGCGGCATGGAGACGGGACGCATGAAGCCGATCATGGCCACAAACACAATGAGCACAACGCTGAACAGCGCCGGTTGCGTTTGTGGTGCGGCGGACTGCGCCGACGGCAGACGACCGCCCGGTCACCGGCCCGACCAGAAGGGCTCGCACACCGTTCAGCTCCGCGCAGATCGACCGGCCGGAGACACGATCGTCGGTGCCGCGACGTCCGAGTTGTCGACCACCACGGTCGCACGTGCCGCCGGTTCGCACTCGCGGTGGTAGATCCGCTGCCCCTCGACATAGCGGGTGTTGCGCTCGTCGGCGGGGTCGGGCGAGCCGCCGTCCCGCACCGCCATCCGCGGGACGGAGACCTCGAAGGGGACGTCCAGGTAGACGGAGCAGTCCCAGTGCTCACGGAGCTCGTCACGGTGCAGGAAGATCCCGTCGACGAGCAGGACCACCTCCGGGCCCGCCTGACGGGCCTCGACGTCGAGGTACGCGTCGGTCGCGACGTCGTGCGCGGCGTGGCGGTAGACGCGGTCACCGTCCGGGCCGAACGGGTCCAGGACATCGGAGCGGAAGCGGTCGTAGTCGTAGGAGTCCCGGTAGAACCCCTCGGGCGAGGTCGCGCCCTTCGCATACCGTTCGGCACGCGGCCGGTGGAAGTCGTCGACCGAGACCCGGACGACCTCACGACCACAGCCGCGGATGACCTCCGCGAGCTCGTCGGCGAACCACGTCTTGCCTGATCCGTCCACGCCGTCGACGCCGACCCGCACCGGGCGTCCGGCGCGCACCGGGTCGGGGATCTGCCGGGCGACGGCGGCGAGGATCGCACGTCGGGCCGTCGTCATTCGACGTCTCCGGCGCCGGGCAGAAGCCGGCGGTAGGTCACGATCGTCGGCACGGCACCGACGCTAGTGCAAGGAGCGAACCGGGCGCCTCGGAACACCGAGGTGCGCCGTCAGCGGGCCGCCCGCCCCACCCGCCCGACCAAAAGGATTCGCACACCGCCCGACGCACGATCCCCGCCCCTCGGCCGCACCCACGGGTGCAGAGTCTGCCTGTCCGTCACGCACCAGGAGGAGTCGGCATGACCAGGCAGAGGAACGTCCGTCGGTGGAGCCGCGTGCTCGCCGTGCTGCTCGCGGGGACCGCGCTCGTCGCCGTGCACGCGCAGGCGGACGCCGTCCCTCCCGGTGCCGAGACCGAGCCGGTGACGGGAAACGCGACGTGGTTCGACAACCTCGGCGCACCGTACGGGGGCTACGGGCTGCCGCAGGACCAGCTCGAGACGCAGGACTGGATCGCGCTGAACGTCTTCGACACCCCCGGCGACTACACGATGTACCCGCGCCCCCTGGCCGACGACGACCCGAAGGTCGGCATGTTCGACAACGGCCGCAACTGCGGGCGGTGGGTGCGGGTGTCGATCGGCGACTACTGCACGGGCATCAACGACGGCGCTGCCGGGCAGGCGTTCTGCCGCAACGGCTCATGGGTCGAGGACGAGTACAACGGCGCGACGCTCGACATGCTCGTCGCGGACTCCTGCGGCGACCCCAACGCGTGGTGCCGTGACGACCCGTACCACCTCGACCTGGCCCACCAGGCGATCAACCGCTTCGTGAAGGACGGCGCCGAGGTCGGCGACCTCGAGCCCGCGCACTGGGGCAACCGCCACGTCACCTGGGAGTTCATCGAGGCCCCGGACTACTCCGGGGACATCGAGATCGGCTTCATCCAGGGCTCGGAGAAGTGGTGGGCCGGGATCTCGATCAACCACCTGCCGAACGGCATCCATGGGGTCGAGACCTTCACGGACGGTGCGTGGGTCCCGGCCGCGATGAACACCGACATGGGTCAGTCGTTCCTGGTGAGGCCGACGACGACGGGCGGCACGGACTACCGGATCCGCGTCACGGACGTCACCGACGCGTACGTCTTCGGCGGACGCGAGTACGCGTTCTCGCTCCCCGAGGACTGCGGCGGCAAGTGCACGGCGCCGCGGACGGTCGTCGGGTACACGACGTCGGGCGGCGACGACCAGACGCCGGCGCCCACGTCGTCCCCGACGCCGACGGCCGGCCCGACCACCACGCCGGAGCCCAGCCCGACGAGCACACCGACGCCGACCACGTCGCCCACCCCGACCCCCACGGACGACACGTCCGCGTGCACGGCGACCTTCCGCGCCGCGAGCGTGTGGCCCGGCGGCTACCAGGGTGAGGTCACGGTGACGGCCGGCGCATCCGCGCTCACGTCGTGGACCGTCACCGTGCCCGGCGCGTCGGCGAGCACCGTCTGGAACGGCGTCCTGACGGGCACCGGCGCGGCGCTGACCGTGGGCAACGCGTCCTACAACGGTGCCCTCGCACCCGGCGGGACGACGACGTTCGGGTTCATCGGCAGCGGGGCGCCCGGCACGTCGCCCCTGACCTGCTCGTCCTGACGACGGGCCACGCCCGTTCGCCTTGCCGCCGCCCCGCGGGGCGGCGAGCCTGGAGTCCCGTCCTGCCGGAGGCACCCATGGGCAAGCTGGTCTACGCCGCGAACGCGTCCCTCGACGGGTACGTCGAGGACGAGCAGGGCGCCTTCGACTTCGCTGTCCCCGACGACGAGGTGCACGCGTTCTGGAACGAGCACGAGCGGGGCGTCGGGACGTCGCTGTACGGCCGGCGCCTGTACGAGACGATGCGCGTCTGGGAGGACGACGACTGGCTGGCCGGCGAGCCGGCGGTCGTCCGCGAGTACGCGGAGATCTGGCGTGACGCCGACAAGGTCGTCTACTCCACGACCCTCGACGCCGTCTCGACGGCACGCACGCGGATCGAGCGGCAGCTCGACCCCGCGGCGGTCCGACGGCTCAAGGAGACGTCCGCCGCGGACCTGAGCGTCGGCGGTGCGACGCTCGGCGCCGAGGCGTTCCGGCACGGGCTCGTCGACGAGTGCGTGCTGCTCCTGTGCCCCGTGGCCGTGGGCGGCGGCAAGCCGGCACTGCCGAGGGACGTGCGGCTCGACCTGGAGCTGCTGGACCACCGCCGGTTCGCCAACGGCGCCGTGTACCTGCGCTACGCGGTCCGCGGCACCGCCTGACGGCCCCGACGGGGCTCATGCGGCTCTCATCCCGACCGGTCGCTCACTCGTCGAACCGTCGTCGGTGCATCACCCCGATGCCGGGAGACGGCACGGCCACGGGGGTGTGAAGCGTTGGTGCCGGATTCCGGCATCAACGCTTCACACCTTCGGCAGCGACCCTCGTCCACGCCTTCTGGGCGGGCGGCCCGAGGTCGGGGCACCGCTGCAGGAACGCCCGCTCGTCGAGCAGCGATCGACGAGCGGCCCAGGGCGTCCGCCGCGGCGCAGGACCCTCGCACCGGCACCGTAGGTGAAACGCTTCGACGGCTGCGCGGAGGACGGCGGGCTGGTGGGCTGGGACGCCCGTCCCGCAACCCTGAGAGGGAGCCTCCCGTGCACGTACTCCGCAAGGTGATGGCCGCGTCTGCGGCCGCCCTGGTGGCCGCCGTCGGTTCGGTCGCGGTCGCCGGGTCCGCGAACGCCGCCGTCGGCTGCCGGGTCGACTACAAGGTCGCCAGCCAGTGGCAGGGCGGCTTCACCGCCGACGTCCAGGTCACGAACCTCGGTGACCCGATCACCGGGTGGGACGTCCGCTTCTCGTTCGGCGCCGGCCAGACCGTCAACCAGGCGTGGAACGGCAGCGTCACGCAGACCGGGTCCGCGGTGTCGGTGCGCAACGCCTCGTACAACGCGTCCCTGCCGACCAACGGCTCCGCGTCGTTCGGCTTCCTCGGCTCGTCCGGCGCCACCAACCCCGTGCCGTCCGCGTTCACGCTGAACGGTGTCGCGTGCACCGGTGGCACCGTCACGCCGACCAGCTCGCCGACGACGTCGCCGACGCCCACCCCGACCCAGTCGCCGCGCCCGACGACCACGCCGACCCCCACCCCGACACCCACGCCGACCCCGACGACCGGGCCGATCACGGGCAGCGCCGCCCAGCTCGTCGCCGACCTGGGCCAGGGCTGGAACCTGGGCAACCAGCTCGAGGCGAACATCGACGGGATCCCCAGCGAGACCGCGTGGGGCAACCCGGTGATCACCGGTGCGATCTTCGACCGCGTGAAGGCGTCGGGCTTCGACACGGTCCGCATCCCCGTGTCCTACCTCGGCAAGATCGGCGCCGCGCCCGGCTACACGGTCGACGCCGCGTGGCTGAACCGCATCCAGCAGGTCGTGGACCTGGCCTACGACCGCGGGCTGTACGTCATCATCAACATGCACGGCGACGGCTACAAGAGCGTCGGCGGCGCCTGGCTCATCTGCGACGCGTCCGGGCAGGACCAGATCAAGGCGAAGTACCAGAAGGTCTGGCAGCAGGTCGCCACGAAGTTCCAGGGCTACGGGGGACGTCTGATCCTCGAGTCGATGAACGAGAACTTCGACGGGCAGTACGGCGCCCCCACGCAGCCGTGCTACTCGAACATCAACGCGTACAACCAGATCTTCGTCGACACGGTGCGCCAGACCGGCGGCAACAACACCTCCCGCTGGCTGCTCGTGCCGGGGTGGAACACGAACATCGACTACACGGCCGGCAACTACGGCTTCGTCATCCCGACGGACCAGCACCGCTCGTCGGCGATCCCGGCCGGCGAGAAGCGCCTCATGATCTCGGTGCACTACTACGACCCGTGGGACTTCGCGGGCACGGAGAGCGGCCAGATCACGCAGTGGGGCCCGAACGCGACCGACAGCAGCCGGACGTCCGAGTGGGGTCAGCAGGACTTCATGGACTCGCAGCTGAAGAAGATGCACGACACGTTCGTCACGCAGGGGTACCCGGTGTTCATCGGTGAGTACGGCTCGATCGACAAGACGTCGGCCGACTCGACGAACAACCGGTACCGCGCCGACTACGCCCGCACCCTCGTCGCCACGGCGAAGAAGTACGGCGCAGCCACCGCCTACTGGGACAACGGCTACAACGGCCAGTACGGGTTCGGGCTCTTCAACCGGAGCAACGCGACCGTCACCCAGCAGGGCATCATCACCGCCATCACCGGCTCCTGAGCCCGTCCGGCACGAGCGGTCCGGCCCCCCCCACCCCCCGGGCGGGCCCCGCGGGGG
>JAFAEH010000366.1 GCA_023424135.1 Actinomycetes bacterium | reverse complement strand
CACGGCCGCCCCGGCGGCCCCGAGGCCCGCGCCGAGCACGGTGCGCCGTGCCACGTCGTCCCGGCGGGCGCTCACGGCGCACACCCGGTGGTGCGGGCCGCGAGGGGGACCCGGCGGCGTGCGCGGGCGTCGAACCGCATGGCGGCGACCATCCCGGGTGCGAGGTACAGCAGGACGTACGCGGGCGGCGACGACAGGGCCGACGCGCCCACCGAGTCGAGCAGGACGAGCACGAGGCAGCACACGCCGCTGATGCGCAGCCAGCGCGTCAGGCGCGACTCGTCGGGCGTCACGCGCCGCAGCAGGACCGCGAACGTGGCGAGCACGCCGACCGCGTAGCAGAGCGTGCCGAGCCACCCGGTCTCGCCGAGCAGCGCGGGCCACTGCGTGTCGAGCAGGTACGCGCCCCACCCGTCCGCGCGGCCGAGACCCCAGATGTACTCGAAGCCGAGACGCACGTACTCGGGGCTGTAGTGCTCGGCGGCCACGGCGCTGCCGTACCGCCCGAACCCGACGCCCAGGGGGAACTCGCGCGCGGCGATGAGCAGGCCGCCCGCCGTCAGCAGGGACCGCGCCGAGTACCCGCCGCCGTAGTACAGGTCGAGGTCGCCGACGACGTACGTCCACGCGGCCGGGCCCACGAGCAGCAGCACCGCGGGCAGGGCGGCGAGCGCGAGGCGCACGACGGGCCGTGGTCCGGCGCGCAGGACCACGCCGGTGGTCGCCGCGACGAGGCCGACGAACGACTTCACGCGGAACGTCAGCAGCGTCAGCCCGGACAGGGCGAGCGCGAGCGCGTACCCGCGCAGGGACGCGCGGACCACGAGCTGGTAGGTCAGGGTGGCGGCGGCCAGCACGACCGCGAGGCGTCCGTACGCGGCGGGCTGGCGGAACGGTCCGACGACGGCGGGCAGCGGGCCGTGCATCTCGGGGGAGGACTGCGCGACGAGCGCGGTCCAGGGGCCCGGTGCGAGCAGGTTGAGCAGACCCGTGACGACCAGGGCGACGGCGACCACGGCGCCGATGCGCACGAGGCGGGCGATCTCGACGTCGCCCCAGTGCAGCTGCGCCGCCGTGTGCCCCACGAGCACGGCCTTGAGCAGCAGCAGCGCACCCTGCACCCACAGGGTCGTCGGCACGTCGTGCAGCAGCGCGGACACCGCGCCGACCAGGCCGAACGCCGCGAACCACGCGATGCCGGGGAACCACACGAGGCTGCGCTCGAGCACGAGGCGGCGCACCGTGACGACCACGGCGCCGACGACGATCAGCGCCTCGTCGAGCGCACCGCCGGCGGCGCCGAGCAGCGCACCGAGCGCAGGTGCGAGCAGCGCCGCGCCGACGGTCGCGAGCAGCCCGGCCCGCGGGTGGCGCCAGAACAGCGCGACGAGGCCCGCGAGCCCCGCGACGCCCGCCACGGCGAACGGCGCGAGGACGGCCGCCACGGTCACGACGACGACGACGAGCCCGCCCGCCGGGACGGCGACGGCGGCCGGCAGCGTGCGCCGCGGCAGCGGGGGCGCGACCCTCACCCCCGGGGCGCGAGAGTGCGATCCGTTCGCCCCGTCGTGAGGGTGCGATCCGATCGCTTCCTCGTGAGAGTGCGACTCGATTGCTCCCTCGTGAGAGTGCGATCCGATCGCTCTCTCGTGCCCGGGGGCGGGGGACGAGGGCGCGACCGACCGGCCCGGCCGCACCGGGAGCGCGTCCCGGTGAGGTCCGGGCCGGTGCGGGCTCATCCCGCCCGCCGCGACAGGTGGGCCTCGATGACGGACGTCTGGGACAGCGCGGTGTCCAGGCCGCTCGGGGACGGGTAGCCGGGTCGGCTCGCGACGTACGCGAGCAGGGTGCCGGTCTGCTGCGAGGACGACGCGGCGAAGTACGTGACGTCCAGCCCGGCGGTGTCCGCACGGCGGTAGAACTGCTCGAAGACGAGGTTCCAGCCGGCGGCCGACGCCGACGACTGCACCCCTCCGGGCCCGCCGGACGGCCAGCCGACCTCACCCGCGACGCACCGCACCCCCCAACGGGCGCACCAGGTGGTGAACCGGTCGAGGTCGATGAGCACGGCGTGGTTGCCGCGGAACGGGTCGAACGTCGCGCCGATCGGGGCGACGTAGAAGTGCTGGGAGAACATCACCTTGCCCAGCGGGTCGTCCAGCCACGGCCCGTCCGGTGCGATGACGTCGAGGCGTCCGCGCTCGCCGAGCATCCGCTGCACCCACACGGTCTGCTCGGCACCCTGCGCGCGGACCGCGTCGAGCGCGACCTGCGTGTACCGCTTGTACCGGTCGACGCCGAGGTTGAGGTGCGTCTCGTTGAACAGGTCGAACGCGACGACCCGCTCGTCACCGGCGAAGCGCTGCGCGATCGCGCCCCAGATGCGGGTCACGTCGGCCTCGGTGATCCCGTTGCCGCAGGTCAGCGACCCGGCGGACGTCATGTTCGGGTAGCTGCACGCGTTGTGCAGGTCGACGACCGTGCGGATGCCGGCCCGTGCCGCGCGTGCGACCTGCTCCTCGACGACGTCGAGGTACGCCTGCGACACGGGCGCCGCGAGGCCGGCGCGCGCGTCGCCGGACGCGGGCAGCGGCTGCAGGCGGACCCAGGAGACCGGCAGGCGCACGACCTTCACGCCGCGGCTCGCGAGGAAGTCCCAGCTCGCCTGGCTCTCGCCGATCTTGTCGGCGGGGCGCGGCCCGCCGAAGACGAGGCTGTACACGTTGACCCCGCGCAGGTAGCGGAAGCCGTTGAGGTACGACCCGTCGCCCCAGCGCTCGACGCCCGACGCGGGGCGGTTCTGCGCGGGGGTGTTGCCGCCGGACGGGTCGTCCGCGGCCGCGGCGGGCACGGCCGACGCGGTCAGCGCGACCGCGAGCGCGAGCGTGGACGACGCGACGAGCGTCGCGAGCCGGCGGCCCGCTCGGCCCGTCCGGCCCGTGGTCCTGCTCCTGGTCCGTACGAGGCGTGTGGCTGTCATCCGGTTCTCCCCCCCCAGGAGTCCGACGCCCGGTCGGGCGCCGGGTGGTGCACCGCACCGCCGTCCGTGCGCGAGGGTCGGTCGCGCACGGGCGGTGGGCGGGTGACGGCCGGGCCGTCACGGCGAGGCTCCGGCGGGCACGGCGCGCACGGGTGGCGCACCGGCGGCGGAGCGGATGCGGTCGCCGAGCGCGCCGAGGCTCGCGCGGGCGGCGAGGACGGCGTCGACGACGTCGGTGCGCTGCACGGCCGTCAGGGTGGCGACCGCGGCGTCGACGTCCGGCAGGTCCCGTGGCAGGCACGTCCCCGTGATGCCCGCGGCGGTGAGCGTGCGCTCGACCTTGTCGGGTGCCGCGTCGGGTGCCGTCGGCGCGGTCAGCCCCACGGGCACGGCGCCCTCGGTCGCCGCGACGACGACCACGTGCAGGCGGTCGCTCAGGACGTACCTGCTGCGGCGGTACACGTCGCGCAGCACGTCCTCCTGGACCGCGTGGTCGTCGTGCGGCCACGCGACGTGCTCGGCGCCGAGGTCGTGGGCGAGCCGGTCGCCCGTCGGGCCGTCCCGGCCGACCTGCGTGACGACGACGGGCGTGAGCCCCAGCGCGTCGGCCAGCGCGCGCACGCGCCCCGCCCACGCGGCGTCGGGCGGCTCGCGCCGGACGTCACCGGTGCCCTGCCGCACGGCCACCGCGAGCAGGGGGCGCTCCTGCGTGTCGTCGCGCAGCGCGCCCTCGTCGGGGCCGAGCGCGAACGCCCAGTCCGGTGCGACCTGCCCGACGCCCATGAGGTCACGGCTGTACGCGTCGCGCCACGCGACCACGTCGAGCAGCCGCAGCGTCGCCGCGATCGGGACGCGCCACGCCTGGGCCTCCCGCACCCCGGTCCCGACCTGCACGGCCGTCCCGCCGCGGGCCTTGTTGACGGCGAGCAGCGGGGCGAGCCGGGCGTACCGCTTCGCGTACGGGCGGCGCACCTCCGTCTCACCGCTGTCGAACCCGTAGCAGGCACCGGCGAGCAGGCCGCGGCGCACCGCGGTCCGCCAGGCGGTCGGGTCGCGGTGCACGACGTCGTCCGGGTGCAGCCGCAGCCCGGCGACGTACCCGTCGGGCTTGTCCCCGACGAACACGTGCAGGCGGCCCAGCGGGCGCACGACGTCGAGGTAGGCGCGGCGCAGCACCGTGTCGCCGATGTTGTCGTGCTGGCCGACGGCCGAGACGAGCACGTCCATGCGCGGGGTCCTTCCGGTCGTCCTGGGGCGGGTCGTCGTGCGGTGGGTGGTCATGCGGTCGGTCGTCGTGCGGTCGGTCGCCGCGGGGCGGGTCATCGGGCGGCCAGCGCGAGCAGCGCGCGGTGGGCGGGCAGCGAGCAGCGCGCGGTGAGCGCGAGCGCGAGGC
>JAFAEH010000362.1 GCA_023424135.1 Actinomycetes bacterium | reverse complement strand
GGACCGGGCGCCGGTGTGGGTGCACGGCGACCCGCACCCCGGCAACCTCGTCGCCGCCGACGGTCGCCTGACCGGCCTGCTCGACTTCGGCGACCTGTGCTCGGGCGATCCCGCGAGCGACCTCGCGACGGCCTGGATGACCTTCGACGCCGCCGGCCGCGCGGCGTTCGTCGCCCGCACGCAGGAGCACCACGCGTGGGACGACGCGACGTGGGTCCGGGCCCGCGCCTGGGCCGCGTCGATGGTCGCACCGCTGTGCGCGCACCCCGAGGAGTACCCCCTGCTGGCGGCCGCCGGTCGGCACACCGCCGAGCAGGTCGCACGCGACTGACGGCTCAGCGACGCGAGCACGCCAGGGCGATGACCGCGCTGCCGCAGCCCAGCGACGCCCCCACCCCCGCCCAGGCCGCACACATCCACGGCACGGCGTCGAGCGGCACGGGGCACCCGGCCGAGGAGTCCTCGCCCTCGCAGCTCACCCACGACTGGAGGAGGAGGACGGCCCGTGAGGGGTGCCCCCGCACGGGGGCACCCCTCACGGGTCGGACCTGACCAGGTCAGGAGACGCCGGCCACCTGGCGCAGCACGTACTGCAGGATCCCGCCGTTGCGGTAGTAGTCCGCCTCACCGGGCGTGTCGATGCGCAGGACCGCGTCGAACGTCGTGACCGTGCCGTCGGGCCTGGTCGCCGTCACCGCGAGCGTGCGCGGTGTCGTGCCCTCGTTCAGCGCCGTGACACCGGCGATGTCGAACGTCTCGGACCCGTCCAGGCCGAGCGTGTCGGCCGTCTCGCCCTCGGGGAACTGCAGCGGCAGGACACCCATCCCGATGAGGTTGGAGCGGTGGATGCGCTCGAAGCTCTCGGTGATGACCGCGCGCACACCCAGCAGGCGCGTGCCCTTGGCCGCCCAGTCGCGCGACGAGCCCGAGCCGTACTCCTTGCCGCCGAGGATCACGAGCGGGACGTCGGCGGCCTGGTAGGCCTGCGACGCGTCGTAGATCGTGGTCTGCTCGGTGCCACCGTCGAGCCAGTTGACGGTGAAACCGCCCTCGACGCCCGGGACGAGCTGGTTGCGCAGCCGGATGTTCGCGAACGTGCCGCGGATCATGACCTCGTGGTTGCCACGGCGCGAGCCGTAGGAGTTGAAGTCGCGGCGCTCGACGCCGTGCTCGGCCAGGTACAGACCAGCCGGCGAGTCCGCCTTGATCGAGCCCGCGGGGCTGATGTGGTCGGTGGTCACCGAGTCGCCGAGCTTGGCGAGCACGCGCGCACCCGAGATGTCCGTGACGGGCTCGGGGGCCGCACCCATGCCCTCGAAGTACGGGGGCTTGCGCACGTACGTCGAGTCGGCGTCCCAGTCGAAGACGTTGCCCTCGGGCGTCGGCAGCGCACGCCACCGCTCGTCACCGGCGAACACGTCGGCGTAGTCCGACTCGAACATCTTGCGGTCGATCGAGGCATCGATCGTGGCCTGCACCTGCTCGGGCGAGGGCCAGATGTCCTTGAGGAAGACGGGCTGGCCGTCCTCGGTGCGGCCCAGCGGGTCGGAGTCGAAGTCGAAGTCCATCGTCCCGGCCAGCGCGTACGCGATCACCAGCGGCGGCGACGCGAGGTAGTTCATCTTGACGTCGGGGTTGATGCGCCCCTCGAAGTTGCGGTTGCCGGACAGCACCGCGGCGACCGCCAGGTCGTGCTCCTGCACCGCCTCGGACACCTTCTCGTCGAGGGGCCCCGAGTTGCCGATGCACGTCGCGCAGCCGTAGCCGACCAGGTGGAAGCCGAGCTTCTCCAGGTACGGCCACAGGCCGGCCTTCTCGTAGTAGTTCGTCACGACCTGGGACCCGGGCGCCATCGACGTCTTGACCCACGGCTTGGCCGTCAGGCCCTTGTCGACCGCGTTCTTGGCGAGCAGGGCCGCGGCGAGCATGACGGATGGGTTGGACGTGTTGGTGCACGACGTGATCGACGCGATCGCGACGGCGCCGTGGAACAGGTCGAACTGGCGTCCCTCGGTGTCGGTCACGGGGAACGTGCGCGTCGCGGTCGACGTGATCGCGGGCGCGTCCGACGCCGGGAACGACTCGCGCTCGGCCTCGTCGACGCCGTTGAGCAGCTCGGGGGCGTACGTCGGCAGGTCGCGCTGGAACTGCTCCTTGGCGCGCGACAGCTCGATGCGGTCCTGCGGACGCTTGGGGCCCGCGATCGACGGGACGACGGTCGACAGGTCGAGCTCGAGGTACTCCGAGAACACCGGCTCGACGTACCCGTCGCGCGACGGGTCGTGCCACAGCCCCTGCTCCTTGGCGTACGCCTCGACGAGCGCGAGCTGCTCCTCGCTGCGGCCCGTCAGGCGCAGGTAGTCGATCGTGACGTCGTCGACCGGGAAGATCGCGGCGGTCGAGCCGAACTCGGGGCTCATGTTGCCGATCGTCGCCCGGTTGGCCAGCGGCACCGAGGCGACACCCTCGCCGTAGAACTCGACGAACTTGCCGACCACGCCGTGCTGGCGCAGCGTCTGCGTGATCGTCAGGACGACGTCGGTGGCCGTCACGCCCGCGGGGATGGACCCCGTGAGCTTGAACCCCACGACCCGCGGGATGAGCATCGACACCGGCTGGCCGAGCATCGCGGCCTCCGCCTCGATGCCGCCCACGCCCCAGCCGAGCACGCCCAGGCCGTTGACCATGGTCGTGTGGGAGTCCGTCCCGACGCACGTGTCGGGGTACGCCTTGCCGTCGCGGACCATGACCACGCGCGCGAGGTACTCGATGTTGACCTGGTGCACGATGCCCGTGCCCGGGGGCACGACCTTGAAGTCGTCGAACGCGGTCTGGCCCCAGCGCAGGAACTGGTAGCGCTCGCGGTTGCGCTCGTACTCGAGCTCGACGTTGCGCTCGAACGCGTCGCGACGGCCGGCGACGTCGATCTGGACCGAGTGGTCGATCACGAGCTCGGCGGGGGCGAGCGGGTTGATGCGGGACGGGTCGCCGCCCAGGTCCGCGACGGCCTCGCGCATCGTCGCGAGGTCGACGACGCAGGGCACACCGGTGAAGTCCTGCATGATGACGCGCGCGGGCGTGAACTGGATCTCGGTGTCGGGCTGGGCGTCGGGGTCCCAGCCGGCCAGCGCCCGGACGTGCTCCGCGGTGATGTTCGCACCGTCCTCGGTGCGCAGCAGGTTCTCCGCGAGGATCTTCAGGCTGTAGGGCAGTCGCTCCACGCCCGGGACGGCGGCGAGCCGGTAGATCTCGTACGAGGCGTCACCGACCTCGAGGGTTCCCTTCGATCCGAAGCTGTCGACGCTGCTCACGGGTGCTCCTTCTCACTGGCGAGTGACCGGGCGTTCTCGGGGGGCCCGGCGGGGGGCGGCCTGCGCACCAGCCTAGGGCGGGCGCCGCTCGGCCGTGCCGCGGACGACGCGCCTGTCGCGCAGGGTGCGGGGGACGCCCCCAGGGCGACGACGAGCGTCCGGACGTACATCTGGACGAGTATCTTGATGTCGAGATACATGCTACCCCGTCGGACGTGGTCCGCGCACACGCCGCGACACGCGTCGGGGCGGCCCGCCGCAGCGGACCGCCCCTGGTACACCGCGCACGATCAGCCCGCGTCGCCCCCCTGGCTGGCGCGCAGCGCGTCGGTCGCCTTGCGCTCGGCCTCGACCGCGCGCTCGTGCGCGCGGGGGTCGTAGTCGGGCGTGCCCTGCTTGTGCAGCTCCTGGGTCGCGATGCGGCTCGCCTCGGCGAGCCGTGCGGCGGCGTCCTGCGACTCGGTCATGGTGCGCTCCGTCCTGACGTCCACGACGGTCCCGTCCCCGTCGGGGCCCGGGCGTGCGGGCCCATGTCCCACGCTAGGCCCGCACGTCGGTGGACGCGCGGCGAGCCGCACGTCCACCGTGCGGACCCGCGAGCGCGCGACGCGTCAGCGGTCCAGGACCGCGACGGCCTCGAGGTGGTGCGTCATCGGGAACAGGTCGTGGCCGGTGACCGTGACGTCCGACCAGCCGCGCTCACCCAGCAGCGCGACGTCCCGCGCGAGCGCCGCCGGGTCGCACGCGACGTAGACGACACGGCGAGGACGCAGCGCCGCGACCGCCTCGACGACGCGTCTGCCCGCACCGGTGCGAGGAGGGTCCAGCACGACGACGTCGGCGCCGGTGACGGGGGCGACGTGCCCGCGGCGTCCGAGCAGCACGTCGGCCACGTCGCCCGCGTGCAGCTCGACCTGGGTCCGGTCGTGCGCGTTGCGCCGCGCGTCCCGCACCGCGCGGTCGTCCCCCTCGACCGCGACGACGCGCCCCCGCGCGCCGACGGCGTCGGCCAGCGGCGCGGTGAACAGCCCGGCACCCGAGTACAGGTCGAGCACGGTCGCCCCCTCGACGTCGCCGACGGCCTCGAGCACGCGCGACGCAAGCAGCGTGGGGGCCCCGCGGTGCACCTGCCAGAACCCCGCGGCGGCGACCCGGTAGTCGTACGCAGTGCCCGCGACGTCGACGTGCTCACGGACCGACGTACGCGCGTTCGGACGCGGATCCGGCCGGTTGGCGTGCAGGTCGAACCGCGCGCCGTCGAGCAGGACGACGGGCGTCGAGCCGTCCGCCGGTGCCACCGCCTCGAGTCGCGACCCCGCGGGCCAGCGTCGGTCGAACAGCCCCAGGGCGGCCACGTGCTCGCTCGCCAGCGGCATGCCCGTCAGCGGGACGACGTCGTGCGAGCGGTGCCGGCGCATGCCCGCGCGGCCCTCGGCGTCGACGTGCAGGTCGATGCGCGTGCGCCAGCCCAGCCCGCCGCGCTCGTCGTCGCCCGGCACGCCCAGCACCGCGGGCTCCAGGTCGACGCGTGCGAGCCGGCGCAGCTGCTCGGCCAGCACGGACGCCTTCCACGCGCGCTGCGCGGGCAGCGCGACGTGTGCGAGCTCTCCCCCGCCGACCCCGTCCGGCCCGGCCTGCGGCCATGCCGACGCGACCCGGTCCGGTGACGCGTCGAGCACCTCGACGGCGTCCGCACGCCAGAACCTCGCGTCCGGCCCCGCGTCCGTCAGCCGCGCCCGGACCCGCTCTCCCGGCAGCGTGTGCCGCACGAACACCACGCGACCGTCGTGGCGCGCCACGCAGTGCCCGCCGTGGGCCACGGGCCCGACCTCCAGCTCGACGGTCGACCCGTCCCTCTCAGTAGCCACGCGGCACGGTACCCCGGACCGGGTCCTCGAGCCCCGTCTGCCCCTCGCTCGACGCGAGCTGCCAGGGCACGGACGCCACCACGACGCCCGGCGTGAACAGCAGCCGGCTCTTGAGGCGCAGCGCGCTCTGGTTGTGCAGGAGCTGCTCCCACCAATGCCCCACGACGTACTCGGGGATGTAGACCACGACGAGGTCGCGCGGGCTGTCGCGGCGGATCGAGCGCACGTACGACAGCACGGGGCGCGTGATCTCCCGGAACGGGGAGTCCAGCACCTTGAGGGGCACGGGCAGGTCCGCGGCGTCCCACTGGGCGCGCAGCGCCGCGACGTCGTCGGGCTCCACCCCGACCGTGACGGCCTCGAGCACGCTGGGCCGCGACGCGCGCGCGTACGCGAGCGCGCGCATCGTCGGGCGGTGCAGGTGGGAGACCAGCACGACGGCGTGCACGCGGCTGGGCAGCGCGCGCGCTGCCTGCGCGTCGGCCCCCAGCGCGAGCTCGGCCCGCACGCGCCGGTAGTGCTCGTGGACGCCCTGCATCATCACGAAGACGAACGCCATCGCCAGCAGCGCGAGCCACGCCCCGTGCGTGAACTTGGTGACCAGCACGATCACCAGGACCGTGCCCGTCATGCCCAGGCCGATCGCGTTGACGACGCGTGAGCGCACCATGCGCGCCCGCGCCCGCGGCTCGGGCTCCGTGCGCAGCTCGCGCGTCCAGTGCCGCACCATGCCGAGCTGGGAGAGCG
The DNA here is from genome assembly GCA_023424135.1 of Actinomycetes bacterium. GTDB lineage: Bacteria > Actinomycetota > Actinomycetes > Actinomycetales > Cellulomonadaceae > Cellulomonas. Next base: position 12,510 of record JAFAEH010000362.1, on the reverse strand, counting down.
TGAACGAGACGAACACGCCGACGATGTAGAGCTGGATCAGACGGGTGACCTGCGCGTCGAACGCCCAGATCAGGGCGATCGCCGCCGCGGCGAGCGTGACGATGCCGTTGGAGAACGCCAGCCGGTCGCCGCGCGTGTGCAGCTGGCGCGGCAGGTAGCCGTCGCGCGCGAGGATCGAGCCGAGCACCGGGAAGCCGTTGAACGCCGTGTTGGCGGCCAGCACCAGGATCAGGCCGGTCACCACGGAGACGAGCACGAACAGCACGTCGGCGCCCGCGAACACCGACGCCGCGAGCTGGCTGATCACCGGGTGCTGCACGTAGGACTCCCCGACGGGCACACCGTCGCGCAGCAGCTGCGTCGCGGGGTCGTCGGTGTACTTGACGCCCGCGGCCTGCGCGAGCAGGAGGATCGACATCACCATGGCGATCGAGATCGACCCGAGGAGCGCCAGCGTCGTCGCGGCGTTGCGCGACTTCGGCTTGCGGAACGCCGGCACGCCGTTGCTGATGGCCTCGACGCCCGTCAGCGCCGCGCACCCCGACGCGAAGGCCCGCAGGACGAGGAAGCCTCCCGCGAGGCCGACGAGCCCCTGCTCGAAGCCCGGCTCGGACGCGACGTCGAGCGCCGCCGTCTCGGCCGCGGGCAGCGTGCCCGTGAAGTACCGGATCGCACCGACCACCGCGAGCGAGCCCATCGCGGCCATGAACAGGTACACGGGGATCGCGAACGCCGTGCCCGACTCCTTGACGCCTCGCAGGTTGACCAGCGTCAGCAGCACGACCAGCCCGATCGCGAACGCCGTCTCGTGGCCGCGCAGCGCGGGGACCGCCGTCGCCGCGTACTGCGCACCGGACGAGATCGACACCGCGACGGTCAGCACGTAGTCGACCAGGAGCGCGCTCGCGACGGTGACACCGGCCTTCGGCCCGAGGTTGACCGACGCGACCTCGTAGTCGCCGCCGCCCGACGGGTAGGCGTGCACGTTCTGCCGGTAGGACGCGACGACCGTGAGCAGCACGACCGCGACGCCGAGCCCGACCCACGGCGAGATCACCAGCGCCGACAGCCCGGCGATCGACAGGGTCAGCAGGATCTCGTCGGGCGCGTACGCGACGGACGACAGCGCGTCCGACGCGAACACGGGCAGCGCGACGCGCTTGGGGAGCAGGGTGTGGCCGAGCCGGTCGCTGCGGACCGGGCGGCCGAGCACGAGCCGTTTGGCGGCGTCTGCGAGGTCCGACACGATCAGCGATGCTATGCCCGCGCGGCCCGCTGCGCCGGACTGCCACGGGGTATAGCGTGACCGGCTGTGCACTTCGTCATCATGGGATGCGGGCGCGTGGGGGCCACGCTCGCGTCGTCCCTGGAGTCCCGCGGGCACTCCGTCGCCGTGATCGACCAGAACCCCGACGCCTTCCGCCGGCTCGACGCGGCGTTCTCGGGCAACAAGGTCACCGGGCTCGGCTTCGACCGCGACACCCTGCGCACCGCCGGCATCGACGACACGTACGCGTTCGCGGCGGTCTCCGACGGCGACAACTCCAACATCCTGGCGGCGCGCGTCGTGCGCGAGACCTTCGGCGTCGAGAACGTCGTCGCGCGCATCTACGACCCGCACCGCGCCGAGATCTACCAGCGCCTCGGCATCCCGACGGTCGCGACCGTGCGGTGGACCTCCGACCAGGTGCTGCGCCGGATGCTCCCGATGGGGACGACCGACGAGTACCGCGACGCGTCCGGGCAGCTCCAGCTCGCGCAGGTCGACGTGCACCCGGCGTGGGTCGGGCGTCCGCTGCGCGCGCTCGAGGACGCCAGCGGGGCGCGCGTCGCCTACGTCACGCGCTACGGCGACGGCGTCCTGCCGACCGCGGGCTCGGTCCTGCAGGAGAACGACACCGTGCACCTGCTGCTGCGCGTCGCGGACGCTCCCGCGGTCGAGCGCGTGCTCACCTCTCCCCCGAAGGCGGACGCATGAGGGTCGTCATCGCCGGCGCCGGTTCGGTCGGCCGGTCCATCGCGCGCGAGCTGCTCGCGCACGACCACGAGGTGACGCTCGTCGACCGCCAGCCGTCCGCGATGCGGGTCGCCCAGGTCGCCGACGCGGACTGGCTGCTCGCCGACGCGTGCGAGCTGCCGACGCTGCGCGAGGTCCGCGCGGACGAGTGCGACGTCATGGTCGCGGCGACGGGCGACGACAAGGCGAACCTCGTCATCTCGCTGCTCGCCAAGACCGAGTTCGGCGTGCCACGCACGGTCGCCCGCGTCAACAACCCGAAGAACGAGTGGATGTTCGACGACGCATGGGGCGTGGACGTGGCGGTCTCGACGCCCCGCATCATGACGGCCATGGTCGAGGAGGCCGTCGCCGTCGGCGACCTGGTGCGGATCTTCACGTTCCACCAGTCGAAGGCCGACATCCTGGAGCTGACGCTGCCGGAGGACTCGCCGTTCGCGGGCGTGCGGGTGGGTCAGATCGAGTGGCCGGCGGACACCGTGCTCGCGTGCATCGTGCGCGACGCGCGCCCCATCGCACCGAGCCCGGACGACACGCTCGAAGGGCGCGACGAGCTCCTGTTCGTCACGGGGAACGAGGCGGACGAGCAGGCTCTCGAGCACCTGCTGACCCGCGGACCAGCATCCAGCTGACCCACAGCGCGACCGCGGTCAGCGGCAGGCCCATCGCGAGCTTCGCGGTGCCCAGCCACACGACCTGACCGCCGAGGAACAGCGGCAGCTGCACCAGCAGCCGCAGACCGAACATGGCGACCCACGGCCACGTCGCCAGCGCGTAGCGGCGGCGCAGGGCACGGTCCTGGCGCCACTCGACGACCGCGGACCACGGCCCGCCCGCGAGCGGCCCCCGGCCGCTGAACATGCCGACGACGAGCCCGACGAGCGGCCAGCCGACGAGGATCGACACGAGCGTGCCGACCAGGTAGGCCGCGTTGACGAGCAGCCCGTACGCGAAGTAGTCGCTGGCGTCACCGGTCCGCCAGGCCCACACCACGCCGATGCCGACCCCGAGCACGCCCGAGAACGCCTGCGTCACGGGGGTGCGCTGCACGAGTCGCGCGACGACGGCCAGCACGGCCGCCGCCGAGGCCGAGATCAGCGCGGGGCGCAGCTGCTGACCGGACGCGATGTACACCACGACGAACAGCAGCCCCGGTGCGACGGCCTCGACCACGCCCCGCACCCCGCCGATCGCGTCGGACGCGGAGAACTCGTCGGCCGTGATGGCGCGCAGCCCGCGGGCGCCGCCCTCCTCGGGTGGCACGGCGTCGTCGACCGCGTCGAGCACGACGGGCTCGGCGTCGTGCGACGGGTCGGCTCCGGCCGCGTCGGCCCCGTCCCGCAGACCGTCGGTGCGTTCGCTCATCGGGTCACTCCCCGGGTCGTGCGCGCAGCTCGTAGCGCGGGTTGAAGACGGTGCGGCGCCCGTCGACGAGGCACACCATGCCGTCGACCTTCAGCCGCCTGCCCGGTTCGACGCCGGCGATCTGCCGGCGACCGAGCCACACGAGGTCGAGGGTGCCCGAGCCGTCGTACAGCTCCGCCTCGAGGGCGGGCACGCCCTCGCGCGGGCGCAGCGTCACCGAGCGCAGGACGCCGGAGACGGTCGCACGCCGCCGGTCCGGCAAGGACTCGACCGGCCGGCACCCGGGCACGAGGAGCGCGTCGGCACGCTCCTCGTCGGCCTCGATCTCGGCCTGCGAGGCGAGCACCTTGCGCACGCGCTCGCGCAGGCTCATCCGATCTCCGTGATCTCGGGGCCACGCTCCGGCGGCGCGAACCGCGGTGCGGGCGCCTGCGGCGGCGTCGGGGGCGTGGCCCCGCCGGGCAGCGTCAGGGGCAGCAGGTCCCGCGGCGGGCGCGCGTCGGTCCCGCGGACGACGACGACCTGGCTGAACAGCTCCTCGAGCGTGCCGGCGGCCTCGGGCTCGAGGACGGCACGCCCCGTGAGCACGCCGCGCAGGAACCACCGCGGGCCGTCGCTGCCGATGAAGCGCGCCGGGCGGTGGCCCGTGCGACCCTCCGGCGTGCGCACGGGCATGCGCGCGAGCAGCTCCCGGCCGAACGGGCCGGGCAGGTCGTCGACCGTGCCGCCCTGCTGCGTGATGGACGCCGCGATCTCGTCGCGGATCTCGTCCCAGATGCCCTCGGTACGCGGTGCCGCGAAGGCCTGGACCTGCAGCGACGACCCCTCGAGCAGCACGGCGACGGCGGAGACGACGTTCGTGGCCTTGTCGACCTCGAGCCGCACCTCCATGCCGTCGACCGACGGCAGGTGGATCGCGCCGAGGTCGACGCGCGGGACCTGCGGGTGGGGTGCCTCGGCGTCCCACGGGCCACGCGTGCCGTCCGGCACCGCGGTGGCGTCGTCACCGGGCAGGTCCGTGTCGTCCGACGCCTCCTGCGTGCTGTCGTCGGTGAGGGCGTCCGCGGGGGCGGCAGCCTCCTTCGAGCCGCGACGGAACAGACCCACGTTCACTTCCTCCGACCGGCGCCCACGCGCCCTCGTCCTGCCATGACGTCGTCATGGGGTCAACGTCTTCCACGACGACAGTAGTTCCGTCCCCGGCGGTCGGCCGGGTGGTGGTCACGGCGTCCCGGCGCCGACCCACCCCCCGCTCGAGCCGAAGCCGCCCGCACCGCGCACGGACTCCGGCAGCCCGTCGACCTCGACGAACCGGGCGCGCTCGACGCGCTGCACGACGAGCTGGGCGATGCGGTCGCCGCGGCGCAGCTCGATCGCGTGCTCACGGTCGGTGTTGAGCAGCGTCACCGCGATCTCGCCGCGGTAGCCCGCGTCGACCGTCCCGGGCGCGTTGACCACGGTCACCCCGTGCCGGGACGCGAGCCCCGAGCGCGGGTGCACGAACGCCGCGTACCCGTCGGGCAGCGCGATCGCGACACCCGTCGGGACCGTCGCGCGCTGCCCGGGGGCGAGCGTGACGTCCTCGCGCGCGACGAGGTCCGCGCCCGCGTCGCCCGGGTGGGCGTAGGCCGGGGCGGGGAGCTCGGCGTCGAGCCGGTGCAGCAGCACCTCGACGCCCGGTGCGGCGCGCACGTCGTCCGGCGCGCTGTCAGGGGGGGTGCTGGCGGTCACGGGGGCCGACCCTACCGCGCCCCGGGCCGTGCGCGACGATGAGATCCTGTGCGCATGCCCGCGACACCGGATCCCGTCACGCCGCCGCCGGCCGCCGCCGAGGGCGGCGCTCCCCGTGGGGCCTTCCACGAGCGCCTGTGGCCCGGCCCCCTGGGGTGGGGCGGGGTGGTGACGTTCGCGCTCGTGCTCGGTGTCGCGTTCGTGCCCGTGGACACCCTGCTGGCGCTCGTGGTGGGCGTCCTGGCCCTGCTCGGCGGGCTGGGTGCCGCCGTCCTGACCACCCCGCGCGTCGACGTCGAGCGCGGGGAGCTGCGTGCGGGCGTCGCGCGCATCCCGGTGCGGCTGCTCGCCGAGCCGCGCGTGCTCGGGCGCGCAGAGCTGCGCGTCGAGCTCGGCCCGGCGCTCGACGCGCGCGCGTACGCGTGCCTGCGCTCGTGGATCGGGACGGCCGTGCGCGTCGAGGTCCGCGACCCGCAGGACCCCACGCCGTACTGGATCGTCTCGACGCGACGTCCTGCGGACCTGGTGCGCGCCCTCGGCGGATCGCCCGCGGTCGCGGCCCCGGACGCGCCGACGGCCGACCACCCGCAGGGGTGACCGGCCGTCGCGGTGGTCGTGCTGGTCAGGCAGCGCACTCCGAGCAGACGGGCTGGCCGTCGCGCTCGTAGGCGAGCTGGCTGCGGTGGTGCACCAGGAAACACCTGGAGCACGTGAACTCGTCGGCCTGGCGGGGCAGGACGCGGACGGAGAGCTCCTCGCCGGACAGGTCGGCGCCGGGGAGCTCGAACCCCTCGGCGGCTTCCGTCTCGTCCTCGTCCACCACGCCCGAGTTCTTGTCGGAGCGCCGGGCCTGGAGCTCCTGGAGCGAGTCCTCGCTCAGGTCCTCCTCGGTCTTGCGCGGGGCGTCGTAGTCGGTTGCCATGTGCGGCGTCACACTCCGTCTTCTGCAGCAGTGGTCGTGGTACGCGGGATCAATGCGCCACGCCAGCGTTTTGTTCCCCGCGCGGACGGATTGTGCACCACGCGGCAGGCCTTTGCGAACACGGACACCTGCCCATGTGGGCAGACGTGACGGGCGCCACGTCCCGGAACCACGTCCGTGCAGGTCAGCGCCAGATCGGCACTGGTGGGGACGATCCTCTCACGGGGTGATTCACCCGGCCTGCGGGGACGCACCCGGCAGATCGGGAGCATCCGCACCCAGCTGCTCGAGCAGCGCGACGAGCTCGGCGACGCGTGCCGCGTCGCCGGCGACCGTCATGTCCGTCCCCGCGGGGCGTCCGCGCAGGCCCGTCACGACGCCTCCGGACTCCTGCACGACGAGCGCGGCCGCCGCGAGGTCCCAGGGCTGCAGCCCCCGCTCGTAGTACAGGTCGAGCCGCCCGGTCGCGACCTGGCACAGGTCGACCGCGGCCGCACCGAGGCGGCGCACGTCGCGCACCTGGGGCAGCAGAGCCGCCAGCACGCGTCCCTGCGCCCGACGGCGCTCGGCGACGTACCCGAACCCCGTGCCGAGCAGGCAGCGCTCCAGCGGCGGCGCGGGTGCGAGCACGAGGCGACGTCCGTCGAGGTACGCGCCCTGGCCCCGGCCCGCGGTCCACGTCTGCGCGGTGGCCGGCGCGTGCACGCAGGCCGCGAGCGCGGTCCACGTCGCCGGCGTCGGCTCCCCCACGACCGCCGCGACGCTGACCGCGTAGCCCGGCAGCCCGTACAGGTAGTTCACGGTCCCGTCGATGGGGTCGACGACCCAGGTGACGCCCGAGGTCCCGGGCTGGTGCCCGCCCTCCTCGCCGAGGATCCCGTCGTCGGGCCGCAGCCGGGCGAGCGTGCGCCGCACGAGGTCCTCGCTGGCGAGGTCCATCGCGGTGACGACGTCGACCGCGCTGGACTTGGTCGCGGCGACGCCGACGTCGTCGGGCCTGCCCTCGTGCACGAGTCGTCCGGCGGCACGGGCGACCTGCTCCGCGACGGCGACGAGCTCGGCGACGGACGGGTTCTCGGGCAGGGTGCTCACCGGGACATCCTGTCAGCGCGCGGCACCGGGACCACGCCACGGGCCGGGAGCGTTCAGCCGGAACCGCAGCGCGGCCACCCGCAGCCCGAACACGCCCAGCGCGACGAGCGTGAGACCGAGCGCACCGGCCCACCCCAGGTGCCACAGCGCGACGGTCGCCCCCGCGCCCAGCAGCGCCGGGACCGCGTAGAGCTGGCGGTGGTGCAGCACGACGGGCACCTCGCCCGTGAGCAGGTCGCGCAGCATGCCTCCCCCGACACCGGTCAGGACGCCGACCACGACGGCCGCGAGCGCCGTCGTGCCGTGCTCGAGCCCCTTGACGGTGCCGACGACGCTGAACAGCGCGAGCGCCCCCGCGTCGAGCACGATGATCGCGCGGCGGGCGCGTTCGAGGCGCGGGTGGCCGAAGTACATGACCAGCCCGCCCGCGAGCGCGGCCGCCATGAGCCGCAGGTCGGAGATACCCACGGGCGGCACGGCGCCGATGAGCACGTCGCGCAGCACGCCGCCGCCCAGCCCCGCGGCCCAGGCGAGCACGAGGATGCCGAACACGTCGAACTGCTTGCGGACCGCCGCGAGCGCACCGGACATCGCACCGACGAACACGCCCGCCAGCTCCAGGACCGGTTCGACCGGCAGCTCGGGAAGCACGCGGCCATTCTCGCGCACGGTGCGCCCGCGGTGCGTCCGTCGGTTCCCCGACAGCCGCGGCGGACGCAACGGCCGAGACCTCGCGGACGGCCCGCACCCCCACCCCGGGCGCGAGAGCGCAATCGGATCGCCCTCTCACGCCCTGCGAGCTCCGCACACCCGCAACCTGCGCGCGCGAGAGCGCAATCGGATCGCCCCCTCACGCCCTGCGAGCTCCGCACACCCTGCAACCTGTGCGTGAGAGAGCGATCGGATCGCCCCCTCGCGCACTGCGTGGAGTGCGGCGCACCGGGGCAGGTGCGGGCGTTCCGCGCCGATCGGTGGCAGGCTCCTCCTGGAGACCCGGGAGGTCGTATGGGTGAGCTGGAGCTGGTCGGTCTGCACGAGGACGGGGAGAACCTGGTCCTGGCGGCGCCCGACGGTCAGCGCTTCCGCCTGCGCATCGACGACCCGCTGCGCGCGGCGGTCCGTCGGGACCGACCGCAGCTCGAGCAGCTGCGGACCGAGCAGGCGGGCGCGCTGAGCCCGCGCGAGATCCAGTCGCGGATCCGTGCGGGTGCGACCGCGCAGGAGGTGGCCGAGGCCGCGGGGGTGCCGGTCGAGGCGGTCCGCCGCTACGAGGGCCCGGTCATCGCGGAGCGCGAGTACGTCGCGGAGCAGGCACGGGGCACGCGTGTCGGCCGCGACTCCGGGGCGCCGCTGCTCGGTGACCTCGTGACGGACCGGCTCGCGGCGCGCGGGGTCGAGGTCGCGTCGCTGGCCTGGGACGCGGCACGCGACGGCGGCGGCCCGTGGACGGTGCTCGCCCGCTTCGTCGTCGGCGACGAGCCGCGCGAGGCGCGCTGGAGCTACGACCCGGTGCGGCGCACCGTGGCGGCCGACGACGACGAGGCGCGCTGGCTCTCGGAGACCGAGATCGACGAGCCCGTGGCACGCCGTCACCTCGCCGCGGTGCGCGACGTGGTGTTCGACCTGGACGCCGTCACGGAGCCCGGCTCCGAGGAGCCCGAGCCGACGCACGCGCTGCTCGACGAGCTGCGCTCGCGCCGGGGCGTGCGTCAGCCGCTCGAGGTCGACGGCGGGGACGACGAGGAGTTCGAGGGGTTCGGTCCGCAGCACGCGTTCGACTTCTCCCCCGGTGGGCCCGGTGACGGCGGTCCCGACCACGACGCGCCGGTGGGACCCGACGAGGGCGACGTGCCGGGTGCCCACCCGGTCGACGCCGACCCGGCGCGCGAGGCGGTCGTGCTGACCCCGCCGCGGGGCCAGCGGTCTGCCCCCTCGCCCGCGCAGGTCCCCGTGACGGTCCCCGACGACCAGGAGCACGAGGCGTCGACGGCGGACGGCGATCTCGCGGAGGCCAGGCCGTCCGCGTCGGGTGGCGCACGCCGACCCCGGCGCACGCGGGCGAAGGTGCCGAGCTGGGACGAGATCGTCTTCGGCGCGAAGCCGGAGTGATCCCCGGGGCGTGAATCCCCGGGATCCTCCGGTCCTGACGGTGTGCAGCCGTCAGGCGGTGCCCGACGGACCGACGCTGCCCGACGGACCGTCGCCCTGCGGGTCCCGTCCCGACCCGCCGTCGGCGTCGTCGTCGAACAGGCGCGTCGTGGCGTCCGGTGCAGTCGCGCGCGCGACCTGCACGGTCATCCGGCGCGCGTGGTGGCGCCGGCACAGGACCTCGTAGGCGACCTGCCCGGACCCGGCGCCGACGTCCCCGACGACGACCTGGTCCCCCTCGACGACCATGATCCCGTCCACCGTGCGCGCGTTGTGCGTGGCGCGGGCGCCGCACCAGCACAGCGCGCGGACCTGCAGGACCTCGACGCGGTCCGCGAGCTCGACGAGCCGCGCGGAGCCCGGGAAGAGCCGGGCGCGGAAGTCGGTGGTGATGCCGAACGCGTACACGTCCGCCGACAGCTCGTCGACGACGCGGGCGAGCTGCTCGACCTGCGCGGCGGTGTAGAACTGCGCCTCGTCGGCGATGAGGTAGTCCACCGGCAGACCCCGGGTGCGCCGGGTGACGACCTCGGCCCAGAAGTCGGTCGTGTCGTCGACCTCGCAGGCACGGCGCGTCAGGCCGAGCCGTGAGGAGATCGTCGCGGAGCCCGCGCGGTCCTGGCGGGTGAACAGCACGCCGTCACGCCCGCGCGCCGCGTGGTTGTGGTGCATCTGCAGCGCCAGCGTCGACTTGCCGCAGTCCATCGTCCCGGAGAAGAACACCAGCTCGGCCACGTCATGCCCTCCCGGGGGCGTCGGGGCGCCGGTTCACCGGTGCACCAGCAGCGGCACGAGCATCTCGCGCGCCGTCAGCGAGCCGTGCACGCCCGGCAGGACGATCGACGCGGGCGTCTGCGTGCGGGAGTCGACGACGGTCGCGGCACCGGTCATGGCGACGACGACGTCCCCGACGACGGGCCGCACGCGCTCCTCGACGGGCCCGAACCATCCGCCGGCCACGGCCTGCTCGCGCGTGCGCACGACCGCGTCGTCGCCGAGCACGTCACGCCAGCGCTCGGCGACGACGTCGGCGTCGGCGCCGGCGGTCAGGTGCAGGTGCAGTGCGCGCGGCTCCCCTCCGGTGAGCGCGACGTCGCGGCCCAGGACGGGGTCGGTCGCGACGTCGCGCCGGCGTGCGGGGTCGACGTCGACCATGCCGTGGTCGGCCGTGACGACGAGCAGCGTGCCGCGGGGCAGCGACCGGGCCAGCCGTGCCAGCTCGGCGTCGAGGTCACCGAGGGCGTCACCCCACTGCCACGACCCCCACCCGTGGTGGTGCCCGGTCTTGTCGACGTCGTGCCAGTACAGGTACGCCAGCCCGGGCTCGCGCAGCGCGCGCACGACGCCGTCGACGCGGGCGGCGAGCGACTCGGCGGGCGCGTAGGTCGCGCCGCGCAGCGCGGCCGCGGTCAGGCCCGACCCCTGGAACTTGCCGGGCCCGACGCTCGTGACGCGCACGCCCGTGGCGGCGACCTGCTCGAGCACGGTCGGGTGCGGCTGCCAGGTGTCGGCGGGCGGCATCTCGGCCCACGAGACGAGGTTCCCGAGCCGACCCGTCTGCGGGACGCGCACGGTGTACCCGAGCATGCCGGTCTGCCCGGGGCCGCGCCCCGTGCCGAACGCCGCGACGGCGGTGGCGGTCGTCGACGGGAACGTCGTGACCAGCGGCTGCGACCCGGCGAGCAGGGAGCGCAGGAACGGTGCGTGCCCGCCGCGCTCGGCGAGGTTGAGGTGGCCCAGGCCGTCGACGAGCACGACGCACACGCGCTGCGCGACGGGCAGGCCCAGCAGCGCGCGCGCCGCCGCCCCGCCGGGCACGTCGACGCCGAGCGCGTCCGCAGCGGCGGGCAGCACGTGGGTCAGCGAGCGCAGTGGCCCACCGGGCTCGACCGGTGCGACCAGGTCGTCCGGCCGGGGCACGCTCACCGGCGGGGCGACGCCGCCGACAGCGTCCGGCCGAAGGCCATGGCGGCGCGCACGGCGTCGCGGCCCTCGGCGGCGGCGCTGACGCGCACGACGACGTCGTCGGGCGTGAGCGAGCCGGTCATGCCGTGGTCGGCCTCGCAGTGCGGGTCGCCGCACGTCGCGGGCTCGAGGTCGAGCCGCGAGACCGCGCCCCAGCCGATCGCGAGCGTGAGCTCGGCGGCGCCGTCCCCGGACTTGTGGTCCTGCGGGTTGGGGATCACGTGCGTGAACGCGACGGAGCGCAGCTCGGACAGCGGCACGGCCTCGGTGGTCGCCTGCGCGGACGCGGACGGGTGCTCGGAGTCGGCCGGGTGGTCGTCGACGTGCGCGACGACCAGGCGCGTGGGCGTCAGCGCGAGCACCGTCACGTGACGGCGCACCTCGGCACCGTCGAACGTCGTCTCGGGGTGGACCAGGTGCGCGACGACGTCCTCGTCGGCGAGCGCGAGCTCGAGCACCTCGCCGACGAGCTCCGGGTAGTACCCGGCCCGGTGCAGGTCGTGGCGCAGCGTGGTGGAGAGTGCGGGCACCCGACCATCCTCCCATCCCGCGGCACGCGCGCGGGACCGCCTGTGGACCGCGCCCTGCCACGCGCGTCGCGCGCGCTGCCTCATGCGCGCGCCAGCCGTCGCGCGGCGTCGGCACGGTCGGCGGGCGCGACCGACGCGTAGGCGCCGAGCACCGCCAGCCCGTCGGGTGAGACGACGACGGGGTTGAGCTCGAGCGAGCGCAGGTCGGGCAGGGCGTCGGCCAGCACGGACACGCGCGCGACGACGTCCTCGAGCGCGCCCACGTCGAGCTCCGGCAACCCCCGGTAGCCGAACAGGCGCGGTGCGGCGCGCGGTGTGCGGACGAGGTCGGCGACGTCGACGTCCGTCAGGGGCGGCACGCCGTAGGCCACGTCGCCGAGCAGGTCCGCGGCGTCGCCGGCGACGCCCAGGCTGATGACGGGCCCGAACAGCGGGTCCTCGACCGAGCGCACGACGCACGCGACACCGTGCGGCGCCATGGCCTGCACCTCGAGCGGAGGTGTGCCCGGGCCGGGGTCGTGCCCGCCCGCGAGCGCGAGGATCCCGGCGACGTCGGCGCGCAGCTCGGCCTCGTCGGCGACGTCGAGGCGCACACCACCGAGGTCGGCGCGGTGGCGCAGCGCGGGCACGGTCGTCTTGACGGCGACCGGCCAGCCCAGGCGGTCGGCCGCGGCGACCGCCTCGTCCGCGTCGTGCACGCGCACGGACTCCCAGACGCGCACGCCGACCGACGCGAGCAG
>JAFAEH010000355.1 GCA_023424135.1 Actinomycetes bacterium | reverse complement strand
GACGCGCCCTGCGGCACCGGCCCCGCCCCGGGCCCCGCGCCGCTCACGCGCGCGCCCCCCGCGCGACCGGACCGCAGAACCGGTACCCCGCCTGCGGGACCGTCTCCACGAAGCGCGGCGCCGCGGCGTCGTCGGCGAGCACACGCCGGATCTCCGCGATGCGGTGGTCGACCGCGCGCGTGGTCACCATCGACTCGAAGCCCCACAGCGCCGAGAGGAGGCGCTCGCGCGTCAGGAGCTCACCCGGGTGCGTGACGAGGTAGTCGAGCAGCAGCGACGCCTTGGGCGTCAGGGCCACGGGCGCACCGGCGAGCGTCACGCGCCGGGCCGCACGGTCGACCCGCAGGTCCCCGCTGACCAGCACCTCCGCCGTCGCCAGCGGCGGCTGGCCCGGCACGGCCCGGCGCAGCACGGCCCGGACGCGGGCAAGCAGCTCCTGCGGGTCGAACGGCTTGTTGAGGTAGTCGTCGGCGCCCTCCTCCAGCGCCGCGGAGCGCTCGTAGGACTCCCCGACCTGCGTGAGCAGCACGACGGGCGTCCAGTCACCGCCCGCCCGCAGCCGACGCACCAGGCTGCGTCCGTCGAGGCGCGGCATGAGGACGTCGCTGACGAGGATGTCCGCGGGGTGCGCACCGTGCACGGCCAGCGCCTGCTCGCCGTCGCCCGCCGTGCTGACCCGCAGGCCCGAGCGCTCCAGGAAGGGCGCGAGCCCGTCGAGGATCGCCTGCTCGTCGTCGACGAGCAGCACGTGCGGGGCGGCCGTCACGACGACGAGCCGACGAAGATCGCGCCGCCGAGCACGATCAGCAGGAGGTACAGCGCGCACATGCCGTAGCCGAGCACGAGGCCGATGACAGCCATCCACCCGCCGCTCTCGCCCGTGCCACGGATCTGCCGCAGCGCGACGTGCCCCAGCACGACCGGGATCAGCGCGAACCCGAGCAGGCCCGTGACGAACGCCGCGATCGCCATCGCGTTGGTCCGCCGGGCGGGCGGTGCGTACGGGTACGGGCCGGGGGCGCCGTAGCCGGCGGTCGGCGCGCCGTACGCGCCAGGGGTCGAGCCGTACGCGGCGGGGGTCGAACCGTACGCGCCGGGGGGCGAGCCGTAGGCCGGTGCGGACGACGTGCCCGCCGCGGGCACCGACGACGAGCCGTACGCGGGTGCGGACGTGCCGTACGCCGGCGCCGACGGATCGCCCGACGGGGTGCCATAGGCGGGCGGCGCCGCGGGGCCGGGGGGCGGCGGGGGCGGCGGGACGGACGCGCCCGGGTCAGGGGTGCCCGGGCCGGGCGGGTACGGCGCGGACGCGTCGGGGGCCGGGTTCGTCATGGTGGTCCTCTCGGGTGGTCCGTCGTCGTGCGACGGGACGCGGTCAGGAGTGCGAGGCGTCGAGCCGGACGACCCCCACGGGACCGTACGACGCGTCGGCGGCGTCGTTGTCAACCTCGGGTGTGCCGTCCTCCCAGGCGACGCGCACGCCCGCCGCCTGGATCGTCACGCGGTCGACGCTCGCGACGACGACGGTGGCTCCGCCGCCGCTGACGACGAGGTGGTCGACGTGCCCGGCGAGCACGCTGGTCGCAGCGCCGGCGACGGTGAGCGTCCCGCAGTCGCCGACGACCTCGACCGCCTCCCCGGCGAGCGCGACCTGCAGGTCGCCCGAGCACATGCCCTGCTGCGTGACGAGCTCCTGCAGGCCGGCCCGGTCGAGCACGGGCGGCAGACCGGAGCTGCCGGCCGCCGCACCGCCGCCCTGGTCGGGGGTCGTGCGCACCGACGGCTCCGCGCTCGCGACCTCGGCCTCGGCGTGCGTGGTGCCGTCACCGGAGACCTCCGCGTGGGTGTCGTCCCCATCCGTACGGCCCGCGTCGGCCGACGTCCCGCCCGACGCGTCCTCGTCGACGACCTCGACCGTGCACCCCGCCGCGGCAGCCAGCGCGACGCACGCGAGCAGCGCGGCCCACCGCCGTGGTCGACCCCGCCCCGTCACCCCGACCATCGGTGCGCCGGCGGAGGCGTCGCGCGCTCCCGGCACGCCCACCGGGCTGCCGGGGTCGCTCGTCGTCCGCCCGCCCGGGGCCCCGACGGGTCGGCTCACGACGGCACCACGATCTCGACGCGCCGGTTGAGCTGACGCCCGGCGGGGTTGTCGGCTCCGGCGACCTCGTTCGGTGCGACGGGCCGCGACTCGCCGAACCCGACGGCATCCAGGTCACCGTGCATGCCGCGCTCGGTGAGCGCCGCGACGACGGCCGCGGCACGCCGCTCGGAGAGCTCCTGGTTGTACTCGTCGGACGACACCGCGTCGGTGTGCCCCTCGACCCGCGCCGCGGGGACGTCGGACAGGACCTGCGCGACCGCGTCGAGCGTCGCCGACGCGTCCGTGCGCACCGTGGCGCTGTCGAAGTCGAACAGGACGGACGAGTCGAGGACCAGCCGTGTCCCGCACGACGGGACCGGCGCCAGGACGCCCATCGACGGGAACGAGCCGAGCGCCGGGACCGGTGCGAGCGGCTCGACCTCGACCGGTGTCGAGTTCACGAGCCCGGTCCCGTCGCCGTAGTTCGTCACCGTGAGGCCCGGCCCCTCGTACGCGCCCGACCCGTCGCCGTAGTTGGTGACGGTCGTCGTGCCGTCCGTCGCCGTCCCGGAGCCGTCGCCGTAGTTCGTGATGCTGCGCGACCCGCGCGACCAGGTGCCGGACCCGTCGCCGTACAGGGTGAGCGCCGTCGTGCCGTCGTCGTACGTCCCGGACCCGTCGCCGTAGCTCGTCACGACCGTCGTGCCGTCCGCGTACGTGCCGGACCCGTCGCCGTACACCGTGACGGTCGTGCCGTTCAGCGTGTACGTGCCCGATCCGTCCCCGTAGTTGGTGACCGTACCGTCGGCACCCGTGAACGTGCCGGACCCGTCGCCGTAGGCGAGCAGCTCCCCGGCGTCGGTGCCCTGCGCGTCGCAGCGCTGCGGCTCGACGCGCACACCCGGCAGGTCGCCGACCGCGTCGTCGACCTCGATCGCGAACCCCGCGAGCGACGCGTCGAGCATCCCCAGGTCGGGCAGCAGGAACATCGGCACGGGCGGGATCTCGCCCGGCCCGTACCCGGGGACCGTCGGCAGGTCGGGGGTCGGTGCAGGGGTCGCCTCGGGTGCGGTCGACGCGCGGACCCGGGTCGGTGCCGTCGACGGCGCCGCGGTCGGCGTGCCGGTGGCGCACGCGGTCAGCAGGGAGCCGGTGAGCAGGGCCGTCACCGCGACGGCCGTGCACCGCAGGGGCGTCCTGAGTGCTTCGGACATGGCAGACAACCTAGGACGGACCGCACGTGCGTCGATGCCCGCGAGGTCGCAGACGTGTCGCAGTCCTGCGACAGCGCGGAGGGTTTCACCCGAGGCGTCACCCTCGCGGGCGACACGGTACGGCCCACGACACCCCGGCCCCCACACGTCACACGGGTGCTGCCGGGGTGTCCGCCTGATCGCCCAACCGGTGTGCCCGGCCCCGCGCGTCACGCGGGTGCTGCCGGGATGTCCGCCGGCTCGCCCGACCGGTGTGCCCGGCCCCTCGCGCGTCACGCGGGTGCTGCCGGCTAGAGGTCCACCTGCTCGTCGATGACGCGCCCGCCGAGGACCTGCGCGACGAGCGGTGCCCCCACGAGACCCGACTGCCCGATCGTCGGGTCGTCGGGCGAGGGCTCGTCGGGCACCTGGGCACGGTTGCGGGACTGCTCGCTGGCAGCGCGCGCAGCGGCGAGGCCACGCTCGCGCGCTGTCGTCGGCGGCGCGCCGGGAGCACCGGCGCGCGAGTCGTGCGCACCTGCTGCACGGCCCGAGGCGCCGCCCGGTCC
>JAFAEH010000246.1 GCA_023424135.1 Actinomycetes bacterium | reverse complement strand
CCCCACCGGTGGTCGTGCGTGACGTGCCGGTCAGGACTCCGCGGGGGCCGTCGCAGCGCCCGCGGCGGACGCCCCGCCGCGCGAGCGACGACGACGCCGACGGCGCGGTGCACCGGACGACTCGCCGGCGTCGGACGCACCCTCGCCGGTCGTCACGGGGCTCGTCGTGCTCTCGCCCGTCGTGCTCTCGCCCGTCGTACCCGCGGGGGCGTCGGTCCGCGGGGCGCCCTGGTCGCCGCCGGACCGGCCGCGACCGCCGCGGCGACGGCGACGGCCCTCGCCCTGCTCGCCCTCGGGACGGTCGGACCCGTCCTCGCGGGACCGGCCCTCGCCCTGGCGGCCGCCCGAGCGTGCGCCGCGCCCACCCCGCTCGCCGGACCGCCCGCCCTGCTCACCGGAGCGCGCACCGGGTCGCGACCCGCCGCGCTTGCCCGTCTCACCGAGGTCCTCCAGCACCTCGGCGTCCAGGCCGGCGCGCGTCTGCTGCGACTTCGGCAGACGGCCGGTCACGCCCTCGGGCACGTCGAGGTCGGTGTGGACGTGCTCCGAGGAGGAGTACGTCTCGACCGGGTCGGGGATACCCAGGCCCAGGGCCTTGTCGATCAGGCCCCAGCGCGGCAGGTCGTCCCAGTCGACGAACGTCACGGCCGTGCCCTTGTTGCCCGCACGGCCGGTGCGCCCGGTGCGGTGCAGGTACGTCTTCTCGTCCTCGGGGCACTGGTAGTTCACGACGTGCGTGACGTCCTCGACGTCGATGCCGCGGGCCGCGACGTCGGTCGCGACGAGCACGTCGACCTTGCCGTGGCGGAACGCGCGCAGCGCCTGCTCGCGGGCGCCCTGGCCGAGGTCGCCGTGGATCGCCCCGGCGGCGAACCCGCGCTCGACGAGCTCGTCGGCGACCTTCGCGGCCGTGCGCTTGGTGCGGGCGAACACGATCGTCAGGCCGCGGCCGCGTGCCTGCAGGATGCGGGCCAGCAGCTCGACCTTGTCCAGCGCGTGCGCACGGTAGGCGACCTGCTTGATGTTCTTGACCGTCGCGCCCTCGTCGTCCGGCGCCGCGGCGCGGATGTGCGTCGGCTGCGACATGTAGCGGCGGGCCATCGCGACGACGGCGCCGGGCATCGTGGCCGAGAACAGCATCGTGTGGCGGTTCGGCGGCGTCGCAGCCAGGAGCTTCTCGACGTCCGGCAGGAACCCGAGGTCGAGCATCTCGTCGGCCTCGTCCAGGACGACCTCGGTCGCGTGCTTCAGGCGCAGGTGACGCTGGTTCAGCAGGTCGATCATGCGGCCCGGGGTGCCGACGACGACGTCCGCACCGCGCTGCAGGGCCTCGACCTGCGGCTCGTACGCGCGCCCGCCGTAGACCTGCACGATGCGGACCTTGCGCTGCGCCGAGGCCATCGCGAGGTCGCCGGCGACCTGCACCGCGAGCTCGCGGGTCGGGACGACGACGAGCGCCTGCGGGTCGCCGGGGGCGGCCAGACGGTCGTAGCCGTCCTCGCCGGGTGCCACGACGCGGTGCAGCAGCGGGACCCCGAAGCCGAGGGTCTTGCCGGTGCCGGTCTTGGCCTGGCCGATGATGTCGTGGCCGGACAGCGCCACGGGCAGCGTCATCGCCTGGATGGGGAACGGCTGCGTGATCCCCGCGGCGGCCAGGGCCGCGACGATCTCGGGGCGGACGTCGAAGTCGGCGAATGACGCGTCGACGGCCTGCACGGACGCCGCGCGGCGCGAGCCCGTGGGGACCTCGGTGGGGACCGCGTCGGCCGCGGTGCGGTGCTGGTCGAGGGTCTCGTCGGTGGGGGAGTCAGGGGTGACGTCGCTGCTGGCGACGGTCTGGTCGGTGCTCACGTGCGGCTCTTCACTGCCAGGGTGGCGGCTCACGACACGGCCGGGTCGGCGGGCGCGTCGCGCGCTCGCGGGGTCCCAGGGATCGGGCGGTGCCACGCGGGTCGGCCGGCAGCCGATCGTAGAAGTCGCCCCGCAGGCGCTGCGCACGCTCCCCGGCGCGTCGCGGGCGGGCTGCCTGCGGGGCGTCGGTGCGGTGCGCGTCGAGCGGGGTGGGCCGCGGCGTGTGCCGGACCCGGGAAACCGAGACGACCGGGCAACCGATGTACGGGTTGTACCCGGGCAGTCTATCGGACGGGCGTCCCGATCCCGGGGAGGCGGCGATACGATCACCCGATGACCAGCAGCACCGGCGAGACCCGCACCCCGCACCAGGACCCGGTCCGGGCCGACGGCGCCGCGGCCGACCCGGCCGACACCGTCGAGGTGCTCGCCCTGGTCGCGAGCCTCGAGCACCAGGCGTTCGCCCGGCTCGCCGGGGACAGCCGCCAGGCGCCCGGGCTCGAGCAGTCGCTGGCGCTGAGCAGGCTCGCCGCGCGCTGCACCGAGCGGCGCGACCGTGTGCTCGCCCGGATCGGGGAGCTCGGGGCCGACCCCGTCGCCGCGCTCGGCCGGTTCGACGGCCTCCTCGACGACTTCGACGCCCGCACGCCGCCGACGTCGTGGGCCGAGCGGCTGCTCAAGGCGTACGTCGGTTACGGCGTCGCCGACGACTTCTGCCGGCTGGTGGCTCGCGGCCTCGACGACGAGTCGGCCCGGCTGGTCGGCGAGGTCCTGGACGACGCGTCGCACGGTGAGCTCGCGGTGCGCGAGCTCGACGAGGCGTGCGCGCGCGACGACGTGCTGTCCTCCCGCCTCGCCCTGTGGGGCCGCCGGCTGGTGGGCGAGGCGCTGGGCGTCGTGCAGCGCCTGGCGCAGCGACCCGAGGTGGCCCGCGTCCTGGACCGTGCCGGCGGGACGCGTGCCGACGTGACGGACGCCGCGGGCTCCCCGGCCGACGCACCGGCGCGGGCGAGCGCCGCGCAGGTGCCCGCCACGGTGTTCAACGAGCTGACCGCCGAGCACACGCGGCGCATGTCGCGCCTGCACCTGACGGCCTGACGCACCGACCGCAGCGCCGCCGTCGGGCGACGACGCTGCGGTCGGGTCGGTGCTGCGGTGCGCTCAGATCGAGCCGAAGCCCACGCGGCCCTTGGCCTCGGCGCCGATCTCGACGAAGCCGAGCGCGCCGGTCGGCACGATGATGCGCCGACCGCGGGTGTCGGTGAGCTCGAGCGTGCTCGACCTGTCGGTCAGCGCGGCCTGCACGGCCGCGGCGATCTCGTCCGCGGTCTGGTCGGACTCGAGCGTGAGCTCGCGCGGCAGGTGCTGCACGCCGATCGTGATCTCCACGGGTACTCCTGTGTCGCAGGGGGTCCCGGCGCGCGGCGCCGGGCGGTCCCGTCGATCCTAGTGCGCGCGGCTCACGCGTCCTCGTAGGGGTAGTCCGCGCGGATCAGCCCGGCCACCCCGCGCCACTGCAGGTCGGTGACGAGCGCGACGACGTGCTCGGTGCACGCCTTGTCGCCGTGGCGCAGCCAGTAGGTCGCGGCGCCCTGCGCGGCGGCGACGAGCGCGGCGGCCAGCACGTCGGTGTCGGGGCGCTCGCGCCCGACGACCCCGACGAGGACCTCGGCGATCCGCCGGCGGACCTCGCCCGAGGCGTGCTCGACGCGCGCGCGGACCTCGGCGTCGTGCGTCACGTCCGACTCGAACAGCAGGGTCGAGGACTCGCCCGCCACCTGCACGAACGCGAGGTACGCCTCGACGACGGCGGCGACGACCACCTTGCCCTCGCCGCGCGGCAGGGGCCCGACCTCGAGCGGCGCGACGGCGCGCTCGACGGCGGCGAGCAGGTCGGCGCTCTGCTCGTCGACGACCGCGAGGTACAGGTCCAGCTTGGAGGGGAAGTGCCGGTACAGGACGGGCTTGCTGACCTGGGCGCGGTCGGCGATGTCGTCCATCGAGACGTGGTGGAAGCCCTCGCTCGCGAACAGGTCGAGCGCGATCGCCAGGAGCTGGGAGCGGCGCTCGGCGCGCGCCATCCGGTGCCCGCGCGTGCGGGTCTCGGTCGTGTCCTGGGCGTCGGTCACCCGCGCATGGTAGCCACGGCATGTGACAGGCAGGGTCGCGTTCCGTCGTCCGGCGGTCGCCCGTGCGTGCGCGGAGCGGCCTGCACGCCGCTGTCGGTGCCTCGTGGTTCGATCGCGCCGTGACGACGGCACCGACGACCCGCCTGGTGGCGGCACCGCTGGTCGAGCGCGCGGCGCTCGACGCGGGTGCCCCGCACCCCCTCGACGCGGTCCAGCGCGAGGTCGTGCAGCGGGTGGCGTCCGGTGCGGACCGTGCGCTGCTGGTCACCGGCGCGCCGGGCACGGGGCGCACGACGGTCG
>JAFAEH010000216.1 GCA_023424135.1 Actinomycetes bacterium | reverse complement strand
CACGGCGCTGGCGCGCGGGGCCGGGCATGCCGCGACGCGCACGGTCCGGTGGCTGCTCGCGGGGCAGCCCGAGGGGTGAGCGACGTCGGCCGGCGCGTCCGGTCCGCGGTCGCCCCGCACAGTGCCGACGACCCTGGGAGCAGCGCCGCTCGTCGCCGCTTCGACCCGTACGTCGTCGGCAAGGAGGGCACGGGCCGCACCAACAAGCAGGGCGCGTTCTACGACATCTACGGGTCGAGCAGCCAGACCGGCCTGCTCATGGCCTGGGCGTGGGGCGTCAGCCGCATCATCGACGTCATCGAGGCGTCGGGCGGGTCGGTCCTGGCGGCCGACGCGACGGGCGTCACCGGCTGCTCGCGGTTCGGCAAGGGCGCGTTCGTCGCCGGGGTCTTCGACCAGCGCATCGCGCTGACCATGCCCATCGAGTCCGGCACCGCAGGCGTGCCGATCTTCCGCGGCGTCCCCGGTGAGGGCGCGCAGTCGCTGAGCAGCGCGTACGGAGAGCAGCCGTGGTTCGGCGACGCGTTCGGCTCCTCCACCGGCAACCCGAACAACCTGCCGGTCGACACCCACCAGATGGTCGGGCTCGTCGCCCCGCGCGGCCTGTTCATCATGGACAACCCGCACATCGCGAACCTGGGACCGCGCTCGGCGAGCGTCGCCGCGCTCGGCGGCGCCGAGGTCTACAAGGCCCTCGGGGCGGGCGACAACATCACCTACTGGTCGGACGTCGCGGACGGCTCGCACTGCGCCAACCGCTCCGAGTGGCGCACGCCGCTGCAGCAGAACATCCAGAAGTTCCTGCTCGGCACGGGGTCGTCGGCGGGCCAGATGCGGATCTCGAGCCGCGCGGCCGGCAGCCTGTCGCAGTGGGTCGACTGGACCACGCCGACCCTCGCGGACGGCCCCCAGCCGACGACGAGCCCCACACCGTCCCCGACCCCGTCGACCACCGTGTCGCCGACGCCGAGCCCGACGCCCACGCCGACCGGCACCCCGACGCCCACGCCGAGCCCCACGGTGCAGCCCACGACCCCGCCGGCCGGAGGCTGCACGGCGACGGTCTCGCTCAACCAGTGGAACGGCGGGTTCGTCGCGACCGTCAAGGTCACGGCCGGGACGTCGTCGCTCAGCGGGTGGACCGCCACGGTGAACCTGCCGAGCGGTGCTGCGGTCAGCAACGCGTGGAACTCGACGAGCGCCGGCACGGCGGGCACGGTGCGGTTCTCCCCCGCACCGTGGAACGGTTCCGTCGGCGCGGGCCAGTCCACCGAGTTCGGCTTCCAGGGCACGGGCAGCGCGCAGGGCGTCACCGCCACCTGCGCCTGACACCTGACGCCTGACCGGGACGGTGTGAAGCGTTGATGCCGGATCCCGACATCAACGCTTCACACCGTCACCGGTCCCGTCACTCCTCGCGTGCGGCGAGCCAGCCCGCGAGCCTGTCCGGGCGGTCGGTGATGATCTCGTCGACCCCGAGCGCGACGGCCGCAGCCCAGTGCGCGGGCTCGTCGAGCGTCCACACGGCGACCTCGATGCCTGCCCCGTGCAACCGGTCCACCAGGTCCGGGTGCGTCTGCAGCAGCAGGCCGTGCGGGTTCGCCATCGCGACGTCGAGGTCCGCGCACGCGTCGAGCACGTCGTCCCCGACGTCGGCGAGCAGGAGCCCGCGGCGCAGGCCGGGCGCCGCCGAGCGCAGTGCCTCGACGGTCTCCGGCCAGAAGCTCTGCACGACGACCCGGTCCGCGAGGCCCGCTGCGAGCAGCGGGCCTGTGACGAGCGCCGCCTGCCGCGCCGTCCATCCACCCTTGAGCTCGCACAGCAGACCCACGGACGGGTGCCGCTCCAGCAGGGTGACGACCTCGGCGAGCACCGGGACGCGCTGCCCCGCGAACGCGGGCGCGAACCACGCGCCCGCGTCGAGGGACCGCACGTCGTCGAGCGTCGTGTCCTTCACCCAGCCGGTGCCGGAGGTCGTCGCGTCCAGGGTGTCGTCGTGGATCACGACGACGTGCCCGTCGGACGTCAGCTGCACGTCGAGCTCGATCGAGTCGGCGCCCGCACGGGCGGCCGCCTCGAACGCGGCGAGCGTGTTCTGCGGCGCGACCCACGAGTTCCCCCGGTGCGCGACGACCCTGGTCACAGGTACGGCTCCACGTTCTCACGGTAGGCGGTCTCGAGCTTCGGCGTGATGGAGCTCCACGCCGCAGCGGGGTCCTCGCCACGCAGGACGATCTGCTCGATGCCCTCGGTGAGCACCTGGTCCGCGCTCGGGACGAACACGCGGATCCAGTCCTGCGAGCGCGCCTTGGCACCGAGCTGGTCGACCGCGGTGCGGAACTGCGGCGTGGCCTCGTAGACGGCCGTCATCGCGTCGGACTCCATCGCGGACGTGCGCACCGGCATGTACCCGGTGTTCTGCGAGAAGTACGCGGTCTGCTCGGTGTCGGTGATGAACTGCAGGAACATCGCCGCGGCGAGCTGCTCCTCGGGGGTCTTGTTCTTCGGGATCGCCAGGCCCGTGCCGCCCGTCGGGACGCCGCCGCCCTGGGGACCGTCGGGCAGGAACGCCGTGCCGACCTCGAACGACGCCGCGTCGAGGATGCCCTTGAGCGAACCGGTCGAGCCGATGGTCGCGGCGACGACGCCGGCGGCGAAGTCGGCCGTCGAGTCCTCCGAGACCGTCGCGTACGCGTCGTCACCGTGGAACAGGTCGCGCAGGAACTCGCCGCCGGCGACCGCCTCGGGCGTGTCGAGCGTCGTCGTCCACTCGTCGGAGTACTGGCCACCCTGGCCCCAGATCATGTTCTCGAACCACCACGCGGACCACGACGCGCCCAGCGACAGGCCGAAGGGCTTGGAGTCGGCGGGGACCTGCGCGGCGAGCGCGGTCGACCACTCCTGCATCTGCTCCCACGTCTGCGGACCCTCGTCGGGCAGGCCCGCGGCCGCCCACATGTCCTTGTTGTAGTAGAACAGCGGCGTCGAGCGCGCGTACGGCGCGGCCCAGTGCTGGCCCTCGTACTCGTAGTCGCCGTAGAACGCGCTGACGAAGTCGTCGGTGTCCGCGTCGAGGTGCTCGAACACGTCGTCGAGCGCCATGATCTGGTCGTTCAGGTGGTAGCGGAACCACCACACGTCGGACGAGATGACGACGTCGGGCAGCTCGGAGGTCTGCGACGCGGCCTGGAACCGCTGCGCGACCTCGTCGTAGTTGGCGCCCGCGGTCACGAGGTTCACCGAGATCTCGGGGTGCGCCTCCTCGAAGCGCGCGATGAGCTCCTCCTCGACGGCCTTCGACGATCCCGGGTGGTTGCTCCACCACGTGATCTCGGACGCGGGCTCGACGCCCGACCAGTCGACGGCGTCCGCGGTGGCGGGCGTCTCGGCGGCCTGGCCGGTCGCGATCGTCGGGGTCGTGCAGGCGGTGAGGGTCAGCGCGCCGGCGGCGGCCAGTGCCAGCGCGGCGAGGCCGCGGCGGCGGGTCGGGGCACGGTGGGACACGGGGGTCTCCTCGGTTCGGGTGCACGCCACCGGTCGGTGGGCGTGCCGGGGGCCGGTCCCGCGGGGGCGGGTCCGGTGGATCGGGGTGACGGGTCAGCCGGTGACGGCGCCCGCGGTCAGTCCGGCGACGAGCCGGCGCTGCAGGACGAGGAACATGGCGAGGACCGGCAGGGTGACGACCGTCGTCGCGGCCAGCAGCACCCCCCAGTTCGTCATGCCGTCGACGTTCTGCAGGAGCGTCAGGCCGACGGGCAGCGTCATCTTGCGGGGGTCGTCGACGACGAGGAACGGCCACAGGTAGTCGTTCCACTCGGTGACGACGGACACGAGCGTCACCGCGGCGATCGTCGGCAGGGACATCGGCACGACGAACCGCCACAGCCGCCGCCAGTGCCCGGCACCGTCGAGGTCGGCCGCCTCGAGCACCGAGCGCGGCAGGGTGAGGAAGTGCTGGCGGAACAGGAACGTGCCGAACGCGCTCGCCAGACCGGGCACGAGGATGCCCTGGTAGGTGTTGAGCCAGCCGAGGCTCGCGACGAATGTGTAGTTGGGGATGATCGTGATCTGCGGCGGGATCATGAGCGCCGCGATGACGACGACGAACACGGTCCGCCGGAAGGACACGTCGAGGAAGACCAGCGCGTAGGCGCAGCACAGGCCGAGCGTGACCTTGAGCGCCGACCCGACGAGGGTCAGGCCGAGGCTGTTCGCGAACAACGTGCCCAGCGGGATGGACTGCGCCGCCTGCGCGTAGTTCGCCAGGTCGAGGCTCTCGGGCAGCCACTGCAGGGGCAGCGCGTACAGCTCGTCGGGCCGCTTGAGGCTCGCGAGGACCATCCACAGCAGCGGTGCACCCAGGACGAGCGTGGCGACGACGAGGGTGAGGACGCCGCCCGCGTCGAGCAGCAGGGTGCGCGCGGGGCGTCGGTGGGGCGTGGGGCCGGGCGTGGGGACGTCGGCGTGGCGCGCGGTGCCCGTCCGGGCCGGGGCCGGCGTGGCGGGGGTCGGCGTGGCCGGGGTCGTCGTGGTGCTCATGCGTAGTGGACCTTCCGCTCGACGAACCGCAGCTGGACGGCCGTCACCGCGAGCAGCAGCAGGAACAGGACCGTCGCACCGGCGGACGCGTACCCGGCCCGGCCGTTGACGAAGCCCTCCTGGTAGATCTGGTACATCAGCGTCGTCGTCGACCCGAGCGGCCCGCCCTGCGTCATCGAGCGGATGATGTCGAACGACTGCAGGGACGCGAGCATCATCGTCACGAGCAGGAAGAACGTCGTCGGCGCGAGCAGCGGCAGGACGATCGAGCGCAGCGTGCGCGCCGGGCTCGCACCGTCGAGCGCGGCGGCGTCGCGCAGGTCCTGCGGGACGCCCTGCAGCCCGGCCAGGTAGATCAGCGCGACGTAGCCGAGGTGCTTCCACAGGTAGACGACCACGACCATCACGAGCGGCCACGGCTCGGCCGTGTACCACTGGGGCGATGCGACGCCGACCCAGCCGAGCACGGTCGACATGAGCCCGTAGCGCGGGTCGAAGATGAACAGCCACAGGATGCCGACGGCGTACCCGGACAGCACGTACGGCGCGAACGCGACCGTGCGCGCCAGGCCGCGGCCCGGCAGCCGACGGTTCAGCAGCAGCGCGAGCCCCAGCCCGAGGACGAGCGCCCCGCCGACGGTCGTCAGCGTGAACACCGCGGTCGTCGTCATCACCTGGGCCGTCGAGTCCGCGGTGAACCACTCGACGTAGTTGCCGAGTCCCACGAACCGCGCGACCGGTGAGCCGAGGTTCCACTGCATGGTCGACAGGTAGAAGCTCTCGAGCAGCGGCTTGTAGACGAACAGCACGAGCAGCGCGACGTTCGGGCCCGCGAGCAGCGCGAACCAGCCGAGCGCGCGCCGACGGCGGGCGCGGGCGGCCCGTCCGGGGGCGGGCGGTGCTGCGGGC
>JAFAEH010000176.1 GCA_023424135.1 Actinomycetes bacterium | reverse complement strand
CCTTCATCGCTCGTTCCTCCGCCGCCGAGGCTCGGTCGTGGACCGGGCGGACGGCGTGTCGATGGGGTGGTTACTTGTAGCGGTAGACGATGCGCCCGCGGGACAGGTCGTACGGGCTGAGCTCGACCACCACCCGGTCCTCGGGGAGGATCCGGATGTAGTGCTGACGCATCTTTCCCGAGATGTGTGCCAGCACCTTGTGCCCGTTGGCGAGCTCCACACGGAACATCGCGTTCGGCAGGGCCTCGACCACGC
This sequence comes from Actinomycetes bacterium, assembly GCA_023424135.1. GTDB lineage: Bacteria > Actinomycetota > Actinomycetes > Actinomycetales > Cellulomonadaceae > Cellulomonas. The sequence continues at coordinate 6,013 of JAFAEH010000176.1, read as the reverse complement.
TGCCCTCGATCTCGATGACGCCGTCCTTCTTGGCCATGTCCTCCGCTAACTGTCGTGCTGGGAAACCTTCGTGCTGCTGCTTCGGCGTGCTCACCCCGCGCCCGTGACACGGGACCGGACCCGCCGACGGCGTGCCCGATCGCGGGAGACGGATCAGGGGGCGACTGGTCGCCGATGACACGGCGCACACAACCAACGAGCCATCATACGCCATCACCGAGGCCCGCCGGAACCATCGCGGCATCTCGGCCGTGGCACACCGGGCCGGACGTCAGATCGAGGCGACCTCGACGCCGAGCGCACGCAGCCGCTCGGCCCCGCCGTCGTGCGCCGTCAGCACGACGATGCCGTCCTCGAGGATCGCGACGGTGTGCTCCCAGTGCGCGGCGCGCGACCCGTCGTCCGTGACGACGGTCCAGTCGTCCGCGAGGGTGTGGTTCGCCTCGTCGCCACGCACGAGCATCGGCTCGATCGCGACGCACAGACCGGGCCGCAGCCGGGTCCCGCGGTCGCGCGTGCGGAAGTTCGGCACGTCCGGGGGCTGGTGCATGGCCGTCCCGATCCCGTGACCGACGTAGTCCTCCACGATGCCCAGCGCGGGGCTGCCGGTACGCGCTGCGGCCGCCTCGACGACACCCTCGACCGCCTCGCCGACGTCGCCGAGCCGCTCCCCCGTCGCGAGCGCGGCGATGCCCGCCCACATGGCGTCCTCCGTCGTGCGCGCGAGCTCGACATCGGCGGCATCGGCCGGTTCGAGCACGACGGTCACGGCGGAGTCGCCGTGCCACCCGTCGACCACGGCACCGCAGTCGATCGAGACCACGTCACCGGGCTGCAGGACTCGCGCACCCGGGATGCCGTGCACGATCTCGTCGTTCACCGAGATGCACAGCGTGGCCGGGTAGCCGTGGTAGCCGAGGAACGAGGGGGTCGCACCCGCGGCCGTGATGACCTCCTCGGCCACCGCGTCGAGCTCGGCCGTCGTCACACCCGGCGCGACCGCCGCGCGCACCGCGTCCAGCGCGTCCGCGACGACCAGCCCGGCGCGCCGCATGAGCGCCACCTGCTCGGGCGTCTTGTACTCGATCCGTTCGCGGCCGAACACGTGCGCCTCAGGACAGGACGGGGCTCAGCGCGGCGAGCAGCCGGCCCGTGACCTCGTCGACCTCACCGATGCCGTCGACCTGCGCGAGCAGGCCACGGGCGGCGTAGACCTGCGCGATCGGCGCGGTCTGCTCGGCGTACACGTCGAGCCGATGCCGGATGACGTCCTCGGTGTCGTCGGCGCGCCCCTCGACCAGGGCGCGGCCCAGCAGACGGTCGATGACGACCTGCGGGTCCGCGGTGATCTCGACCGCGAGGTCGATCTCCTGCTCGGCGGCCGCGAGCATCTCGTCCAGCGCCCCGACCTGCGCGACGTTGCGGGGGTAGCCGTCGAGCAGGAACCCGTCGACGGCGTCCGGCTGCGCGAGCCGGTCGCGCACGAGCTCGTTCGTCAGCTCGTCGGGGACGAGCGCGCCGGACGCCGTGATGTCCTGCACGCGCCTGCCGAGCTCCGTGCCGTTCTTGATGTTGGACCGGAAGATGTCGCCCGTCGAGATCGCCGGGACTCCCAGCTTCTCGGCGAGCCGGACAGCCTGCGTGCCCTTGCCCGCACCGGGGGGGCCGAGCAGGACCAGACGTGCGCTCAACGGAGGAACCCTTCGTAGTGCCGCTGCTGGAGCTGCGACTCGATCTGCTTGACCGTCTCGAGGCCGACGCCGACGACGATGAGGATCGACGCGCCACCGAACGGGATGTTGGTGCCGACCTCGAGCACGATGAACGCGATGGTCGGGATGAGGGCGACGAGCGCGAGGTAGATCGACCCGGGCGCGGTGATCCGCGTGATCACGTAGTCGAGGTACTCGGCCGTCGGACGCCCCGCACGGATGCCGGGGATGAAGCCGCCGTACTTCTTCATGTTGTCCGCGACCTCGTCCGGGTTGAACGTGATCGCCGTGTAGAAGTAGCAGAAGAAGATGATCAGGACGATGTAGATCGCGATGTGCGGCGCCGCGCCGGGGTCGGCGATGTACCGGCTGATCCACTGCACCCAGCCCGTCGTCGCGTCGCCGAACTGGGCGATCAGCGTCGGGACCGCGAGCAGCGACGACGCGAAGATCACGGGGATCACGCCCGCCATGTTGATCTTGATCGGGATGTAGGTGCTCGACCCGCCGTACATGCGGCGGCCGACCATGCGCTTGGCGTACTGGACCGGCACGCGGCGCTGCGACTGCTCGACGAAGACCACGAGCCCGATCACCAGGACGACGATCAGCAGGACCGCGATGAACTTGCCCGCGCCGCCGGCGCCACCCGCGATGGACCACATCGCGCCGGGGAACGACGCCGCGATCGAGGTGAAGATGAGCAGCGACATGCCGTTGCCGACACCGCGCTCGGTGATGAGCTCGCCGAACCACATGATGAGCCCGGTGCCCGCGGTCATCGTGATGACCATGATCAGCAGCGTCAGCGGCGAGTCGTCGGGGATGACCTCGAGGCTGCAGCCCTGGAAGAGGTTGCCGCTGCGCGCGAACGTGATGATCGTCGTCGACTGCAGGACCGCCAGGCCGATCGTCAGGTACCGCGTGTACTGCGTGAGCTTCGCTGTGCCGGCCTGCCCCTCCTTGTGGAGCTCCTCGAACTTCGGGATCACCACGCGCAGCAGCTGGACGATGATGCTCGCGGTGATGTACGGCATGATCCCGAGCGAGAACACCGACAGCTGCAGGAGTGCGCCACCGCTGAACAGGTTCACCAGGCCCAGCAGGTCGTTGCCGTCCGCCGTCTGGTCGATGCACGCCTGCACGTTGGGGTAGCTGACCCCCGGCGTGGGCAGGAACGAACCGACGCGGAACAGCACCATCATCCCGATGGTGAAGAGCAGCTTGCGCCGCAGGTCAGGCGTCCTGAACGCCCGAACGAATGCACTGAGCACCTGTCGTCCTCCTGCTGTGTGGGCCGTCCTCCGACCCCGTCGCCGTCGAAGAGCGGGACGGACCGCCGGTAGAGCCTACCTTGCGCGGGGGACCCCACCGGACGCGCGACCAGCGCCGCAGCGTCCGTGGGACCTCGCCTGAAACGTTCCGGACTGCCCGGGCGTCCCGTGCCATCGTGAGCGGGTACGCCGACGGGCGGCCCCGGTGACCGGGACCGCCCGTCGAACCTGCGTCACTGCTGACGTCCGTCGCGGGGCCTCAGCCCTGCGCGACGCTCCCGCCGGCAGCCTCGATCTTCTCCTTCGCGGACGCGGAGTACGCGTCCACGTCGACCGCGACCTTGACGGTCAGGTCGCCGGTGCCGAGCACCTTGACCGGGCGGCCCTTGCGGACGGCGCCCTTGGCGACCAGGTCGGCGACCGTCACGTCGCCACCGTCGGGGTACAGCGCCGAGAGCTTGTCCAGGTTGACGACCTGGTACTCGACGCGGAACGGGTTCTTGAAGCCGCGAAGCTTGGGCAGCCGCATGTGCAGCGGCATCTGCCCGCCCTCGAAGCGGTCCGGCACCTGGTACCGGGCCTTGGTGCCCTTGGTACCGCGGCCGGCCGTCTTGCCCTTGGACGCCTCACCACGACCCACACGGGTCTTGGCGGTCTTGGCGCCCGGGGCCGGACGCAGGTGGTGCACCTTGAGGGTGCCACCCGCGCCGGGCTGGGCCGCGGCCTCGGCCGCCGCCTTCGCAGCAGCGGTCGGGGCCTTCTTCGCCGGGGCCTTCTTCTCCGTCGCCGAGGACGACGCCTTCGCGGACGTCTTCTTCTCGGCAGCCGGGGCGGCCTCCGCCTTGGCGGCGGACGTCGCGGCCGGGGCCTTCTCGGCCGCGGGCTTCGCCGCAGCCTTCTTGGCGGAGGCCTTGGCCTTGGGGGCCTCGGTCTCCGTCGCCTTCTCGTCGGCCTTCTTGTCGTCGGCCATGGTCACTCGACCTCCTCGACCGCGACGAGGTGCGTCACCGTCTTGACCATGCCGCGGATCTCCGGACGGTCCTCCTTGACGACGACGTCGCCGATCCGCTTCAGGCCCAGGGTGCGCAGCGTGTCGCGCTGGTTCTGCTTGCCGCCGATGGCGGACCGGGTCTGGGTCACCTTGAGACGCGCCATCACGCACCCGCCTTCGCGGCCGCAGCAGCGGCACGACCCTCGGCCTGCGCCCGCAGCAGCGGGGCCGGCGCGACGTGGTCGAGCGGCAGACCGCGACGCGCGGCCACGGCCTCCGGCTCCTCGAGGGAGCGCAGGGCCTCGACCGTGGCGTGCACGATGTTGATCGCGTTGGACGACCCGAGCGACTTGCTGAGCACGTCGTGGATGCCGGCGCACTCGAGCACCGCACGCACCGGACCACCGGCGATCACACCGGTACCCGGCGACGCGGGACGCAGGAACACGACACCGGCCGCGGCCTCACCCTGCACGGGGTGCGGGATGGTGCCCTGGATGCGCGGGACGCGGAAGAAGCTCTTCTTCGCCTCCTCGACACCCTTGGCGATCGCCGCGGGCACCTCCTTGGCCTTGCCGTAGCCGACGCCGACCGTGCCGTCACCGTCGCCCACCACGACGAGCGCGGTGAAGCTGAACCGGCGGCCGCCCTTGACGACCTTGGAGACACGGTTGATGGTCACGACGCGCTCGACGAACGCGCTCTTCTCGGCGGCGTCACCGCGCCGCCCGCCGTCACGACGGCCGCCGTCCCGGCGGTCGCCGCCGGTGCCACCGGCACCGGTGTTGCTGCGCTGAGGAGCAGCCATCAGAAAGTCCTCTTCTTCGATGCGGAGTTCGTCGTCACAGGGCCAGACCACCCTCACGGGCGCCGTCGGCGACCGCGGCCACCCGGCCGTGGTATTTGTTGCCGCCACGGTCGAAGACGACCGCGTCGACACCGGCCGCCTTGGCGCGGGCGGCGACGAGCTCGCCGACCTTCTTCGCCTTGGCGGTCTTGTCGCCGTCCGTCGCGCGCAGGTCGGCCTCGAGGGTCGACGCCGAGGCGACGGTCTTGCCGATGCCGTCGTCGACGACCTGGGCCGTGATGTGACGCGCCGAACGCGTCACGACGAGACGGGGACGCGCAGCCGTGCCGACGACCTTCTTGCGCAGGCGCAGGTGGCGACGACGCCGGGCGATGGACGTGCCCTTGCCCTTGATGCCGATAGCCATTACTTGCCAGCCTTTCCGACCTTGCGGCGCACGTTCTCGCCCGCGTAGCGCACACCCTTGCCCTTGTACGGCTCGGGCTTGCGGATCTTGCGGATGTTCGCGGCGACCTCGCCCACCTGCTGCTTGTCGATGCCCTGCACCGAGAACTTCGTCGGCGTCTCGACCGCGAAGGTGATGCCCTGCGGCGGGGTGACGACGACGGGGTGGCTGAAGCCGAGCGCGAACTCGAGCGTCTCGCCCTTCGCCGTCACGCGGTAACCGGTGCCGACGATCTCCAGCTTCTTCGTGTAGCCCTCCGTCACACCGGTGACCAGGTTGGCCAGCAGCGTGCGGGTCAGGCCGTGCAGCGAGCGCGACGCGCGCTCGTCGTCGGGACGCGTCACCACGAGGGCGCCGGCGTCGTCGCGGTCCACCGCGATGGGGGCGGCGACCGTGTGGGTGAGCTGACCCTTGGGGCCCTTCACCGTCACGAGGTTGCCGTCGATCGTCACGTCGACACCCGAAGGCACCGGGACGGGGATCCTGCCGATTCGAGACATGGCTGTTCTCCTCTCCGTCTCGGGCTTACCAGACGTAGGCGAGGACTTCCCCGCCCACACCCTTCTTGGCTGCCTGCTTGTCGGTCAGCAGGCCGGAGGACGTGGACAGGATCGCCACGCCGAGGCCGCCGAGGACGCGCGGCAGGTTGGTCGACTTGGCGTACACGCGCAGGCCCGGCTTGGACACGCGCTTCACACCGGCGAGCGCACGCTCGCGGTTGGGGCCGTACTTCAGGGTGATCGTGAGGTTCTTGCCCACGGGGGCGTCCTCGACGGTCCAGCC
>JAFAEH010000170.1 GCA_023424135.1 Actinomycetes bacterium | reverse complement strand
GCCGGGCACGCACCACGCCGAACGGACGACGACCAGCCCCCACCCGGGGCGTCAGGAGCGAGTGCAGCAGTGGCCCGGACGATCTACGTCATGTCGGCCGAGGGGGACACGGGCAAGTCCGTGGTCGCCCTCGGTCTCGTCGACCTCCTGACACGCACGGTGCAGCGCGTCGGCGTGTTCCGACCCGTCGCGCGGTCGACGGACGAGCGCGACTACGTGCTCGAGCTGCTGCTCGAGCACGACGGCGTCGACATCGCCTACGACGAGGCCGTCGGCGCGACGTACGACGACGTCATCGCCGACCCCGAGGCCGCGCTGTCACGGATCGTGTCGCGGTTCCACGACGTCGAGCGGCGCTGCGACGCCGTCGTCGTCGTCGGCACGGACTACACCGACGTCGCCGGGCCGACCGAGCTCGCGTACAACGCACGGATCGCCGCGAACCTCGGCGCGCCCGTCGTGCTCGTCGTCAACGGCGCGGGCCGCAGCGCGGAGGACGTGCACCACGCTGCGGAGGTCGCGGGCACCGAGATCGCCGCGAACCACGCCCAGGTCGTGTCCGTCATCGCCAACCGCTGCGCGCCCGGTGCGCTCGACGCCGTGCGCGACGCGCTGGGCGACGAGCTGCCGGTGTGGGCCCTGCCGGACTCGCCGCTGCTGTACGCGCCGACGCTGCGCCAGCTCATGCACGCGGTCGGCGGCACCCTGACGGGGGGCGACGAGGAGCTGCTGGGCCGCGAGGTGCTCGACGTGCTCGTCGGCGCGATGTCGATCGAGCACCTGCTCGACCGGCTGCAGGACGGCGCCGTGGTCATCACCCCGGGCGACCGCGCGGACGTGCTCCTGGGTCTGCTGATGGCCCACCAGGCCGACACGTTCCCGTCGCTGGCGGGCCTCATCCTCAACGGCGGGCTCACCCCGACGCCCACGATCGCGCGGCTCGTCGAGGGCCTGGGCTCGCGGCTGCCGCTCATCACGACGTCCCTGGGGACGTTCCGCTCGGCGTCGGCCGCCGCGACGACCCGGGGGCGGCTGACGCACGACGCGCAGCGCAAGGTCGACACCGCGCTCGCGTTGTTCGAGCAGCACGTCGACGGCGAGTCGCTGCTCGCGGCGCTGGACGTCTCGCGCCCCGAGGTGGTCACACCGCTGATGTTCGAGTACGCGATGCTCGACCGCGCGCGCTCGGACCGCAAGCACGTCGTGCTGCCCGAGGGGAACGACGACCGGATCCTGCGGGCGGCCTCGACGCTGCTGCAGCGGCAGGTCGCGGACCTGACGATCCTCGGCGACGAGACCGCGATCCGGGCACGCGCGACCGAGCTGGGCCTCGACCTGGACGACGCCCAGGTGCTCGACCCCAAGAACGGCGAGACCCTCGAGCGGTTCGCGGAGATCTACACCGAGCTGCGGAAGCACAAGGGCATGACGGTCGAGCGGGCCCGCGAGATCGTGTCGTCGGTCTCCTACTTCGGCACGCTGATGGTCCAGCTCGGCATGGCCGACGGCATGGTCTCGGGCGCTGCGCACACCACGGCCCACACCATCAAGCCGTCGTTCGAGATCATCAAGACGCGCCCCGACGTGGGCAGCGTGTCGAGCTGCTTCCTCATGTGCCTCGAGGACCGTGTGCTCGTGTACGCCGACTGCGCGGTCATCCCCGACCCGACGGCCGAGCAGCTCGCGGACATCGCGATCTCGTCGGCCGAGACGGCGACGCAGTTCGGCATCGAGCCGCGCGTCGCGATGCTGTCGTACTCGACGGGCGAGTCCGGCTCGGGTGCCGACGTCGAGAAGGTCCGCGAGGCGACGCGCCTGGTCCGCGAGCGCCGGCCCGACCTGTCGGTCGAGGGCCCGATCCAGTACGACGCCGCGGTCGACGCGTCCGTGGCGCAGACGAAGATGCCGGACTCGGCCGTGGCGGGCCGTGCGACCGTGTTCGTCTTCCCCGACCTCAACACCGGCAACAACACGTACAAGGCCGTGCAGCGCTCGGCGGGTGCGGTGGCGATCGGCCCGGTGCTGCAGGGCCTGCGCAAGCCCGTCAACGACCTGTCGCGCGGTGCGCTCGTGCAGGACATCGTCAACACCGTCGCGATCACGGCGATCCAGGCGCAGGCGCTCGACGCCGCGGCGGGGTCGGCGGACGCGGCCAGCACCCCGGAGGCAGTCGCCCGATGAGCACGTCCACCCCGTCCGAGCACCGCGCGACCGTCCTGGTCGTCAACTCGGGCTCGTCGTCGATCAAGTACCAGCTCGTCGACCCGGACAGCGGCGAGGCCGTCGCGTCGGGCATCGTCGAGCGCATCGGCGACGCGCTGGGCGCCGCCAAGCACGTCGCGCACGGGCAGACGACGCGCCGTGAGGTGCCCGTGCCCGACCACGCCGACGGGCTGCGCCTCGTCCTCGACCTGTTCGCGGAGATCGGGCCGGACCTCGCCGAGTCGCACGTCGTCGCCGTCGGTCACCGGGTCGTGCAGGGCGGCGCGCTGTTCGACGGCCCGGTGCTGGTGACCCCGCAGGTCGAGGCGCAGATCGAGGAGCTCGCGCCGCTCGCCCCGCTGCACAACCCGGCCAACCTCACGGGCATCCGCGTCGCACAGGCCCTGCTGCCCGACGTGCCGCACGTCGTGGTGTTCGACACCGCGTTCTTCCGGACCCTGCCGGACGCGGCCGCGACCTACGCGATCGACGCGGACGTCGCGCGCGAGCACAAGGTGCGCCGCTACGGCGCGCACGGCACGTCGCACCAGTACGTGTCGCGGCAGGTCGCGCAGGTCCTGGACCGCCCGCTGGAGGACCTCCACCAGATCGTGCTGCACCTGGGCAACGGCGCGTCGGCCTCGGCCGTGCGTGGCGGGGTCGCGGTGGAGACGTCGATGGGCCTGACCCCCCTCGAGGGTCTGGTCATGGGGACGCGCTCGGGTGACATCGACCCCGCGGTCGTCGTGCACCTGTACCGCAACGCCGGGCTGTCGATCGACGAGATCGACGACCTGCTCAACCGCCGCTCGGGCGTCAAGGGCCTGGCGGGCGAGAGCGACTTCCGTGCGCTGCACGACCTGATCGAGCAGGGCCACGAGGGTGCGCGGCTCGCGCTCGACGTGTACCTGCACCGGCTGCGCAAGTACGTCGGCGCGTACCACGCGGTGCTCGGCCGCCTCGACGTCATCACGTTCACGGCGGGCATCGGCGAGAACGACGACATCGTGCGCGCGGGTGCGCTCGCGGGTCTCGAGGCGCTGGGCATCGAGGTCGACGCGGAGCGCAACGCGGGCCGCAAGGGCGAGCCGACGGTCATCTCCCCCGAGGGCGCGCGGGTGACCGTCCTCGTCGTGCCGACGAACGAGGAGCTCGCGATCGCGCGGCAGGCGCTGGACGTCATCGGCGCCTGAGCAGGACCCGCACCTCAGCACGCCGGCACGGCCCGGACCCGCGCGGTCCGGGCCGTGCCGCGTCCGGGGGTGGGGGCGTGGCGGGCGCGCGACGGGCTCGGGCGCGCCGCACGCCCGACGTGGCGCACGCCACACCACGGTGAGGTAAGGCTTCGCTAACATCGTGTCCCGTGCCCTCCCCCACCGCGACCGGCGTGACGCTCGGCGCCCGTGACGTCACGATCCGGTACGACGCCGTCGTCGCCGTCGACGCCGTGCACGTCGACCTCGAGCCCGGACGCGTCACCGCGCTCGTCGGCCCCAACGGCTCGGGCAAGTCCACGCTGCTGCGCGGCATGTCCCGCCTGCACCGCCTCGCCGGCGGCCACGTCGAGCTCGGCGACGTGCCGGACGTCGCCGCGCTGTCGCCGCGCGAGTTCGCGCGGCGCGTCACGCTGCTCGCGCAGTCGCGCCCCACGCCCGCGGGCATCAGCGTGCGCGACGCCGTCGAGCTGGGCCGCCACC
>JAFAEH010000099.1 GCA_023424135.1 Actinomycetes bacterium | reverse complement strand
CGCCGTACCCGACGAGCACGGCCCCCGGCTTCTCCCCGCCTCCGGGCGCGGCCTCGGGCTCGGGGCGTGACGCCTCGACCTCGTCCGCACCCCCTGGCTCGGCGGACGACCGGCTCGCGTGCGGCTGGTGCGCGCGCACACCGCCGCGCGCGTCGGCGGGTGCGTCGGACGCCGGTGCGGCGCCGTCCGGGTCGACGTCGACCTCGATGATCGGCGTCCCGACCTCCACCGTCGTCCCGACGTCCACGAGCAGGCGCGTGACGACGCCCGTCCACGGGCACGGCAGGTCGACGAGCGACTTCGCGGTCTCGATCTCGACGATCGTCTGGTTGACCTCGACCCGGTCGCCGACGGCGACGTGCCAGGTGACGATCTCGGCCTCGGTGAGGCCCTCACCGGCGTCGGGCAGGGGGAACTGCTGGTACGTGGGCACGCGGGACTCTCCGGGGGCGGGGCTCAGAACGCGAGGGCGCGGTCGACGGCGTCGAGCACCCGGTCCAGGCCGGGCAGGTAGTCGTGCTCGACCTTCGCGACGGGGTACGGGGTGTGGAACCCGCCGACGCGCAGCACGGGGGCCTGCAGGTGGTAGAAGCACTCCTCGGTGATACGGGCCGCGACCTCGGCGCCCGTCCCGTAGAGCACGGGCGCCTCGTGCACGACGACGCAGCGGCCGGTGCGGCGCACGGACGCGGCGACGGTCGCGGTGTCGAGCGGGGAGATCGTGCGCAGGTCGACGACCTCGACGCTCGTGCCCTCGGCCGCGGCGGCGTCGGCGACCTTGAGCGCGGTCGCGACGGTCGGGCCGTAGGCGACGACGGTGACGTCGGTGCCGGTGCGCAGCACGCGCGCGTGGTCGAGGTCGGACGGGCCGCCGTGCGGGGCGGGCAGGGGCGCGTCGAGGTCGACCGCCCCCTTCTCCCAGTACCGGCCCTTGGGCTCGAGGAAGATCACGGGGTCGGGCGACGCGATGGCCTGCTGGATCATCGTGAACGCGTCGGCAGGTGTCGACGGGGACACCACGCGCAGGCCCGCGGTGTGCGCGAACAGCGCCTCGGGCGACTCGCTGTGGTGCTCGACCGCGCCGATGCCGCCGCCGAACGGGATCCGGATGACCACGGGCAGCGTCAGGCGACCCTGCGAGCGGTAGTGCATCTTCGCGAGCTGGGTCGTGATCTGGTCGAACGCGGGGAACACGAACCCGTCGAACTGGATCTCGCACACCGGCCGGTACCCGCGCAGCGCGAGCCCGATCGCGGTCCCGACGATCCCCGACTCGGCGAGCGGCGTGTCGACGACGCGGTCCTCGCCGAACTCCGCGAGCAGGCCGTCGGTCACGCGGAACACGCCGCCGAGCCGCCCGATGTCCTCACCCATGAGCAGCGCACGCGGGTCGTTCGCGAGCGCGCGCCGCATGCCGAGGTTCAGCGCCTTGGCGAACGGGATCGTCTGCGTGCCCGTCGGGAACGGTGCGGGCGCGGGCGCCGGCGGCAGGTCCGCGCCGGGGCTCCCGGGCGTGCGCTCGTCAGGACGTGCGGTGGTGACGGTCATCGGTGACCTCCTGCCGTCTCGCGGCCGTCGTGGTCGACGAAGGACTGCTCGTACTGCGCGAACCAGGCCCGCTCACCGTCGACGACGGCGTTCGGGGTGGCGTAGACGTGCGCGAACATGGACTGCGCGGACGGGCGGCCCATCGCACGGACCGTGGTGCGCAGGTGCTCACCGAGCGCGTCCGCCTCGGACGCGAGCTCGGCCTGGAACACCTCGGGCAGCTCGCCGGTCGCCTCGAGGTGCCGGTGCAGGCGGTCGATCGGGTCGCGGCGGCGCCAGTGCTCCTCCTGCTCGCGCGTGCGGTAGCGGGTCGGGTCGTCCGACGTCGTGTGCGCGCCCATGCGGTACGTGAACGCCTCGACGAACGTGGGTCCCCCACCGCTGCGGGCGCGCTCGAGCGCCTGGCGCGTCACGGCGTACGTCGCGAGGACGTCGTTGCCGTCGACGCGCACGGACGGGATCCCGAACCCGGGCGCGCGGTCCGCGATCGGCACGCGCGCCTGGCGCGTCGTCGGCTCCGAGATCGCGAACTGGTTGTTCTGGCAGAACAGCACGACGGGTGCCTGGTTGACGGAGGCGAACACGAGCGCCTCGCTGACGTCGCCCTGCGCGGTCGCGCCGTCGCCGAAGTACGTGACGACGGCGGTGTCGCGCGTCGCGTCGCCCGTGCCGACGAGCCCGTCGCGCTGGACACCCATCGCGTACCCCGTGGCGTGCAGCGTGTGCGAGCCGATGACCAGCGTGAACAGGTGGAAGCCGTGGTCGGCCGGGTCCCAGCCGCCGTGGTCGACGCCGCGGAACAGCCGCAGCAGGTCGGTCATCTCCAGACCACGGACCTGCGCGACGCCGTGCTCGCGGTACGACGGGAACACGTGGTCCTGCGGGCGCAGCGCGTGCCCGGATCCGACCTGCGCGGCCTCCTGGCCGAGGCACTGCGCGAACAGCGCGAGCTCGCCCTGACGCTGCAGGGCCGTCGCCTCGGTGTCGAACCGGCGGGTCAGCACCATGTCCCGGTACATCGCGCGCAGCAGGTCGGCGTCGACGTCGGCCGCCCACGCGTCGTACTCCGGGTGCGGGACACGCTCGCCTGCCGGGGTGAGCAGCCGGACGAGTCCGTCGTCGTTCAGGGGGCCGTCGGCCGCGGGTCCGGTCGGGCTCACGCGGTTCTCCTTCGCCTGGGGGTGCGAACCTACGTCAGCGTAGGCTACGGATCCGTAGGTTTGAAGGACCGCGCGCCGACAAGCCTCCCCGAGGCACTTTGTCGGATCCCCACACAGCCCCGGGAGCCCGACGCCCGACGCCTGGCAGGCGCGTCAGCGGGGTGGGGCGCCGCGCTGCGAGCGCAGCAGGTCGTTCTCGCGCAGGACGGGCCAGCGGGAGTACGCGAACACCAGGAACATCACGAGGTTGAGCACCGGGACCAGGCCCACCAGCACCCACCAGCCCGAGTACCCGGCCTTCTGGATGATGCGGATGTACGCGACCAGGATCACCAGGTAGAACGCCGCGATCACCGCCAGCCCGACGCCACCTGCCAGCCACGCGGTCCACTCGGTGTCGGCCCCGAGCGACGGGCCCTCGATCGTCGGGACGGACGTGGGATCGATGTCCATGACACCCATCCTGCCCACAACCCGCCGCCCTGCCCGTCGAACCGCCCTCGGACGGCACGGTGTGTCGACGCGGCCGGGCCGCCGACGCGGGAGCCCCGATGCGGGAGCCGTCGGCGCGGGGGCCGTCGGCGGAAGGTGCCGTCAGCGCGGGGCGTGCTCGGCGGCGACCTCGAGGAAGATGTCGGTCGCCTCGCGCTCACCGACGCTGATCCGTGCGCCGTCGCCCGCGAACGGGCGGACCATCACACCGGCCTGGGCGCAGCGCTCCGCGAAGCCCGTCGTGCGCTCCCCCAGCGCGAGCCACACGAAGTTCGCCTCGCTGTCGGGGACGTCCCAGCCCTGCGCGCGCAGCCCCTCGAGCAGGCGGGTGCGCTCGGCGACGATCGCCTCCACGCGCGTGAGCAGCTCGCCCTCGGCACGCAGCGACGCCAGCGCGGCGAGCTGCGCGACGTGCGAGACGCCGAACGGCGTCGACGCGGTGCGGATGCCCGCGGCGATCCGGGGCCGGGCGACGGCGTACCCGACGCGCAGACCGGCCAGACCGTACGCCTTGGAGAACGTGCGCAGCAGGACGACGTTGGGGTGGTCGGCGAACAGCGCGAGCGCATCGGGCGCGTGCGGGTCCCGGACGAACTCGACGTAGGCCTCGTCGAGCACGACGAGCACGTCACGCGGGACCTCGGCGAGGAACGCGCGCAGCTCCGCGTCACGCACCGCGGGGCCCGTCGGGTTGTTGGGTGTGCACACCAGGACGACGCGCGTGCGGCTCGTCACCGCCGCGGCCATCGCGGCCAGGTCGAGCCGCCCGTCCGCGCCGACGGGCACCCGCACCTGCTGCGCGTGCGCGAGCGTGATCGCGATCGGGTACGCCTCGAACGAGCGCCACGGCAGCACGACCTCGTCGCCCGGCTCGCACACGGCGGTCAGCACGTGCCCGAGCACGGCGACCGAGCCCGTACCGGCGACGACGGACTCGGGGGCGACGCCCAGGCGGTGCGCGACCGCCTCGGTGAGCTCGGTGGCGAACATGTCGGGGTACCGGTTGACGTCCACGGCCGCGTCGGCGATCGCCGCGACCACCGACGGCAGCGGCGGGTACGGGTTCTCGTTCGACGACAGCTTGTACGCCGCGGCGCCGACGGCGGCGCGCGCCCCCGGCACGTAGGCGGGCACGTCGGCCAGATCACGGCGCAGCGCAACTCGACTCACGGTCGCCATCCTCCCACCGCCGCGCACCCCCCGAGCCCCGCCGCCTCCCGCACCCCCCACCCGCGAGGGAGCACTCCCCGCACCCAGGGAGGGCGCCAGGGCGTGCTCCCTGGGTGCACGCGGCCCTCGCTCGCGGGCGGGGGTGCGGGTCGGGGTCACGCGTCAGGGGTGGGGGCGGGGGTCTGCTCGGCGAGGAGGCGCGCCGCCGTGGCGAACGCGTGGTTGGCGGCGGGCAGACCCGCGTAGAGGGCCACGTGCAGGAGCACCTCGCGCACGTCGTCGACGTCGTCGGACTCGGCGAGCGTCCGGCGCAGGTGCATCTCGAGCTCGTCGTGGTGCCCCAGCCCCGCGAGGAGCGCGACCGTCACGAGCCGGCGCGTGCGCAGGTCCGGGCCGGGGCGGCTCCACACGTCGCCCCACGCGTACCGCGTGAGCAGGTCCTGGAAGTCCGCGGTCAGCGGGGTCGTCGCGGCGACGGCCCGGTCGACGTGCGCGTCCCCGAGCACCGCGCGCCGCGTGCGCATCCCCCGGGCGAGGGCGTCCGTGTCCTGCACGTCACGATCCGGGGCGTCCGCGTCCTGCACGTCACGGTCCGTGGCGTCCGCGCCCGTGTCCGTCATGCGTCCTCCTGGGGGTGCTGGTCGAGGTGCAGCCGCACGACGCGGCCGACGACCGCGGGGTGCTCGGCCACGGCGAGGTGCGCCGCGTCGGCGAGGACGCCCACGCGGGCGGCCGTCCCGCCGGCACGCACGGCGGCGGCGACGTCCTCCGCACGTCGGGGCGGCGTCGCGGGGTCCCGACCG
>JAFAEH010000308.1 GCA_023424135.1 Actinomycetes bacterium | reverse complement strand
GTCGAGGGCGCACGACCCGGAGGCGTCGCCGCGCCCGGCTCGACGACCCGTCAGTCCTCCCAGGGCGGCGGCTCGTCGAGCTTCGCGTAGTACTTCGCGAGGTGGCTGCGGACCCGGTCACGGTCCTTGTCCGGCAGGTCGACCCCGCCGCGCGAGCCCTGCATGACCGCGGCGGCGGCGAACACCCCGCGCGGCACCGCGACGAGCTTCCCGTCGACCACGTCGGCGATGAGCAGCTTGTACGCGGTGAAGTTGTCCTTCTTCTCCGCGTCGTACCAGACGTGCGCGCCGCGGTACCTCTCGTTGGGCTCGTCCTGCGCCCCGGCCCACTCGCGGACACGCCGCTCGGCGGCGGCGCCGTCCCACTCGCGGTCGCGGTCGGCCAGGGGCAGGTCCTGGAAGGCGGTGACGGACATGGTCGGTCCTCCTCGTCGGTCGTCCCTGCTCGCCCCGGGCCGGGGCGGCTCGGTCCCGGTCAGTCCTCCGGCGCCGCGGCCCGCAGCGCCTCGAGCAGCGGCCCGGCGGCCTCGTCGACGAACCCCTCCTGCAGCGCGTCGCCGACCCCCACGACGGCGACGTCGGTGAACCCGGCCTCCCAGTAGGCGCTCACGGCCTCGACGACCGCGTCGAGGTCGGGCCCGCACGGGATCGACTCCGCGACGTCCTCGGGGCGGACGAACTGGCTCGCCGCCTCGAACGCCTCCGTCGTCGGGAGGTCGGCGTTGACCTTCCAGCCTCCGCCGAACCAGCGGAACTCGGCGTGCGCGCGCTCGATCGCCTCGTCGCGGTCCGGACCCCACGAGATGGGGATCTGGCCGATCTTGCGGGACGGCTCGGCGTCCTCGATGGCGGCCCGCGCCTCGTCCCACTGCTGCACGAGGTCGGCGTCCGGCTCGACGGCAACGAGGTGGTCGGCCAGCCCGGAGAACCGTGACACCGACTGCCCGCCGGAGACGGCGACGCCGATCGGCACCTTCGTGTCAGGCACGTCCCAGAGCTTCGCGGAGTCGACGCGGAAGTGCGTGCCCTCGTACGTCAGCCGTTCCCCGGCGAGCAGCTCGTGGATGATCTCGAGGGCTTCCTCGAGCATGTCGTGCCGCTCCCCGACCGCGGGCCAGCGCTCCCCGACGACGTGCTCGTTGAGGTTCTCCCCGGCCCCGACGTTGAGCTGGAACCGACCCTCGGAGAGCAGCGCGAGGGTCGCGGCCTTCTGCGCGACGACCGCCGGGTGGTAGCGGATCGTCGGGCAGGTGACGTACGTCATGAGCTGAAGGCGCTCGGTCGCCTGCGCGACCGCGCCGAGCACGCTCCACGCGTACGGCGCGTGCCCCTGGGCGTCGAGCCACGGGAAGTAGTGGTCGGACGACACCGCGAAGTCGAACCCGAGCCGGTCGGCGTGCTGCGCGTACCGGACGAGCTCACGGGGGCCGGACTGCTCGGTCATGAGGGTGTACCCGAATCGCGTCACGCGTCGAGGGTGGACCTTGACGGCACATCCGGCATCCCGAACGCGGCGGCGCGGGCCCGGGACCTCGGGCGACGGACCCGGGACCTCGCGCGGTTATCGTCGATCCGGCGATGAGGAGGTCGTGATGACGCAGCCGGTGCGGTTCGGTGTCGTGGGGTCCGGGTGGCGGGCCGAGTTCTTCGTGCGGGTGGCCCGGCTGCTGCCGGACCGGTTCCGCTGCGTGGGCGTCGTGACGCGCACGGCCGAGCGGGGCGCGCAGGTCGAGGCCACGTGGGGCGTGCCGACGGTCCGCACGGTCGAGGAGCTCGTCACCGGCGCCGTCCCAGGCGCGGGCGCGGCACCCGACCGTCCCGAGGTCGTCGTCACCGCGACACCGTGGCCGGTGACGCCCGACGTGGTCCGGGAGGTCGTCGACGCGGGCGTCCCCGTCCTCGCCGAGACGCCGCCCGCCCCGGACGTCGACGGCCTGCGGTCCCTGTGGTCCGACGTCGGCCCGACGGGGCTCGTCCAGGTCGCGGAGCACTCGCCGTTCATGCCCGCGCACCAGGCACGTCGTGCCGTCGTCGCGGCGGGGACCATCGGTGAGCCGACGCAGGTGCAGGTGTCCTCGACGCACCTGTACCACGCGGTCGGTCTGGCACGGTTCCTGCTGGGCGCCGGTCGCGGGCCGGTGACGGTGCGGACGCAGGCGTTCACCGCACCGCTCGTCGACCCGCTGACCCGCGACGGGTGGACCGGGGCCACGACGCCCGTGCCGGTGCGCCAGCTCCTCGCCACGCTGGACCTCGGCGACGGGCGGTCGATCCTGTACGACTTCACCGACAACCAGTGGCACAACCCGCTGCGGACCAACCGGGTCGTCGTGCGCGGGTCGCACGGGGAGCTCGTGGACGACGCGGTCGTGCGCCTGGTCGACGGGCGGACCGTGCTGACGTCACGCATCGAGCGCCGGCAGTCCGGGATCGAGCAGGACCTCGACGGGTTCGACCTGGAGCACCTGTCGTTCGACGGGCACGTCGTGCACCGCAACCCGTTCGTCGGTGCGCGGCTCGCGGACGACGACCTCGCGGTCGCGCACCTGCTCGACGGCACGGGCGCGTGGGTTCGCGGCGACGGCCCGGCGCCCTACCCGTTGGCCGACGGCTGCCAGGACCACCTGCTGGGTCTGGCGATCGAGGAGTCCGCCCGCACGGGCGCGCCGGTCACGACGTCCCGGGAGCCCTGGGCCGACGCGGTCTGACACCAACTCCCGACGGCGTCGACCCCGTCATCCGTCACGGTGTCGGGCTGCTATGCGTGACGGATGACGGGGTCGTCGCCGGGGAGAACCGTCAGGCGGTGGGCCAGGCGGCGCGCAGGCCGTCGACGAGCGGGGTCGTCGGGCGACCCAGGAGGGTGCGCAGCGTGTCCGTCGCGTCCGCGAGGTCGCCCGCGGCGGTGTTCTGGTCCAGCGCGACGACGAACCCGGCGGTGCCCTCGTCGAGGCCTGCGGCCAGCAGGCCCGCACGCTGCTCGTCAGGCGTCACGTCGACGTACACGACGTCGCGGCCCAGCACGTCGGCGGCTGCGGCGGCCAGGTCCTGGTGCGTCCACGCGGTGTCACCGGTGAGCTCGTACACCTGCCCGTCGTGCCCCTCGCCAGTGAGGACCGCGACGGCCCCGGCGGCGAGGTCGGCGCGCGTCGCGGACGCGACCCGGCCCGTCCCGACGGACCCGACGATCTGCCCCGTGCCCGCCGCCTGCTGCAGCGCCGACAGGTAGTTCTCGGTGTACCAGTTGTTCCGCAGGATCGTCGTGACCAGGCCGGACGCCGCGAGCAGCTCCTCGGTCGCCTTGTGCTCGGGGGCCAGGACGAGGTCGGACGTGTCGGCGTGCGGGGCGGACGTGTAGACCACGCGGCGCACGCCCGCGGCCTTCGCCGCGTCGATCGCGGCACCGTGCTGAGCGGCCCGCTTGCCGACCTCGGAGCTCGACACGAGCATCACGGTGTCGGCACCCGCGAACGCGGCGGTCAGGGTCTCGGGACGGTCGTAGTCGATCTCGACGACGCGCGCACCGCGCTCGGCGAGGTCCGCGAGGCGCTCGGTGCGGCGTCCGCCCGCGACGACGTCGGCGACGCCCGCGTCCAGCAGACCCTCGACGATCAGACGACCCAGGTGACCGGTGGCCCCGGTGACGACGACGGACATGGTGCTCCTCCTCGGTGGTGCGCTGCGGCGGGTGCGCCGCTCATGGTGGTCAACCGTGCGACGCGCCTACACTTTCCCACGACGTGGTACCCACCTTCCTGTCGGGTACCTACCTGGAGGTGAGCATGCAGGCAGCAGCGCCGACGACGACCGAGGACGTGACCGCCGTCACACCATCGCTGCGGGCGATGCTCGACGTCGGGCACCTGCCCGCCGCCTGCCCCAGCCGCGTCGTCCTCGACCACGTCACGTCCAAGTGGGGCGTCCTCGTGCTCGTCGCGCTGTCCGAGCAGACCCTGCGCTGGGGCGAGCTGCGCCGCGTCGTCGAGGGCGTCAGCGAGAAGATGCTCGCGCAGACGCTGCGCACGCTCGAGGCCGACGGGCTCGTCGAGCGCACGGTCACGGCGACCGTGCCGCCGCGCGTCGACTACGCGCTGTCCCCGCTGGGCCACGACCTCGCGCAGCACCTGCTGCCCCTCATGTCCTGGGTCGTCGACCACGCCGACGCGATCGTCACCCGCACCACCCCCTGACGACCCGGTCCCCCGCGCTCGGCGGACCGCCGCGCACGTCCCCAGTAGACGACCCGCGTACCAAGACCCGTCCCACATGTCCCCGTCCACCCACCGAACACCCCCCTGCGCCGAACTCGGGCTTTGGCGGCTTCTGGGG
>JAFAEH010000284.1 GCA_023424135.1 Actinomycetes bacterium | reverse complement strand
ACGTCGGCCCTCGCACCGGCCGCGTCCCCGGACGTCGCCCCCGTCCCCGAGCCGGGGGCGTGGGGACGGACGGGGGCCTCGGTCGCGCCCGATCCCGTCGCGCGTCCGGCGGCCGAGCCCGCCGCCGCGCCGTGGGCGTCGGCACGGTCCGCGTCGGTCGCGACCGACGACCTGGACGACGACGAGGACGACGACGAGCCGCGGCGGATGCACCCGTACACGTGGCTGCACGTGCTGATCCTGGCCGTCGTGGCCTTCGTGCTCGGCTTCCTCATCATGCTGCTGTACATCCAGACGCGTGACGCGGCCGAGACCGACGGTGGTGCGCAGGCCGCGGCCACGCTCCTGGGCCTGGCTGCCGGCGTCGTCGGCCCTCTCTAGGCCCTTCTGACCGGCGCACGTCGCACGACGCACGCCCGCCCGACCTTCCACCACGACCCCGAGGAGCCCCGTGCCCGCGAGCACCCGCGCCATCGAGCTGGCCCACGCCGCCGCACGCGCCGCGTCCGACCTCAAGGCGCAGGAGATCATCGCGCTCGACGTGAGTGACCAGCTCGTGCTCACCGACGTGTTCCTCATCGCCTCCGGCACCAACGAGCGCCAGGTCGGCGCGATCGTCGACGCGGTCGAGGAGGCGCTGCACGCGCTCGGCGCCAAGCCGGTGCGCCGTGAGGGCAAGTCGCAGGGGCGCTGGGTGCTCATCGACTTCGGCGACGTCGTCGTCCACGTGCAGCACGCCGAGGACCGCGTGTACTACGCGCTCGAGCGGCTCTGGAAGGACTGCCCGCTCGTCGAGCTGCCGCCGGAGGAGCGAGGCGAGCGGGGCGAGGCGTGAGCGGGCACCTGCTGCTGTGGCGGCACGGTCGCACCGCCTACAACTCGACGGCGCGGCTGCAGGGCCAGGTGGACATCCCGCTCGACGAGGTGGGCCACTGGCAGGCCCGCACGGCCGCGTCCCGGCTCGCGCTGCGCGCGCGTCCCGCCCGGGTCGTGTCGTCCGACCTGACCCGCGCCGTCGAGACCGCGACGTACCTGACGCGCGCGCTCGACCTGCCGTTGGAGACCGACCCGCGCCTGCGTGAGCGCGCGTTCGGCGAGTGGGAGGGGCTGACCGGCCAGGAGATCGACGCCCGCTGGCCCGGCGAGTTCCAGGCGTGGCGCGCCGGCGGTGACCCCGCCGGTGTGGGTGCGGAGTCCCGCGCCGACCTGGCCGCACGCCTCACGGCCGCGGTGGCCGACCAGCTCGAGCAGACCGGCGACGGTGGGCTCGTGATCGTGTCCCACGGGGCGGCGATCGGCGCGCTCGTCGCCGCGCTCCTGGGCCAGGACCCCACGTGGCGGGGTGTCGTGGGCGTGCACAACGCGCACTGGGTCGAGCTCATGCAGTCGGGGCCGGGCGTCGCGCCGCCCTGGCGGCTGCTGGGCTACAACGTCGGTCCGACCGACGCGTCGTCCGACTGGAACGCAGGCCCCGACCCCGAGCCCGAGGACCAGGACGCCGACGACTCCACGCGCGACCCGGACTGACACACGTCACACCGCGCGGCGCACGCGCGATTGGCTTTCCGCGGCCGGTTCGGCCTAGACTCTCCGGGCGCCCTTCGGGGCGAACGAGGCCCTCTCGAGGGTCCCGGGGCTGTGGCGCAGCTGGTAGCGCACCTGCATGGCATGCAGGGGGTCAGGGGTTCGAGTCCCCTCAGCTCCACCGAACGACGAAGGCCGAACACCCAGGTGTTCGGCCTTCGTCGTGCCGGGGCCGCCAGCAGGGGCACGTGCGTCGGGCCCGGACGGTCGACGTCGGCATCGCCTGGCCGCGCGCGTGCTCGTCGGCCTCGGCCTCGACATAGGCCGACCACGTCCACCTCATCCCGTCAGCCTTCGCACCCGCGACGATCAGGGTCCGGGTGACGGGAGAGGCGAGCGTGCTGGCGTCGAGGAAGAGGAGCGGTGCCTCACCCACCGAACAGCTCGGCCTCGATATCGGCGGCCGATGCCTGCGCCATCCGGAGCATCAGCTCATCGCTGAACCGCTCGTACTCGGCGAGCGTGATGCGGTGGTGGGTGCCCACCTTGATGGCCTTGAGGTCGCCGTCGAGAATCCTGCGGTGCACGGTCGAGCGCGACATCCCGAGGCGCTTGGCGACGTCGGCCGGGGTGAGCAGCTCGACGCGGCTCGACAGGTCGACGACCTCACCCTTGGCGCGGGCGGCGTCCAGGAACGCGCGCACGCGCGACCAGTCGTCGTCGGTCAGGTGCGATGGGTTCACCGTCATCGTGTCGCTCACGTGATCAGCATGGTCGGCCATGACCGTGTGTGGGCATGTATCTGTCCAGGTGCCGTGCTTCGCACCGCTCGGCAGCGCGTCGGAGGTAGACAGGCTCACGAGGCGCCGCGTCTCGCGCGAGGCTTGCACGGCTGCTGGATCGTTGATCGGGTGCGCGCCATCGGGACCGGGTCGTTGGGCGATCAGCCGGGAGGGAGGAGCGGGCGAATGTCCTCGGCGAACCTCGGTGCGCCCGCGGAGGCGATCCTGTCCGCCAGCTCGTGGACGGTGACAGGCGGGTTCCTCTTGCCTCCCGCTGCGCGTATGAACGACTCGACCACGCCCTGACGGCGGCGTTCGAGGAGATCGACGAGGAAGTCGTCGGAGGTGGCCACAGTGACGCCGGCGGCCAGCACGGGTGTGGTGCGCAGGTGCTTCATGTTCCTGGTGAGTAGCACGTCGACGTCGCCGTGGATGACTGCGGCCGCGTGGATACGGTCGGCCGGGTCGGGCGACAGGTCGTCGGTGATCGTGTCGCGGTACAGGTCCGGGTCGATGCGGAACCGGCCGAAGTAGCTGCGGACGGCCGTGGCGACCGCCGCAGCCGACTCCGGTGTCCTTCGCGGACGATGACGTCCTGCCACTCGTCGAGCACCTCGTCCGTCCATGCCCAGTCGAACAGGCGGTCCTCCGCCTGGGTCAGGAGTACGTCCATGACGGTGAACGGGAAGAGCTCACTGGTGTCGATGAAGACCCGTGGTATCCGGGTCATGGGCTACTCCCCGAGGGCCGCACGGATCGCGGCGCCCCCGGCGCGGAGCTGCTCGCGTTCCGCGGCGACGTCGACCACGTCCTGCACACGGATGCGCCGATAGCGACTTGCGGGCAGTCGATGGAAGGGGAGCACCCCGTCCTCGCACAACCGGTCGACGAACTGGCGCGTCACGCCGAGGATCTCCGCGGCCTTCGCTGGCGTGACCTCGTCCTCCGCGCGAAGCACCACGATGCGTGCGCCGCGCGCGACGTCGTCGAGCATCTGACGCACGGCGGTCTCAGCGGGGGAGTCCCCGTCGATCTGCTCGGCGAGGATTCTTGCGGACGAGAGCATCGCCGGGTCGACCGGGTCGAGTGTGACCGCGAGGGCGTGGAGTGCCATGTCGCCGATCCTACTCGTAGGTGCAATAGCGGCAACCGTTCCCGTGCTGCCCGACGCAGGGGCGTGCTGCGTCCGACGTCGGCGTCTCCTAGGCGTCGGCGTCACGGCCACCTGGTGTCGCCCGCGGTCGTGCGGGCCGCATCGGCGGCCACCGCCTGAAGGACCGCTCCGGCGCGTTCCAGGACGATCGTCAGCGCGCGGGCCGCCGCAGCGGCGTCCTGCTCGTCGACGTCCTCCCAGAGCGGGCGGGTGAGCGCGGCGATCTCCTGGCCGATCTGCTCGACCAGGGCCGCGCCCGCCGGGCTCGGTGCGGAGCCGACGACGAGCCCGCGACGGCGGAGGGCGGCGACGGCGTGCCCGGCCTCCGGGTCGTGGAGACGTGCGGCGACGAACGCGTCGAGATCGTCTGCGGGGCCGGCCTGCGCGGCGAGCCTGAGCGTGACCCATTCGCGTTCCGTGAGATCGCGCCCCGCGAGGACGGTCCGCAGGAGAGCGCCCAGCGCCCTCTCGGTCTGACCGATGACCTGTGGTCCGAAGGGCGTCATGACGTCTCCCATCTTGTTGGTGCTGCCAACGGTAGCATTTCGTTGGGATTACCAACGAGTAGGGTGGGGGTGTGCATCGTCTCGACGGCAGGGCGACCTGGTGGGTCGGTCGCGCGCAGCTGCGCGCGCACGCGCTGCTCCAGGATCTCTTCACCGACACGGGCGCCCGCCCCCATCACTACCGGCTCCTGGCCGCGGTGGAGGAGTCGGGGCCGATCGGCCAGGCCGACCTCGGCCGTGCCACCGAGCTCGACCGCAGCGACGTGTCGGTGGCCCTGGGCTCGCTCGAGGAACGGGGGCTCGTCGAACGGGCCCCGCACCCGACCGACCGGCGCCGGAACCTGGTGACCCTCACGGATCGCGGCCGCGCCGAGCTCGCGCGTCTCGACGCGGTCGTCAACGAGGCGCAGGAGCAGTTCCTCGCGCCACTGACCGCGAGCGAACGCCCGGTGTTCCTCGACATGGTCCGGCGTCTCGGCCGTGGCGCGGGACCCGCTCGATCATCGCCCGGTTCTGATTGACAGCACTGTGCCACCAGGCTGAGGCTGGTGGCACTCTGATACCGATGGGAGCGACGATGCCCGCCGTGACCGTCCGCATGAGCGACGAGGACATGGATCTGCTGCGACGTCAGGCTGCGCTCGAGGATCGCTTCATGAACGACGTCGCCGTCCTGGCGATCCGTGAGCGAGCCGCTCGTCGTGTCCGCACGGAGTCTGACCGCGAGGCGATCCGCCGAGGCATCGTGCAGAACGGGCCGCTGCTCGACCTGCTCGCCAGGTGAGTGACGTCGCCTACCTGCACCCCGACGAGGACGCCGCCAAGGTCACCATCGACGAGATCGGCATGCTCGTGCGCGACGCGGGGGCATTGTCGTCCGCACTCGGGCGCCCGCAGACCGGTTCATCCGCGCCGTCGGCTCCTGACCACGCCCCGCTCGACGAGATCGCGGCCTGGCTCGAGGCGCGCGTCGTCAGGGGGTGACGCCTGGCCCCACCTGCGGCACTGAGGACATGGTCACGATTCCGCGTCGGTGTGCTCGGGCTTCGAGGAAGGCGTCCCGCGGGTGCCCCTGAGCAGCGTCCCGAACGCCCCGGCGACGCCGGTTGCGGCGCCCTTGAGGGCGACCCCGGCCTCCTCGGCGGGTGCCGCGGCGCGTGGCCGGTCGGGGATGCCGTCACCGTCGATGTCGACCGCCCGGAATGGTTCCGTGGCGCGCTCGAGCGTCCGACTCGATCCCGAGCCGACCCCGGAACTCGAGCACGCCCCTCGCGACCTGCGTGCTCGACCGCGCGGCCGCGGGGGAGTCGAACGGGTTGAGCAGCACCTTCGCGTTCGCCGTCCGGACCGTCGCGTCCATGCGGGCGGGCAGACGTCCGGTGCTGCGCGAGATGAGCGCCAGGCGGTTCTCGCGGGCCGTCGCCAGACCCCGGCGGTGCTGGTCGAGGTCCTCCGGTGCGGCGTCGAGCACGCGGTCGAGCTCCAGGACCGCGATCGCGTCCTGCAGCTGGAAGCACCGGGCGAGCACCGCGAGCCACTCGCGCACCTGTGGCTCCGCCGCGCGTGTGGCGCGGGCGATCTCGCCGACGTCCGCCTTCGTCTCGAGCTTCTCGGCGATCGCGTCGAGCCTGCGCAGCGCGTAGGCCTACGTGCGGGCGACCGTCATCGACGTCGCCTGCACCGTCGACCACGTCACGTCGGACACCCGGCCGACCTCGTCGCGGATCGTCATGGCCTCCTCGACGACGAGGTCGACACCGATCATGTCGGCGAGCACGGCGTCCTTGCGCGCGCAGGATGTCGTCGACCTTCACCGACGACGTGCCGTTCTGTCCGCCCTGTGAACGTTCGCCGGCCGTCGGTGCCATTCGATCGGGTTCAGTGAAAGGTTTCGGCAGGCGTCGAGCCCTTGCCGGGGGGAAAGCGTTCACCTAGGTTTCAGAAACCGGTTTCTCACCGGCGGGACGTCGCTGCCGCATCGGCGCGGCCAACGGCGTCGCACGCACGGTGACGAGCCGGGGCGTCCCCCTCCGGGGCGCTCGACCACAGTGCACAGCACTCGAGGACAAGAGGCAACGATGAGACGACCAGTCGCAGCTCGACTCCTGGCGACCGGGGCCGCAGCGGCCCTCGCCACCTCGTTCGGCGTCACCGCGCTGAGCACCTCGGCGCAGGCCGTGACCGGCAGCGCGAACGGCTACGCCGCCCAGAACGGCGGCACGACGGGCGGTGCGGGTGGTGCCGTCGTCCGTGCCACGACCGGCACGCAGATCCACCAGGCCCTGTGCTCGCGTGCGAGCAGCAGCACCCCGATCACCATCGAGGTGTCCGGCACGATCAACCACGGCAACACCTCGAAGGTGTCCGGGGCCAGCTGCAACACGGGCGACGGGGTGATCGAGCTCAAGCAGATCAGCAACGTCACGCTCGTCGGCGTGGGCAGCGGTGCGACCTTCGACCAGGTGGGCATCCACCTGCGCGAGGCGAAGAACATCATCATCCAGAACGTCACCGTCAAGAACGTCAAGAAGTCCGGCTCGCCGACGTCCAACGGTGGTGACGCGATCGGCATGGAGAGCGGCGTCAGCAACGTCTGGGTCGACCACGTGACGCTCGAGGCGTCGGGCGGCGAGTCCGAGGGCTACGACGGCCTGTTCGACATGAAGGCCGACACGAAGTACGTCACGCTCTCGTACAGCATCCTGCGCAACTCGGGGCGTGGCGGGCTCGTCGGGTCGAGCGACAGCGATCTGGCGAACGGCCCGATCACGTACCACCACAACCTCTACGAGAACCTCGACTCGCGGGTGCCGCTGCTGCGTGGGGCGACCGCGCACATCTACAACAACTACTTCCTCGGCATCAACGAGTCCGGCATCAACGCCCGTGCCGGCGGCAAGGCCAAGGTCGACAACAACTACTTCGAGGACTCGAAGGACGTGCTCGGCACGTTCTACACCAGCCTGCCGGGGTACTGGCAGGTCAGCGGGAACATCTTCGACAACGTGACGTGGTCCTCCAAGAGCGGTGACATCAACCCCGCCGGGCCGAACGTCACCTCGACGACCACCGTCAGCCTGCCGTACTCGTTCAACGCCGATGCGGCGAGCTGCGTCCCGAGCGTCGTGCGGGCCACCGCCGGGGCGAACAAGGGCAACCAGGTCTCGAACGGCTCGTGCACACCGCAGACGCCGGCCCCCACGTCGAACCCGACGTCGAGCCCGACGACGAGCCCGACGTCCTCGCCCCAGCCGACGACCCCGGCGCCCACGTCGCAGCCCACGGGCCCGAACCTCAGCCTCGGTGCGGGCGCCGACGGTTCGAGCAAGGGCGGCGGCACGAGCTACGGCGCCGTGATCGACGGCTCGACGAGCACGTACTGGCAGCCGAGCGGGTCAACGGGGCGCATCTCCGTGAAGTGGGGTTCGGCCACGACGGTCGGCAAGGTGAACATCCGTGAGGCCTCGGGTGCGGTCGGCAACATCCGCGGCTGGCGCCTCGTGAACAACGACACCGGCGCCGTCCTCGCGACGGGCACCACCGCGGGCGTCGTGAGCTTCCCGGCGACGTCGCTGAAGAAGATCAACCTCGAGATCACGAGCTCGTCGGGCACCCCCCAGGTGGCCGAGCTCGAGACCTACGCCGGGTAGTCCGTACCCGACGCCGGGCCTGTCCAGGTCCGCGGGCGAGCGCCGGTGCGGGACGTGCACGACGTCCCGCACCGGCGCTCGGCTGTCCGCGCCGTGCCTGGTCACAGGCGTAGGCGGGGTGTGTCGTGCCGCCGTCGTCGCCGGCCGTGGGCGCCGCTGCGGGTGTGCTTCCGCGGTCGCCGCCCGGGTCGGTACGCAGTCGCACGAGGACTTGACTCCCGTCGTGCAACCCAGCACACTCGCCGGGCGGCCACGGTCCGCCGGGCGGGAGCCCGGCGGCGCGGCCGTCCGGAAGGCGCGGGCCGCCCGTCCCGACAGGGGGACGCGGTGGACTTCCGAGGATGATCGAACGCACGAAGGAGTGCAGCAATGTCCTCAGCTCCCACCCGCACCGCCCCCACGCGTCGCCCCTTCCGCGCCGCGCTGGGTGCGCTGACCGCCGGTGCGCTCGTCGCCGGCGCGGTCGCTCTGGCCGCACCTGCGTCGGCCCAGACGATCAACAGCAACCAGACCGGTACGCACAGCGGGTACTGGTACTCGTTCTGGACCGACAGCCAGGGCACCGTGTCCGCGACGCTCGGCAACGGCGGCAACTACTCGACGCAGTGGTCCAACACGGGCAACTTCGTCATCGGCAAGGGCTGGTCGACCGGCAGTGCGCGCAGTGTGTCGTACTCGGGGACGTTCAACCCGTCGGGTAACGCCTACCTGACTCTCTACGGGTGGACGACCGGTCCGCTGATCGAGTACTACATCGTCGACTCGTGGGGCACGTACCGGCCGACCGGCACGCACAAGGGCACCGTCACCACCGACGGCGGCACCTACGACATCTACGAGACGACCCGCACCAACGCGCCCTCGATCGAGGGCGACAGCTCGACCTTCAAGCAGTTCTGGTCCGTGCGCCAGTCCAAGCGTGTGGGTGGCACCATCAACGCCGCCAACCACTTCAACGCGTGGCGCAACGCCGGGATGAACCTCGGCAACCACAACTACATGATCATGGCGACCGAGGGCTACCAGTCCTCCGGCAGCTCCAACATCACCGTGGGCGACGGGGGATCCTCCGGTGGTGGCAACAACGGTGGTGGCAACAACGGTGGTGGGAACAACGGTGGTGGGAACAACGGGGGCGGCGGATCCACCGGCTGCACCGTGAGCGCCACCAAGGGCCAGGAGTGGGGCGACCGGTTCAACGTGACGTACACCGTCTCGGGTCGCTCGGACTGGACCGCGACCGTGTACCCGAGCAACGGGCAGTCGATCCAGAGCTCGTGGGGCGCCAACCGCAACGGCAACACCTTCACGCCGTCCGGCTCCAACAGCTTCGGCGTGACGTACTACAAGGGCAGCAACAACAACAACGCCGTGCCCGAGGCGTACTGCTGACCCTGCTCACCTCGTCGAGGTGATCTCGGTCGACGCGTGACGCGGGGGCGTCGGGACAAGGTCCCGGCGCCCCCGTCGCGCGTCCGTGCGCGCGGCGGTCAGGGACCGTCGGCCCTCGGTGCGTCGCTGCCGGCCCGTCCGGCGACGAACCGTCGGAGCGCGGGGTCGCGGGAGACGATGCGGTCGACGACCTCGTCGCCCGTGCACGTCCACAGCTCGACGACGAGCTGCTCCCCGCGGCGTGCGAGCACGCGCCAGACGGCGCCGGAGTCCTCCCAGCGGCGCAGCCGCGTGACGACGTCCTCGGTGCCGTCGTTCACGGACGTCGGCCCTGCGTCGGCACGGCCGTCAGGTCCGCATCGCCACCGTCGTCAGGTGCGCCGTCCTCGTCCGGCGGCGGCGTCAGCCGCCCCTCGGGGTCGAGCCGCGACAGCATCGCGCGGGTGAGGGTCTCGAGCTGGGTCACCTGCTCGGCGCTCAGCGCGTCGACGACGAGCTCGCGGGCCGTGCGCACGTGCCCCGGCGCGGTCTCGACGACGAGCGTCCAGCCGTCCTCTGTGAGCAGCGCGTTGGTCGCCCGGCGGTCCTCCGGGCACGGCGAGCGCTCGACGAGCCCGCGCTCCTCGAGCCGCTTGACGACGTGCGACAGGCGGGGGAGCGTCGCGTTGGTCCGCTGGGCGAGGGCCGACATGCGCAGGGTGCGCTCGGGCGCCTCCGAGAGCATCGCGAGCACCTGGTACTCGAAGTGGGTCAGCCCCGCGTCGTGCTGGAGCTGGGAGTCGAGCTGTGCGGGGAGCAGCTCGGCGACGGCGACGAGGCCGAGCCAGGCGCGCAGCTCGGCGGGCGTCAGCCAGCGGGTGTCGGAGGTCACGCCACCATGGTAGCAAAACAGTTGATGCAACAATCAGTCGGTCGGGTTCGTGCGCGTGCCCGTCCCGCTCACCCGCGGCCGTCGAGCCGACGCACCGGCACGCCGAGGATCGTCAGCTCGGGCGCCGAGAGCGTGTCCAGGTCGTCGGGGACGGCCGGGAGCCCGCGGGCGGGGATCGCGCCCACCCACACCCGCCAGACACCGTCGACGTGGTGCACCACCCCGGGTGCCACGAGCGCCGCGTCACCCGCGTCCGCGAGCTGGGTGGCCAGGTCCGGCGTCGAGGACGGCGGGACGAAGCCCACGATGACGTTGCGCCACACCAGCACCAGACGGTCGTCCGCACCGGGCTCCACGAGCACCTGCGCCGGGACGACGGCCGGTGCCGGCCGGTCACCGAGCCCGAGGGCCTCAAGGAGCGAGCGCTGCATCGCGGGCGCCTCGGCCGCGTGGAAGCCCACCGGGACATCCGCCGGCACCTGCGGCCGGCGACGGAACAGGGCCACGACCCCAGCATGCCACGAGCGTCCCGCGCGGCCCCGGGACGCGACGGGCGTTCACCCGGTTCCGTGCCCGTCGCCCGCGCCCGGCGGCGCGTGCGGAGACCAACCCCCGGTCGCCGGGGGCGCGGTCGGGCAGGTGTCGTCTACCTTTCTCCCGTGAGCGAAGCGGAGATCGGGTCGGACGTCCCTCGTGGCGTCGTCAGCCATGAGGTACCGGAGCTCCTGCGCAACGACGTCCGGCTGCTCGGGGAGCTGCTCGGGCGTGTGCTGCGCGAGGCCGGGGGGCAGGACCTGCTCGACGACGTCGAGCGCCTGCGCGAGCTGACGATCGCGTCGCACCACGAGGCGGACGGGCACGCGCTGGGCCAGGCGGAGGAGCTCGTCGCGACCTTCAGCCGCGAGCGCGCCGAGCAGGTCGCCCGGGCCTTCACCTGCTACTTCCACCTCGCGAACCTCGCCGAGGAGTACCACCGCGTGCGGGTGCTGCACGAGCGCGAGTCGCGCCTCGCACCGCACGAGCTCGCCCCGGACGACTCGCTGCCCTCGGCGTACCAGCAGCTCGCCGCCGAGATCGGCGAGGACGCCGCGCGCGAGCGCCTGCGCAACCTGGAGTTCCGACCGGTCTTCACCGCGCACCCGACCGAGGCCCGCCGCCGCGCGGTGGCCCGCTCGATCCGGCGCATCGCCGAGCTCATCTCCGAGCGCGACGCCCTGCACATCGGCGGCACCACGCTCGCCGAGAACGAGCGCCGACTTCTCGCCGAGATCGACACGCTGTGGCGCACGTCCCCGCTGCGTGCCGAGAAGCCGACCGTGCTCGACGAGGTCGCGACCGTCCTGTCGATCTTCGACTCGACCCTCGCCGACGTGCTCCCGACCGTCTACCGTCGCCTCGACGACTGGCTGCTCGAGGACCAGGCAGGCACAACCGCGCCCGTGGTCGCGCCGTTCGCGCGGCTCGGCTCGTGGATCGGCGGAGACCGCGACGGGAACCCCAACGTCACCGCCGAGGTCACGCGCGCCGCCGCGGTGCTCGCCTCCGAGCACGCGCTCGACGCGCTGCTCGCCTCGGCGCGCCGCACGGCCGACGGCCTCACGCTCGACGGGGCCGGTACGCCCGCGTCGCCGGAGCTCAACGCCCTGTGGCAGCGTCAGCGCTCGCTGTCCGAGGCGCTGACGTCACGCATCTCCGGGGACGCGCCGAACGAGCCGCACCGTCGCGCGCTGCTCGTCGTCATCGAGCGGATCTCCGCGACCCGGCGCCGCGACGCCGACCTCGCCTACGCCGACGCCTCCGAGCTGGAGGCCGACCTGCGCACGGTGCAGGCCTCCCTCGTCGCGGCCGGCGCCGCGCGCGCCGCCTACGGGGACCTGCAGCGTCTGCTGTGGCAGGTGCAGTCCTTCGGCTTCCACCTGGGTGAGCTCGAGCTGCGTCAGCACTCGCAGGTGCACGCCGCCGCCCTCGCCGACATCGAGGCGAACGGCGTCGACGGCGACCTGCAGCCGATGACGGTCGAGGTGCTCGACACGTTCCGCGCGCTCGGCACCGTGCAGCGGCGCTTCGGCGTCGTCGCCGCCCGGCGGTACATCGTGTCGTTCACGCAGTCCGCCGAGCACCTCGCGGCGGTCTACCGGCTCGCCGAGCTCGCGTTCGGCGGCGCCCAGAACGCGCCCGTGATCGACGCGATCCCGCTGTTCGAGACCTTCAACGACCTCGAGAACAGCGTCGAGATCCTCGACGAGGCGCTGCAGCACCCGCGCGTGCAGGAGCGGCTCGCCGCCAACGGGCGGCGCGTCGAGGTCATGCTCGGGTACTCCGACTCGTCCAAGGACGTCGGCCCGGTCTCCGCGACGCTCGCGCTCGACGACGCGCAGCGACGCATCGCGCAGTGGGCGCGGCGCAACGACATCGTCCTCACGCTGTTCCACGGCCGTGGTGGCGCGCTCGGCCGCGGCGGCGGCCCCGCGAACCGTGCGGTGCTCGCGCAGCCGCCGGGATCGGTCGACGGCCGGTTCAAGCTCACCGAGCAGGGCGAGGTCATCTTCGCGCGCTACGGGGACCCGGACATCGCGACCCGGCACGTCGAGCAGGTGGCCGCCGCGACGCTGCTGGCCGACGCACCCAGCGTCGTGCGACGCAACGACGAGGCCGCGGCCCGCTTCGCCGACCTGGCCGGGCGCCTCGACTCCGCGTCGCGCGAGCGGTTCCACGCGCTCGTGCGCTCCGAGGGCTTCCCCGCGTGGTTCGCGCAAGTTACACCGCTCGAGGAGGTCGGTCTGCTGCCGATTGGCTCACGCCCCGCGCGTCGCGGGCTGTCGGTGTCCTCGCTGGACGACCTGCGGGCGATCCCGTGGGTGTTCTCCTGGTCGCAGGCCCGCATCAACCTCGCCGGCTGGTACGGGCTGGGCACGGCGCTCGCGGCCGTGGGCGACGTCGAGGAGCTGCGCACCGCGTACGCGGAGTGGCCGCTGTTCGCCACGATCATCGACAACGTCGAGATGTCGCTCGCGAAGACCGACGAGCGCATCGCAGCCCGGTACCTGTCGCTCGGGGACCGTGACGACCTTGCGCAGCTCGTGCTCGACGAGATGCGCCTGACCCGTCAGTGGGTCCTCTCGACGACAGGAAGTACGGGCGTCCTCTCCCGTCGGCGCATCCTCGGCCGCGCGGTCCAGCTGCGCAGCCCCTACGTCGACGCGCTGTCGCTGCTGCAGCTGCGTGCGCTGAAGGGTCTGCGCACGGGTGCGGACAGCGAGTCTGTGGAGGACCTGCGTCGGCTGCTGCTGCTCAGCGTGAACGGCGTCGCGGCGGGTCTGCAGAACACCGGCTGACCGGCGCCGGGCGAACGCCGACGCCAGAGGCGCGTCGTCGACGTGCCGACGTGTCGACGACTCAGCATGTCGACGACTCAGCGTGCGGGGACCGTGCGCGTCGCGGCCCATGCGCGCAGCCCCGCCACCCGCTCGGCCATCACGACCGCGAGGGGACGCGTCGCGCGCAGCTCGGCGTGCACCGTCGGCGCGTCGAGGGCCGTGCCCCGGGCGTGCGCCGCGTACGTCGCCGCGACCACGGCCTGCTCGATCTCGGCGCCGGAGAACTGCTGGGACGCGGCGACGAGCGGGCCCAGGTCGGCCGCCTCGAGGGTCAGGCCGCGGCGGCCCGCGTGCAGCCGCAGCAGGTTCGCACGGGCGGGCTCGTCGGGCAGGTCGACGAAGAACAGCTCGTCGAAGCGGCCCTTGCGCACGAGCTCGGGCGGCAGCGCCGAGATGTCGTTGGCCGTCGCGGCCACGAACACGCGTGAGCGTCGGTCGGCGAGCCACGTCAGCAGCGTGCCCAGCACGCGCCGCGACGAGCCGGCGTCACCGTCGGACGACGCGACCGCCTTCTCGATCTCGTCGACCCACAGCACGCACGGCGCGAGGGCGTCGGCGGCGGACAGGGCGTCGCGCAGCCGCCGCTCCGACTCGCCCACGTACTTGTCGTGCACCCCCGCCAGGTCCAGCCGCAGCAGCGGGACCCCGAGGATCGCGGCAGCCGCACGTGCGGCCAGGGACTTGCCGCACCCCTGCACGCCGAGCAGCAGGACGCCGCGCGGCGCGTCGAGGTGCGGCGCGCTGCCGTCCAGCGCGGGGCGACGCAGCGCGACCCAGCGCACCACGCTGTCGAGCCCGACGACGTCACCCGGACCCACGGTGGCGTACTCGTAGGACAGCACGCCGTCGGACGACAGGGCGTCGAACCGCGCCCGTTCGACCGCCGGCACGTCGCTCGCGGTGAGCGCACCGTCGTCGACGACCGCGCCGTGCGCGAGACGGCGCACGTCCTGCGACGAGAGTCCGGCGAGCCGCTGGACCAGCAGGTCGCGCGCGTGGGGGTCGACGTGCGGCACGCGCCCTGTCGCCGCACCCCAGGCGGCGATCGTCCGGTCGACGATCCGGGCCCGCTCGTCCGGCGGCGGGAACGCGACCGGGACGCGAGCGGTGAGGTGCTCGAGCTCGGCGGGCACGGTCACGGCGTGCGAGACGAGCACGACGGTGGAGCGCAGGCCCAGGGGGCGCTGCGCGACGTCCTTGAGGAGGCGGACGACGACCGGGTCGTCGAACCACGGGTGCAGGTCGAGCAGCACGTACACCGCGGGGGAGTGGCTCTCCGCGATCGTGCGCAGCAGCGTCGGCGGGTCGCTGTTGTGCAGCTGCGAGCCGCCCAGGTCGACGTCCGCGCGGCGCAGCCCGTCGGTGACGCTCCACCGGAACACGGGCGTCCCGCGACGCCCGCGTGCGGTCGCGTGGAGCACGAGCTCGAGGGCGTTCGCCTCGTCCGTCGTCTCCAGGACGAGGACGGGGGTGCGCGCCGCGAGGAGCGAGGCGACGTCGTCGCGGGTCCCGTCCTGCTGCACGCGGGCCACGTTAGCGGGCGGGCGCGCCCGTCATCCCGCTGCCGCGTGCCATGCCCGGAAAGTCCACCCGGGTGCCCCTGTGGTCGGGGCAGGCCGGTCCCGTCAGCGGGGCAGGGACAGGACCGCGGGCACGGGCGCGCCGGCGGCGAGCAGGTCGAGCACGACCCGTTCGTGGGGCACCGCCGGGTCGGGCAGCGCGTCGAGCGGGTACCAGCCCATTGCGGCCGCCTTGTCCGGCTCGACGAGCGCGGCCTCGCCGGTCCACCGGGTGACCTCGAAGAAGACGTCGATGCGCTGCTCGACCTGCGGGCCGCCGCGCTCGAAGCGGTGGATCGTCGTCAGCGGCCGCAGGGCCTCCGGGTCCACGACGACGCCGGCCTCCTCGCCGGCCTCGCGGACCGCGGCCTCGTGCACCGACTCGCCGGGGTCGACGTGCCCCGCGAGCAGCCCCCAGTGCCCGTCGTTGTAGCCGGTGCCGGACCGCAGCTGGAGCAGGACCTCGTCCGGTGCGTCCGTGCCGGTGCCCGGGCGGCGCAGCACCACGTACGACGCGGCGACGAGCAGCGAGCGACCGGCGAGGTGGTCGTCCGCCCGGTAGGGCTCGGGAAGGGCGTCGGTGCTCGGCACGCCACCGAGTCTGGCACGCGTCGTCAGCCCTGCGCGGACAGGTCCATGTGCAGGATCTCCCACACGTGCCCGTCGGGGTCCGCGACCGTGCGCACGTACATCGGCCCGTCGTCCTGGGGCTCGCGGAACTGGGTCCCCCCGTGCGCCAGCGCCTGCGCGCCGAGCGTGTCGACCTCGTCGCGTGAGGCCGCCGTCAGGCAGTTGAGGACCTGCGTGCTGGTCCGGGCGTCGCCGATCGGCAGCGGCGTGAACTGCGTGAACCGCTCGTGCTCCAGCAGCATGACGTGGATCGTGTCGGACACGACGATGCACGCGACGTGCTCGTCGCTGTACATCTCGTTCACGGTGAACCCCAGCCCCGTGTAGAAGGCGCGCGAGCGCGTGACGTCGTGCACGGGCAGGTTGACGAAGATCATGCGGTCCACGGTGGGCTCCCTCGGGTCGGTCGTCGACGTGCACCCGTACCGACCGCGGTGGGCGGCAGAACTCATCGGCCCGGCTGCCGCGGGTCCGGGTCCGGTCGCCGTGCTGCGCGATGTCGGTGGCGGCGGCTACCGTCGTCGGTGTGACCGCCACCACACCTGATCGGGCGACGTCGGGTCCCGTCCCGACCGACCTGACCGCCGACGAGTTCGCCGAGCGGCTCGCTCCGCTGCGCCGTGAGATCCTCGCGCACTGCTACCGCATGACCGGGTCGGTGCACGACGCGGAAGACATGCTGCAGGAGACCTACCTGCGTGCCTGGCGCGCGATGCGCGGGTTCGAGAACCGCTCCTCGCTGCGCACCTGGATGTTCCGCATCGCGACGAACACGTGCCTGACCCACCTCGAGGGTCGGCGACGTCGCCCGCTGCCGACGGGCATCGGAGCGCCCGCGTCGGACCCGCGCGACCAGCCGCGCGAGGACCTGAGCACGCCGTGGCTCGAACCGCTGCCCGATGCGCTGGTGTGGTCCCACGCACCCGTCGACCCCGCGGACGCGACGGTCGACCGGGACACCGTGCGGCTCGCCTTCGTCGCGGCGCTGCAGCACCTGACCGCGCAGCAGCGGGCCGTCCTGCTGCTGCGCGACGTCCTCGCGTGGTCGGCGGCAGAGGTCGCGGACGCGCTCGACCTGTCGGTCGCGGCCGTCAACTCGACGCTGCAACGGGCGCGCGCGCACATGGCGGGCGTCCAGCACGTGACGCCGCTCGAGCCGACGGACCCGCGGCACCGTGCGCTGCTGGAGCGCTACGTCGCGGCCTTCGAGGCGTACGACGTGGCGGCGATCGTCGAGCTGCTGGCCGCGGACGTCGTCTGGGAGATGCCCCCGTTCCCCGGGTGGTACCAGGGTCCGCGCGCGATCGGCGACCTCATCTCGACATGGTGCCCCGCGCAGGGGCCGGGCGACATGCGCCTGGTGGCGACGTCGGCGAACGGGTTGCCGGCGTTCGCGCTGTACATGCGCGGCG
Source organism: Actinomycetes bacterium (assembly GCA_023424135.1). Lineage (GTDB taxonomy): Bacteria > Actinomycetota > Actinomycetes > Actinomycetales > Cellulomonadaceae > Cellulomonas. Next base: position 205 of record JAFAEH010000284.1, on the reverse strand, counting down.
AGGACGGTGCGCACCGCGCGTTCCAGGTGCAGCAGGTCACGGTCGCGGCGGACGGGGTCCGGCACGTCACCGTGTGGTTCGGTGCCGACCTGTTCGCCCGGTTCGGTCTGCCCGCGGTGCTCGACGCCGCGGCCGACCGGTCCCCGTCGCTGGAGGCATGACGCGGCGCGCCCCCCCGCCCCCCACGAGAGGCCCGGCGGCCCGG
>JAFAEH010000242.1 GCA_023424135.1 Actinomycetes bacterium | reverse complement strand
GCTTATCGCAGGGCATAAGCCGCCAAAGTCCGAGTTCGGCGCCGGGTGGGGACGCCGGTGCGGGGGCGGGCGTCAGCGGGGGTGGGCGTCAGCGGGGGGCGGGGTCGAGCGCGCGCAGGCGCGGCAGCTCGGCCGCGAGCCGCTCGAGCTCGCGCTCGTCCCCGGCGTAGACGCCCGACGGGCGGGGCCAGTGCACGACGACGTCCCCGAACCCGAGCGCCGCCGCGCGTTCGACCCCCTCGACCGCGAGCTCCGCCGAGGACAGCGAGAACCGGGGAGCCCCATCGAGGTTGAGCCACCGCGTGAGCGGGACCCCGGCCGCGATCTCGTCGAGCTGGTCGACCATCCGTGCGAGCCCGTCCCACCAGGCCTCGTGCGCCGCGCGGACGTCGCGCTCGTCGCCGACACCCGTGCCGGGCCCGTAGGTCGCCCATCCCTGCCCGTGACGCGCGGCGAGCGCCATCGCGCGCGGCCCGTTGGCGGCGACGACGAACGGCGGCCGGGGCCGCGCGAGCGTGCCCGGCACCATGCGGGCGGCGTGCGCCTCGTAGAACTCGCCGACGTGCTCGGTGACGGGCTGGGTGAGCAGCGCGTCGAGCACGTCGAGGAACTCCGCGAACCGGCGGGTCCGTTCGCCGCGCGTCGGAGCGGGCCCCAGCACCCCGGCGTCCCAGCCCTCGCCGCCCGACCCGAGCCCGAGGACGAAGCGCCCGCCGGAGACGTCGTCGAGGCCCATGACGTCCTTCGCGAAGGGCACGGGGTGCCGGAAGTTCGGGGACGCGACCCACGTGCCGAGCCCGATCCGCTCGGTGACGGCGGCAGCGGCCGCGAGCAGCGGCACGGTCGCGAACCAGGGTTCGTCGGCGAGGTCGCGCCACGCCAGGTGGTCGTACGTCCACGCGTGGTCGAACCCGAGCTCCTCGGCGCGCCGCCACCGGTGGCGCGCGCTCGACCAACGTTCCTGCGGCAGCAGCACCACCCCGACCCGGACCATGGCGACCACGCTAGCCGCCGCGGCTCGACCCCGGACGGCGCACCGCAGTCACATGAAAGCTCCGTGAGGGTGATGCGCGACAGTGACACGGACCCGCGTTCACCCGTACGCTCTGTCGCCATGGACCTGGAGGTCCGGCACCTGCGCACCGTCGCCACGGTCGCCTCGCTCGGCAGCATCACCAAGGCCGCCGCGGCGCTCGGTATCGCGCAGCCGGCACTGAGCGCGCAGCTCACCCGCATCGACCGGGCGCTCGGCGGCGCCGTGTTCGTACGCGACCACCGTGGCGTGCGGCCGACGCCGCTGGGGCGGCTGGTCCTCGACCGTGCCCGCACGCTGCTGCCGGCGATGGACGCGCTCGTCGCCGACGCGCGCCGGGTCGCCGTCGAGGACGCCGCGCGCCCCCTGCGTGCGGCGGCGACGGGCACGGCGCTGGCCGCCGCGTTCGTGCGGCGGCTGACCCTCGGGGGGACGCTCCCCATGCTGCGCACGGTCGCGGGGGCGCAGCGCGCAGCGGACGAGCTCTCGGCCGGTGAGCACGACGCGGTGCTCGCGGGGATGTGCGGGGACGCGCTGCCCCCGGCGACACCCGGTGTGCAGTGGCGCCTGGTCGGGACGGACGCGGTGCACGTCGTGGTGCGCGAGGACCACCCGTGCGGCGGGGACGTGGAGCTCGCCGAGCTGGGCGGTGCGCACTGGGTGAAGGGCGCCGGGGACAGCTGCTTCACCGACTGCTTCGTCCGCGCGTGCGCGCGTGCGGGCTTCACGCCGTCGACGCCGAGCGAGTGCGACCGCGCGACGGGGGTCGAGCTCGTGCGGGTGGGGTCGGCGGTCGCGCTGGCGCAGCCCTTCGGGGCGCTCCCGGACGGCGTGCGCACCGTCGGGCTGCGCGGCACACCGCTGACCTGGTCGACCTGGCTCGCAGTGCACGACGACGCGTCCGCCGAGCTGCGCACGCGGCTCGTGGCGGCGGCGCGCGACGCGCGACGCGCCGGCCTCACGTCGGCCGGTCGCACCGCCCGGGACCGTGCGACCGGCGGGGACAACGCTGTCCGCACCGCGATATGACCCAAGCGCGATCTGTGCGATGACTGGAGTCTCGATCTAGTGTGACGCTGCCGGTCACCACCGATCGAGAGGGACCACCATGACCACCTCAGTCGTCCGCACCCGCCGGGCGGCGGCCGTCGGCGCCACCGCGCTCACGCTGCTGCTCGCACCGCTCGCCGCTCCCAGCACCGCCGCGGGGCCGTCCGCCGCAACCTCGGCCCAGCCCGCCGCCGCCACCTCGGCGGACGTGCCCGACGCCGTCGTCGACGCGCTCGTGCGGGACCTCGCCGTCCCGCGGGCCGAGGTCAAGGAGCGCCTCGCGTTCCAGGCCGACGCCGCCGTGAAGGTCCGCACCCTGACGCAGGCGCTCGGCTCGTCCTACGCCGGCGCGTGGGTCGACCCCGCCGAGGGCACGGTGCACGTCGCGACCACGACACCGTCCAAGGTGCGCGGACCGGTCGCCGCCGGGGTCACCACCGTCACCGTCGACCGCACGCTCGAGCAGCTCGAGCAGCTCGGCGCACGCCTCGACGCAGCGGGTCTGCCCGCCGACGTCGCGACCTGGTACGTCGACGTCACGACCAACTCGCTCGTCGTCGAGGCCGTGGGCTCCGACACCGCGGCCGCGGCCGCCGTCGTCGCCGCGGCGGGTCTGCCGACCGACGCCGTGACCCTCGCGACGACCCCCGAGGCGCCGTCCACGCTCATCGACGTCATCGGCGGGAACGCGTACTACATCAACGCGCGCTCGCGCTGCTCGGTCGGGTTCTCCGTCCAGGGCGGGTTCGTGACGGCCGGCCACTGCGGGACGACCGGCGCGAGCACCACGTCGCCGTCCGGCACGTTCCGCGGCTCGTCGTTCCCGGGCAACGACTACGGGTGGGTGCAGGTCGCGTCCGGCAACACCCCGCGCGGGCTGGTCAACAACTACTCCGGCGGCACGGTCCGCGTGACGGGTTCGCAGCAGGCCGCGGTCGGCGCGTACGTGTGCCGCTCGGGGTCGACGACGGGCTGGCGCTGCGGCACCATCCAGGCCTTCAACTCCACCGTGCGGTACTCGCAGGGCACCGTGACCGGGCTCATCCGCACGAGCGTGTGCGCCGAGCCCGGCGACTCCGGCGGTTCGCTCGTCGCCGGCACGCAGGCCCAGGGCGTGACGTCCGGCGGGTCCGGCAACTGCACCTTCGGGGGCACGACCTACTTCCAGCCCGTCAACGAGATCCTGCAGGCCTACGGTCTGCGCCTCGTGACCGGCTGACCGACCCGCGGCGAGCCCTCCCCTGCCCGCCGCGTCACCGCCCCGGGTGCTCCTGCCCGACCCCGGGGCGCGCCCGGCCCGCCCCGTCCGGCGGGCCGGGCGGCAGGACGACGGGTGGCACGCCTGCGGGAGGGCGG
>JAFAEH010000051.1 GCA_023424135.1 Actinomycetes bacterium | reverse complement strand
TACCGACACGTTCGGCGTGGTCCGCTCGCGCACGACCCTCGGCGGCGAGTCCCAGCTCGCGGTGTGGCCCGCGGTGGTCGCCCTGCCCGCCCCCTCCGACGTGCTCGTCGGCGAGCCGGACCGCGTCGCGCTGGGCGCACGCACCCCGTCGACCGACGACGCGAGCCTGCGCGACTACCGCGAGGGCGACGACCTGCGCCGCGTGCACTGGCCGTCGAGCGCGCGGCGCGGCGCGCTGCTCGTGCGGTCGGACGAGCGCGCCGGCATGCGACCCGTCTCGGTCCTCATGGACCTGCCGGTGCGGGCCACGTCGACCGAGTGGACCATCGAGCTCGCCGCGTCGATGGCGCTCGCGATGCTCGACAGCGGACATCCCGTGCGCCTGGCCGGCGGCGGCATCGGGTCGGCCGCGGGCCCCGGGCCCGGGCGGGGCACGTCGCCCTACGTCCACGCACGCAGCGGACCCGAGGCCCGCGCCGCGCTGCTCGACCTCACCCTCGACCTCGACCCGCCTCGTTCGTCGGCCGACGGCGAGGCCACGCTGATCGAGTCCGTGCGCATGCTCGACACCTCCCAGTCTGCCGGCGAGGTCGTGCTCGCGGTCCTCGGCCCGCTCTCGGCCGCGGGTCGCGGTGCGCTCGCCCACGTCGTCGACGGCGCGCAGGGCTGGGCGGTCGTACGGTCCGACGGCCGCCACGCCGGTGACGAGCGCGACGCGCAGCACACGGTCACCGAGCTGCGCCGCGCCGGGTGGCGTGCAACCCGCGTCACCACGGGTGAGGACCTCGTGGCCTGCTGGATGCGGCTGCTGGGGAGCGTGCGATGAGCGCCGGACCCGAGCAGGGTGCCCGCGCCGTGCTCGGCTCGGTGCTGAGCGTCGCCGCGACGTGGGCCGCGCTGCTCGCACTGACCGGGCTCGTCGCCGGGCGCCGCTGGTTCCTGGTGGCGTGCGTCGCCGTGCTCGTCGTGGCGACGGCGGCCGCGCTGACCCGCGCCGTGACGCGCGCGTGGTGGGCGCCGACCGTCGTCGGCACCCTCGTCGCGCTCGTCGGCCTGGTCCTGCGGTACGGCGCACCGCCCGGGCGTCCGCAGTTCCTGCCCGACCTCGACGCGGTGCGTCGCGCCTGGGCCACGTGGCAGCAGGGAGCCGCGGTCGTCGCCGAGTCCTACGTGCCGATGCCCGATGTGCGCGCGGGCGAGATGCTGCTCGTCACGGGCGCGCTCGCCGTGCTGCTGCTCGTGGACGCCGCGGTCCTCGCGCTGCGGGTGCCGGCCGTCGCCGGTCTGCCGCTGGTCGCGCTGTGGGTGCCCGCCGTCGTGCTGGGGTTCCCCGCAGGAGCAGCACCCGTCTTCTGGTCCGCCGTGGCCTACCTCGCGATCCTCGCGTACGGGGCCGCACCGCTGCACGCGCACGCCGGCCGGCTGCGACGTGCCTGCACCAGCGCTGTCGCAGCGCTCACGCTCGCGTCGATCGGCCTCGTCGCAGGTCCGCCGCTCATGGACGCACCTGGGTGGGCGAGCGTCTCGCTGCCGACCTTCGGGGACGCACCCGTCGGCCCCCTCGAGCTCAGCGACGACCTGGACCTGCGCGACAGCCTCGGGAGCCGCTCGGCGCAGGTCGTCCTGCGGTACACGGTCGTCGACCCCACGGCACCGGACGACGCACCGCCGGACGAGGCCGCGCAGGACGAGCCCTCGCAGGACGAGGCCACGGCCGACGACGCGGCCGCGGCGGTCGGCTCGACCACGACACCGAGCCTTCCCGCGACCCCCGCGGTCGACGCGCGCCTCGTCGGCCCGCTGCGGGCGTTCACGCTCGCGACCTTCGACGGCCGGCTGTGGGAGCGCGCCGAGTCCGACACGCTCGACGCCTGGGACGCGGCACTGCTCCTGGCGTCCGACCCCGCCCTGCGGGGGACGTCCCCCGACGCGCGGGCCGGCGCGCTCGCCCAGGTCGAGGTCGTGGTGGACTCGCTGCGCGAGCGACGCCTGCCCGTCAGTACCTTGCCGCGAACCGTCGAGATCGGAGGCGGCTGGGGCTACGACGAGCGGCGCGACGAGGTCGTCGGAGACAGCCCGACCCGCGAGGGGCTGCGCTACTCCATGCTCGTGCAGGTCCCGGAGCTCACCGCGGACGACCTGCGTGGTGCCGTGGCGGGCGTCCCGCAGGACGCCGCGCTGTACACGGCCGTCCCGCACACCGACCACCGCGACGACGTCGCCCGGGTCGCGGCCGAGGTCACGGCCGACGCCGCCGGCCCCTACGAGCAGGCGCTCGCGCTGCAGACCTGGCTGCGGTCGGCCGCCAACTTCACGTACGACACGCGCGTGCCACCCGCACGCAGCCAGGACGCCGTGTGGGACTTCCTGCAGGACCGCCGCGGCTACTGCGTGCACTTCGCCACCGCGATGACGATGATGGCGCGCTCGCTGGACATCCCGGCGCGCGTCGGTGTCGGCTTCCTGCCCGGCGAGCGCGACGGGGACGGCACCTACGTCGTGACCGGGCGCCTGGCGCACGCATGGCCCGAGCTGTACTTCGACGGGCTGGGATGGGTCCGGTTCGAGCCGACGCCCGCGACGCAGAGCGGCCCTCCGCCGCGCTGGGCGGACCCGTTCACGGGCATCTCGGCACCCGGCTCGGTACCGGACGAGGAGCTGATCGGTGGCCTGCCCGGACAGGTCCCCACGGACCCGGCGACCGCACCGGCGCAGGTTCCCGGGACGGCCACCGACGACGCTGCGAGGACCTCGTGGCTCGCGGTCGTCCTGGCGGTCGCCGCCGTCGTCGTGGCGGCGGGCACCGCGCTCACGCTGCTCCTGGTGCGCCGTCGTCGCCGCACCGCGACGTCGCCCGAGCACGCGTGGGCGACGCTGCGTCGCGAGCTCGCCCGGAGCGACGTCCGGTGGTCCGACGCGACCAGCCCGCGTGGCGCCCTGCGCGACGTGCAGCGCACGCTCACGGCGCGCGGGGGGCGCGCGCTCGACGGCGCGGCGCTCACGGCGTTCGAGCACCTCGTGCGGGCCGTCGAGCAGGAGCGCTACGCACCCGCTCCCGACGCCGTCGACGCCGATGACCTCGACGCGTGGGTCCAGGCGGTCCGTGGCGGCGTGACCGACGCCCTCGTCGCGGCCCCTGCCAGGACCCCGGAACCCGTCGGCTGAGGAGCCCGCAGCCGCGCGGTGTCCGTCGCGGCCGCGTTCGACGCCCGTCGTCACGGCCGCAGTCAACGGCAGCCGTCGAGGCTGGACTCAGCGGGCCTCGTCGAGGCTGGACTCAGCGGGCCTCGTCGAGGCTGGGCTCAGCGGGCCTCGTCGAGGCTGGGCTCAGCGGCCGTCGTCGTGGATGAGCTCAGCGGCCGTCGTCGCGGCGGCGGTCCCAGCGCTCCTCGAGCCGGGCCATGAAGCCCTGCTTCGAGGACGCGGACCGGCCGCGCGCCGGGCGCCGGACGGTGCCGTCCGGGGCGACGGTGCCCTGCGGACCGTCCTGGCGCGTTCGCGGCGCCGCGAACGCGAACGCGACGGCGCCGAACATGACGACGAACCCGATCGCACCGAGCCAGGCACGTGACGTGGCGGCGCCGACGACGAGCAGCAGCAGCCCGACGACGGCTCCGGCGCCCGCCACGACGTACCGCGTGACGGGTCGACGACCGCCTCGTCGCGTCAGCGTGTTCGCGAGCCGAGGGTCGTCGGACGTGAGCTGGCGCTCCATCTGCTCCAGCACGCGCTGCTCGTACTCGGAGAGTGGCATCCCGACCCCCGTCGCACTCCAATGGACTGTGTCGCCTCAGGATAGATCGGCTGGCACCAAGGTGGTAGTCGAGCGTCCGTCCGGCAGGGCGATCATCATGCGGCACGGACGGCCCTGCCCGCCACCGCGCCCGGCGTGTCCCGCGAGGATTCACCTGCTGGCGACCGCGACCAAGCCCCCGGCCGACGCCCCCACCCCCGTCATCGCGTCCCTGACCGCGTCGACGAGATCCTCCGCCGCGCACAGCGCGCGCTCGGCGCGCGCCGCCGTCACCAGCTCGAAACGGCCGGCGTCGACGGCGGAGCGCAGCGTCGCCGACTGCGCGAAGAGCGCCGAGAGCACGTGCAGCTCGGGTGCGACGACGTCGAGCATGCCCCAGACGGTGCGCGGCGCCCCGCGCCCGGTCGGCCGACCACGTGCGGCGACGAGCGCGGCGCCCGCGCGCAGCGCCGCGAGGTGGGCGTGGGAGAACATCTCCCACGGCTCCCCCGAGAACTGCGCGGCGATCAGCTCGGCGTCCGCCCGCCCCAGCAGCTCGGCGCTCTGCGGCGGCACCGCCGCGTCGCGCAGCACGTCGACCCGCTCGCCCATCGCCCTCACCTCCGTCACCGGCGGTCCACCCGCCCACCTCATCTTCGAACACCTGTTCGACTGCGTCAATCCCCCACGCCTCGCCGCAGGTCACCGCCGACGTCCCGTGACATCCCCGGACCTCCCACGACGTAGCGTTGCCTGGTGGCATCCCGCCGACGCGACGCATCCTCCCGCCGACCACCGACATCCCGGTCGGCCCCGTCGTCCTCGACGTGGCCCGACGGGCCCGTGCGCACGTCGACGGGCACGGTCGAGGTGGTCCGCGAGCCCGGGCGTCCCCGCGCCGCCACGCTGCTCGTCAACGGCGTGCCCAGCTCGTTCGTCGACCTCGACGACCCGGGGCTGCTCGACTTCGAGTACATGCAGCAGATGGGGGCGGTGCTCGACACGCTCGCGGCGCGCCGCCCGGACCTGGCGGCCCTGCACCTCGGCGGCGGCGGGTGCGCACTGCCCCGGGCGCTCGCCCACCGGTACCCGGGTGCGCGCCAGCTCGTCGTCGAGCTGGACGAGGACCTCGTCCGGCTCGCACGCGAGTGGTTCGACCTGCCGCGCGCACCCCGGCTGCGCGTGCGCGCGGGCGAGGCACGCACCGAGCTGGGCCGTCTCGCGCCGGGGTCGTTCGACGCCGTCGTGCGCGACGTCTTCGCCGGCGACCGGACGCCCGAGCACCTGACGACCCTGCAGGCCGCCCGTGAGGTCGCCCGCGTGCTGCGGCCCGGCGGCGTCCTGCTCGCGAACTGCGCGGACCGCCCGCCGCTCGCGCTGGCCCGCGCGGAGGTCGCGACGCTCGCGGCCGCGTTCGCGCACGTCGCGGTCGTCGCGGAGCCCGCGCTGCTGCGCGGCCGTGGGT
>JAFAEH010000032.1 GCA_023424135.1 Actinomycetes bacterium | reverse complement strand
CGTCCGGACCGCGCGCGACCCCGTCGGCCGCGAGGTTGAACGCCCCGCGGACCTGCCGCACGACGGCCTCCCGCACCGCCTCGGCGACGTCGTCGGCGTGCACGGCCTGCAGGCGCAGCCCGCGGGGCCACGGCAGCACGGGGACCCGCCCGCCGAGGACGCGTGCCGGGACGAGCGGGCCGAGGAAGTGGCGCGCGATCTCGTGGCCCGCGTCCCGCTGGAACACCAGGGCGGGTCGCAGCCGCGCGACGACGAGCGCCGTCTCCTCCTGCGCGCGGTCGAGCAGCCGCTCGACCGCGACCTTGTCCACCGAGTACGACGACGTCGGGACGCCACCCGTCGGCCACGACTCGTCACGCGGATCGTCACCGGGCGAGGGCGTGTACGCACCGACGGACGACACGACGACGACGTGCGGCACACCGGCGTGCCCCGCCGCGTCCAGCACACGCCGCGCGCCGTCGACGTTCGTCGCGCGCAGCCGCGCCCGGTCATGGCTCGGCTGGATCGCCCACGCGAGGTGCACGACGGCATCGGCACCGGCGAACGCGCGCGCGAGCGGGCCCACGACGTCCTCGTCCGGGCCGTCCGCGCCCACGTCGCACGCCACCCACGTCGCGACGTCGTACGGCGCCGGCGGCGGGCGCCGCGGGGTGCGCCGCGCGACCGCGACGACGGACGTGACCGTGCCGTCCACCCGCAGCCGCCGCAGCACCGCCGTCCCGACGTTGCCGCTGGCGCCGACCACCACCACCCTCATGCGCGCCTCCTGGCGGTCAGCGGTTCACGCCGCGGGGTCCAGGACGACCTCTGGTGCAGCCGTCGGCCTTGCGCCGTCGTCGGTCGCCGGTCCTCGTCGTGTCGTGCGTCCCGCCACCGTGACACCCGTACCGCCCACCCGCATCCCGGGGCCCGCTCCCCCGGCACCCACGTCAGGCTCGACGCACGTGCGTCGAGCGCAGCACGGACGAGCACCGCGCCCGCGCCGGGGGCGGCACGCGGGGAGGACGAGCACGCCGCCGGACGCCGGGGTGGTCCAGTCTCAGTCCCGCGACCGTGCGTCGACGTCGTCGGCGAGCGCCGCCAGAGCGGTCACGGTGCGCCAGTTGCGGGCGGTGCCGCGGGGGTCCTTCGCCCCGGACAGGCGCGCCGCGAGCCTGCTGCGTCCCAGCCCGTGCGGCAGGTGCAGGTACAGCTCGCGTCCGGATGCCGCCAGGTCCTCGGGGGCGACGACGGCGACGTCCGGCACGCGGGCCGCGGCGGTGCCCGCGAGGAACAGCACGTGATGGTGCGTCGGGTCGTCGTCGCGGTCGAGGAACGGGTTCGCGGCCACGACGGCGTGCAGCTCCTCGCGTGTGCGCACGACGACGTCGGGCCGTGACGGGAACGCCTGCGCGCACGCGGCCTGCAGCGTCTGCGCGACCTGTTCGCCGTCGTCGCCGGGGGCGCGCAGCACCACGTTGCCGCTGTTGAGGTAGGTGCGTACGTCGTCGTACCCCGCGTCGGCGACGACGCGGCGCAGGTCGGCCATCGGGACCTTGCCGGTACCCCCGACGTTGACCCCCCGCAGCAGCGCGACCATGACCGTCATCGTTCCCCCTCGTCGGGCCCCGGACGGGGCGCTCAGAACAGCGTCCCCGCGCCCGCGGCGACCCACGCCTCGAGGTCCAGCAGCTCACGCTTGCGCTCGATCCCGCCCCCGAACCCGGTGAGGGTGCCGTCGGCGCCGATGACGCGGTGGCACGGCACGACGACGGGTATGCGGTTGGCGCCGTTCGCGGCGCCGACGGCGCGCGACGCCGTGCGCGGGTCCAGCCCGACCGCGGCGGCGAGCGCGCCGTACGTCGTGGTCGTGCCGTAGGGCAACGCCCGCAGCCCGTCCCACACGCGCTGCTGGAACGGGCTCCCGCGGTAGCGCAGCGGCAGGGTGAACTCCCGCAGCTCACCCGCGAAGTACGCCGTGAGCTGCCGCACGGCCTCGGCGAGCAGCGGCTCGTCCGCCGGGTCGGTGCGCTCGCCCAGGTCGTCCGTCGCCGCCGAGCCGTCGGCGCGCGGGAAGCGCACGTCCGTCACCGCACCGTCGGTCACCGCGACCGCGAGCGGACCGATCGGTGAGTCCACCACCGTGTACGTCGTCGCCACCCGTGCATCCTCTCCCCGACCACCGACACGCGTCGTGCGTGCCCACGACACCACGACGCACCGACCAGCCCCGGCGTGAGGTCGTGCCCCGCGGTCGTGCGCGGCCCGGGCCCGCGGGGCCCGAGCGGTCGTGCGGCGGTCAGCGGGTGCGGCACCCCCGACAGCACGCGGTCCCGCCCCCCGTCGAGGGGCGGGACCTGCGCGCAAGAGCCGTCTCGCCGGCACGAGGCGTGGCGGGCTCCCTGGTCCCGGAGGACCGGTCCGGCTCTCGCCGGACCCTGGCGGTGCGGACGTGACGTGAAAGGTCGTGACCCGCGACTGGCCGGTCGCGAGGAGTGCCCGCGGCCGGCTACCGGGTCGAGCATGGCACTGTCGTGTTGCCTGCGCATCTCGGGCGCACGACCAAAAGATCACACCGTCTTGACCTTGCCGTGGTGCCCGGCGCGCCCGGAGCGGCGTCACCGCGCGTCGGTAGCGTGACCGTGTGCCCCTCGACGCCGCCCCGATGCTCGCCTCGCTGGCCGCGCGCGCCGTCCCCGGCGTCGAGGACGTCGACGTCGAGGCCGGCACGGTGCGCAGGCTCGTCGGCACGGGCGCCGGGGCCGTGCTCGTCGTCGCCCACCTCGACGCGACGGGCGCCCGCGTGCACGGGGACCTGACCGACGCGGCGGCCGGGGAGCTGGCGGCCCGGTGGTTCGGCCTGGGCGACGACCTCACGGCCGTGCACGACGCGCTCGGCGACGACGCGGTGCTCGGCCCGCTGCTCTCGGCCCGCCCGCACCTGCGCGTCCCGGGGCACCCGGACGGCTTCGAGGCCGCCGTCCAGGCGGTCCTGACGCAGCAGGTCACGCTGCACGCCGGGCGCACGACGGGTGCCCGGCTCGCGGCCGCGTACGGACGTCCGCACGCGTCCGGCCTGACCGCCTACCCGCACCCGCAGGACGTCGCGGCGGCCGACCCGGTGGCCCTGCAGGCCGTCCTGCGCGTGCCGCACGCGCGCGCCCGGGC